>NZ_BCRB01000072.1 GCF_001552375.1 Cellulomonas iranensis NBRC 101100 = JCM 18110 | reverse complement strand
CCACGCGCCCCCGGGTCGTCGTCGCCACGCACCCCCCGGTCGCCGTCGACCCGACCGTCGGGACGCTCGTCACCGTCGGGCGTGGCCGCCGCACGCCACGCACCGGTCGCGGCACCCTCGTCCCACACGACGCCGTCGGCGACCATCCGCGAGAACGCCGGGCGCGCGCGCAGCACCCCGGACGCGATGCCCGCGCGGTAGGCGGGGGTCAGCGGCAGGTCCGTCACGGACACGACCGACTCGGGGGGCAGCCCGGCCCGCACGCGCTCCTCGACGCGCGCCACGGCCTCGCGCCCCAGCTCGGGCGTGAACTCGGCGTCCACCCACCGCGGCGGGCGGCGCGTCACCCACGTGGTCGTGGTGACCTCGGCGACCTGCAGCAGCAGCTGCACGGCCGACGTCCCGCCGCCCACCACGACGACGTGCCCGTCGGCGAGCTCCTGCGCCGTGCGGAAGTCGCGTGCGTGCAGCTGCCGGCCTCGGAAGTCGGCGCGGCCGGGGTAGCTCGGCCAGAACGGGCGGTTCCACGTGCCCGACGCGTTGACGACGCCGCGCGCGGACCAGACGACCCGCGCGTCGGGGTGGTCGACGTGCTGCGTCTCGACCGCGTAGCGCGGCTCGCCGTCCACGTCGTCGCCGCGGGTCACGCGCGTCACGCGCACGGGGCGCTGCACGTTGAGGCCGAACGCCTCCTCGTACTGCGCGAAGTAGTACGGCACGGCGTCGGCGGCGGGCTCGGCGGCGTCGACGACCGCGAGCGGCATGCCCGGCAGGTCGTGCACGTGGTGCGCGTCGGCCATGGTCAGCGAGCGCCACCGGTGCTGCCACGCACCACCGGCGCGCGGGTTCTCGTCGAGCACGACGAACGTGCCGCGCGCCCGCTCCCAGCCGCGCGTGCCGACCGGCACGAGCCCCGTGCGGTGCAGGTGGTACGCGGCCGACAGCCCGGCCTGCCCGGCGCCGACGACGACCACGTCGACGTCGACCGTGCGGGGCCCGTCGGCCCGCCGCCGTGCACGGCGGCCCCCCGGGGCTGCGGTGGCGACGGCGGGGCTGCTCATGGCGCGTCCACGCTACCCGGTGCACCTGGACGCCCGCTCGGGTGCACGGCCCGCGGGACCGCGCGGCCCGCACCTGTCACCCCGACGGGCCACCGCGCGCGCACCCGTCCGTGATGGGATGGGCGCATGGCGTCCGACGGCACCGAGGTCCCGACGTTGGTCACGGCCGTCTCCGGCCCGCTCACGCCGGCGCCGGCCGACGAGGTGCGCGCGCTCGCGCAGGCGGCGGCCCAGCACGACGGCGTGCCCCCGCTGTCCGAGCAGCCGCTGCTGTGGCTCACCGAGGACGAGGCGCGCGTCGTGCACCTGCTGGCCCGGCGGGCGCCGGGCACGGGCGACGACGCGCCGGGGCCGCTGCTGGGCTACGCGCAGCTCGACGTGGGCAGCTCGACGACGGTGCGCGCCGAGCTCGTGGTGCACCCGGCGCACCGCCGTCGCGGCGTCGCACGCGCGCTGCTGGCCCGCGCGACCGCCGAGGCCGCCGCCGTGCCGGACCGGCGGCTGCACGTGTGGGCGCACGGCGACCTGCCGGCCGCGCGTGCGACCGCCGCGCGCGCGGGCCTCGTGGTGGTGCGCGAGCTGTGGCGCATGGCGACGGACCTGCGCGCGCACCCGCCGACGACGCCGACGCTGCCCGCGGGCGTCGACGTGCGGACGTTCGTGCCGGGGCAGGACGAGGAGGCGTGGCGGCGGGTGAACGCGCGCGCGTTCGCGCACCACCCCGAGCAGGGCCGCATGACGTCGGCGGACCTGCGGGCGCGCGAGGCGGAGCCGTGGTTCGACCCCGCGGGGTTCCTGCTCGCCGAGCGCGACGGTCAGCTGCTGGGCTCGGTGTGGACCAAGGTGCACCCCGCGGGCGAGGCGCCGGACGGTGCGCCCGACGAGGAGGTCGGCGAGATCTACGTCGTCGGCGTCGACCCCGACGCGCAGGGCCTGGGCATGGGGCGCGCGCTGACGGCGCTCGGGCTCGCGCACCTCGCGGACCGCGGGCTGCGGACGGTGATCCTCTACACGGGTGCGGAGAACACCGTCGCGATCCACACCTACCGGCGTGCGGGCTTCGAGCGCACCGCCGTCGACGTGATGTTCGGACCCGACCCCGGCAGCCCGCCGCGCGGCGTCCCCGCGGTCGCCGAGGAGGCCGCCGCGCAGCGCGACGGGCGGGCGACGACGAGGTGAACGGCGAGCAGACGCCGAGTTCACCGGACGGTGCCACGATGAGCACATGACCGACGCCCCCGCGATGGACCCCGCGCTGGCAGAGCGCATCGCCGAGCACGTGGAGACCCCCGACGAGGCGCCGCAGCCCGTCGACGAGGCCCTGCCGGACGACCGGTTCCTCGACCGCGAGCTGTCGTGGCTCGCGTTCAACCAGCGCGTGCTCGAGCTCGCGGAGGACGCGGACCTGCCGCTGCTGGAGCGCGTGCGGTTCCTGGCGATCTTCGCGTCGAACCTCGACGAGTTCTTCATGGTGCGCGTCGCGGGCCTCAAGCGGCGCATCGCGACGGGCATCGCGGTCACGGCGGCGTCGGGGCTGTCGCCGCGGCAGGTGCTCGAGGCGATCAGCGAGCGCGCGCACGAGCTCATGGAGCGGCACGCGCGGGTCTTCGCGCAGGACGTGCAGCCGGCGCTCGCGGCCGAGGGCATCACGATCGTGCGCTGGGACGACCTGGGCGACGGCGAGCAGGACCGTCTGCACAAGTTCTTCCGCCGGCAGATCTTCCCGGTCCTGACGCCGCTCGCGGTGGACCCCGCGCACCCGTTCCCGTACATCTCGGGGCTGTCGCTCAACCTCGCGGTGAGCGTCGTCAACCCGGCCAGCGGCAAGGAGCACTTCGCGCGCGTCAAGGTGCCGCCGCTGCTGCCGCGGTACATCGCGGTCGACGCGGCGGGCCGCCCCTCGGCCCCGGACCACGCGACGGCGGCGCCCGAGCGCGGGCCCATGTCGTTCGTGCCGGTCGAGGACGTCATCGCCCAGCACCTCGACGCGCTGTTCCCCGGCATGGAGGTCCGCGAGTTCCACACGTTCCGCGTCACGCGCAACGAGGACGTGGAGGTCGAGGAGGACGACGCCGAGAACCTGCTCAAGGCCATGGAGAAGGAGCTGCTGCGGCGCCGGTTCGGGCCTCCCGTGCGGCTCGAGCTCGCCGAGGGCATCAGCCCGCGCGTGCGCAAGCTCCTGGTCCGCGAGCTCGGCATGTCCGAGGACGACGTGTACGAGCTGCCCGCACCGCTCGACCACACGGGCCTCAACCTCGTGGCCGACCTCGACCGGCCCGAGCTGCAGTTCCCGAAGTTCGTCCCGGCGACGCACCGCCACCTCGCCGAGGTGGAGTCGGCCACGCCGACCGACGTGTTCGCGGCGATCCGGGCGCGCGACATCCTGCTGCACCACCCGTACGACTCGTTCTCGACGTCGGTGCAGACGTTCCTCGAGCAGGCGGCGGCGGACCCGCACGTGCTCGCGATCAAGCAGACGCTGTACCGGACGTCGGGCGACTCGCCGATCGTCGACGCGCTCATCGACGCGGCGCAGGCCGGCAAGCAGGTGCTCGCGCTCGTCGAGATCAAGGCGCGGTTCGACGAGCAGAACAACATCTCGTGGGCCCGCAAGCTCGAGCAGGCGGGCGTGCACGTCGTGTACGGGATCGTCGGGCTGAAGACGCACTGCAAGCTGTCGCTCGTGGTGCGGCAGGAGTCCGACGGGCTGCGCCGCTACAGCCACGTCGGCACGGGCAACTACCACCCGAAGACCGCGCGGCTGTACACCGACCTGGGGCTGCTGACGGCCGACCCGGACGTGGGCCAGGACCTCACGCGGCTGTTCAACCAGCTGTCGGGCTACGCGCCGAAGTCGCGGTTCCACCGGCTGCTCGTCGCGCCGCGCTCGGTGCGCACGGGGCTGCTGGAGCGCATCGAGCGCGAGGCCGAGGCGGCGCGCCGCGGCGAGCCCGCGTGGATCAAGATCAAGGTCAACTCGATGGTCGACGAGGCGACGATCGACGCGCTGTACCGCGCGTCGCAGGCGGGCGTGCCGGTCGACATCAACGTGCGAGGCATCTGCGCGCTGCGCCCGGGCGTGCCGGGCCTGTCGGAGACGATCCGGGTGCGGTCGATCCTCGGCCGGTTCCTCGAGCACTCGCGGGTGTTCGCGTTCGCGCACGCGACACCCGCCGACGGCGACGGGTTCGAGGGCCCCGAGGTGTTCATCGGCTCGGCCGACCTCATGCACCGCAACCTGGACCGCCGCGTCGAGGCGCTCGTGCGGGTCGCTGAGCCCGCGCACGTGACCGAGCTCGTCGAGTACCTCGACGAGACCATGGACGACGGCACGTCGTCGTGGCACCTCGGCCCGGACGGCGTCTGGGTGCGGCACCACCGCGGCCCCGACGGCCCGCTGGTCGACCTGCAGGAGGTGCTCGTCCAGCGCCAGAAGCGCCGGCCGGGCGCCCCCCGGTGAGGGCCGGGGCACCGGATCCCGTCGAGGCGGCGGGCGCGCTCGTGTGGCGCGTGCGCGCGGGACGCCTGCAGGTCGCGCTCGTGCACCGCCCGCGGTACCGCGACTGGTCGTGGCCCAAGGGCAAGCTCGACCCGGGCGAGGTCCCGCCGGTCGCGGCCGTGCGCGAGGTCGAGGAGGAGACGGGCATGGCCGTGGTGCTCGGCCTGCCGCTGCCGGGCCTGCGGTACGCGTTGTCCGACGGGCGCCGCAAGGTCGTGCACTACTGGGCCGCGCGCGTCGCGGGCCGCGGCGACGACGTGCCGCTGCGCGCGCGCCCGCCCGTGCCGCACGCCGACCGCTCCGAGATCGACCACTGGGAGTGGTTCGACACCGCGCAGGCCGCGCGCCGGCTGACGCGCCGCGACGACCGTCGCCCGCTCGACGCGCTCGTCGAGGCGTACGCGAAGGACCGGCTGGACACGCGTGCGCTCGTGGTGGCGCGGCACGGGCAGGCCCGCAAGCGGGCCCTGTGGGGTGGCACGGAGGACGACCGTCCGCTCACCGGGCTGGGCCTGCGGCAGGCCGCGACGCTGACGCCCCTGCTCGCGGCGTTCGGCGTCGAGCAGGTCGTGACGAGCCGCTGGGAGCGGTGCGCGACGACGGTGGCGCCCTACGCGCAGGCCGCGGGCGTGACCCCCGAGGTGGCCGACGGCCTGACGGAGGCCCGTCACGACGAGTCCCCCGCGCGGGTCGCGGCGATCGTGGCGGACGCGCTCGAGGCGCGGCGCGACACCGTGCTGTGCACGCACCGGCCGGTGCTGCCGACCGTGCTCGACGTGCTGGAGGTGCAGAGCCGCCGGGCGGTGGCCGACGCGCTGCCGCGCGAGAACCCGTTCCTCGCCCCCGGCGAGGTGCTCGTCGCGCACGCCGCACGGACCCGCCGGGGCACGCGCGTGGTGGGGGTCGAGCGGCACCGGTCCCCCGCCGGCGCGGACTGACCCAGCCGGGGCGAGCCGGCACCGCCGGGCCGGGCCGACCGCGAGCACGACGACACCCCGGTGCCGTGCGGCACCGGGGCGTCGGGCGTGCGGGCTCAGCCCAGGATCGGGTGGATGATCCAGAACACGACGGCCGCGACGAGCGCGGCGGCCGGGATCGTGAGGATCCACGCGCCGGCGATGTTCTTGGCGACGCCCCACCGCACGGCCGAGAGCCGCTTGGTGGCGCCGACGCCCATGATCGCGGACGTGATCGTGTGGGTGGTCGACACGGGCGCGTGCAGCGCGAACGCGTTGACGTAGAGGACCACCGCGGAGACCGACTCGGCGACGAACCCGCGCGCGGGGTCGAGCTCGATGATCTTGCGGCCGAGCGTGCGCATGATGCGCCACCCGCCCGCGTAGGTGCCGAGCGAGATCGCGGCGGCCGCGGCGAGCTTGACCCACAGCGGGATGCCTGCCTCCGGGTCCGCCCAGTTGGCGGTGAGGAGCGCGAGGTAGATGACGCCCATGGTCTTCTGCGCGTCCTGCAGGCCGTGCCCGAGCGCCATGGCGGCGGCCGAGACGGTCTGCGCGAACCGGAAGCGCCGGTTGACGCGGGTCGGCGGGCGGTTGCGGATCAGCCACAGCAGGCCGGCCATCGCGAGGAACGCGAGACCGAACCCGATGATCGGCGAGAAGACCATCGGCAGGACGACCTTGTCGACGATCGCCGAGCCGTAGATCCCGAACCCGGCGGCGAGGCCCGCGCCGACGAGACCGCCGATGAGGGCGTGCGTCGACGACGAGGGCAGGCCGAACCACCAGGTCACGAGGTTCCACGCGATCGCGCCGACCAGCGCGCACACGATGACGACGAGCGCCGAGTGCGACGGTGCGTCCTGCAGGTCGACGATGGAGGTCGCGATGGTCTCGGCGACCTCGGTGCCCAGCAGCGCGCCGGTGAAGTTCATGACCGCGGCCATGAGGAGCGCCGCGCGCGGCGTCAGCGCCCGCGTCGAGACCGACGTGGCGATGGCGTTGGCGGCGTCGTGGAAGCCGTTCGTGTAGTCGAACCCGAGGGCGAGCGCGACGACGAAGACGACGAGCACAGGTTCCACGGGGGCTCAGGACTCCTTGAGCGCGATCGTCTCGACCGTGTTCGCGACCTTCTCGAACGCGTCGGCGGCGTCCTCGAGCTTCTCCACGATCTCCTTGAGCTTCATCAGCAGGATCGGGTCGGAGATCTCGTCGAACATCTGCGCGAGCAGCTTGCGGTGCGACTTGTCGGCCTGGTTCTCGAGGCGGTTCACCTCGACCCAGTACTCCTGCAGCGAGTCCATCGAGCGCAGGCGGGGCATGGCCTCGGCCGTGAGCTCGGCGGCGCGCTGGAGCACCTGGACCTGGTCGGAGACGCGCGCGGGCAGCTCCTCGACCTTGTACAGGACGATGAGGTCGGACGCCTCGTCCATGTAGTCCATGCAGTCGTCGAGGCTCGACGCGAGGTCGTAGATGTCGTCGCGGTCGAACGGCGTCACGAACGTCTGGTTGAGGCGACGCATGATCGTGTGGGTCGCGTCGTCGGCGGCGTGCTCGGCCTCCGCCATCCGCTTGTTGATCTCTTTGCGGGTCGCGCGGTCGGCTCCGAGCATCTCGGCCAGCAGGTTCGCGCCCGTCACGAGGTGGGACGCGGAAGCGGCGAAGAGGTCGAAGTACTGGGTGTCGCGCGGTGTGATGCGCAGGCGCACGGAGGGCTCCGGGTCGTTCGACGGTGTGTCCCCCGGGAACCGGGGCGCCAACAGCCTAACGGGCGGTGAACGGCAGGTGCGCCGGACCGAGGTCGCACGCCCCTGTGCGCTCGGTGTGAGGTGAACGACGCCGGGCCGGGAGCGCCTCTCGGCGCGTGGCCGCTCGTAGCGGCTGATGATGGAGCCCGGGGCTACCGCGACCCGGCGTCGCCCGTCCAGTCTACGCGGCGTCACGCACGACGCACGGGCTCGGCGCGGCCCCGCGGCGAGCGGCGCGTCACTCGAGCCGGTCGGCCCGCCACAGCTGCGCGGCGTGCGCGAGCTCCTCGGCGGTGCGCACGAGCGACGCGGCGCCGCGGGTCTGGCGGTGCGCGGCGGCGGGGTCGACGACGTCGAGGTGGTCGGCGTCGAACGCCGCGCCCGTGGCCAGGACCTGGCAGAACGCGGCCGCACGCTCGAGCGCGACCGCGAGGTCGCCCGTGTAGACGCCCGAGAGCACGGCGTCGGCGACCGTGCGGACGTCCTGCGGTCCGGGCTGGTCGACGACGCCCGCGACGGCGTCGTGCACGGGTGCGGCCGCGACGCCCTGGCGGTACCGGTCGGCGACCGTGCCCGGGTCGCGACGCACCCACTCGCGCAGCACGTACAGCCGCCACAGCGCGCCGGGCAGCGTGTCGGCCGGGCAGTCGGACCACATCGCCGCGACGACGTCGAGCCCCTCGGTCTCGACGAGCGCGACGAGCCGCTCGACGACCTGCGGGTCCTGCGTCGCGCGCCCGTGCCGGACCAGCGCGGCGGCCGTGGTGTGCGCGATCTCGTCGCGCAGCGCGGGGTCGAGCGGGCCCGGCAGCTCGTCCGCGAGCGCGGGGTCGACCACGATCGGGCGGTGGTGGCGTCGCCCGCCGCCCGTGCCGCCGCCGCTGCCGCCGCTCGTGCCGCCGGTGCCTGCCGTGCCGTCCGTGCTCATCGCGGCATGATCCCCCGCCCGCGGCTCGCCCACCACCCGCCGCCCCGTCCCGGCGGGCACGTGACGTCCGTCGCACCGCCGCGCTCCGGGTGCGACGCGTGCACGGCGGGTTCACAGTGAGAACGACCGGGACGGCCCCGGACGGAACGGAGCGTGCTGGCCATGACGGACTCGTCGGCGGCGCAGGGGCCGGGCGGCACGCCCGGGGCGTCGAGGCACAAGGGCAAGGCGGTCGCGCTCGCGGTCGCCGCCGCGGTGGGCGGCTTCCTGTTCGGCTTCGACAGCTCGGTCATCAACGGTGCGGTCGAGGCGGTGCAGGGGCAGTTCGAGCTGTCGGGCGTCGTCACGGGCCTGGTGGTCGCGGTGGCGCTGCTCGGGTCGGCGGCGGGCGCGTGGCTGGGCGGGCGGCTCTCGGACCGGTGGGGCCGCACGCGCGTCATGGTGCTGGGCGCCGTGCTGTTCTTCGTGTCGTCGGTGCTCTCGGCGTTCGCGTTCGCGGCGTGGGACCTGGCGATCTGGCGCGTCATGGCGGGTGTCGGCATCGGCATCGCGTCGGTGATCGCGCCCGCGTACATCGCGGAGATCGCGCCGGCGTCGATGCGCGGGCGGCTCGGGTCGCTGCAGCAGCTCGCGATCACGCTCGGCATCTTCGCGGCGCTGCTGTCGGACCAGCTGCTCGCGACGTCGGCGGGCGGCGCGGCGAACGAGCTGTGGCTGGGTCTCGAGGCCTGGCGCTGGATGTTCCTGGTGTGCGTCGTGCCCGCGGTGGTCTACGGCGTGCTCGCGCTGCGCATCCCCGAGTCGCCGCGGTACCTCGTGGCGCAGGGCCGCCGCGACGAGGCGCGCGCGGTGCTGGCGGACGTGCTGGGCGCCGAGGAGGACCCGGAGCAGCGCGTCGAGCAGATCGAGCAGACGATCCGCAAGGACGAGGCGCTCGCGCAGCAGGCGAGCCTGCGCGGCCCGGCGCTGGGGCTGCTGCCGGTCGTGTGGGTCGGCATCCTGCTGTCGGTGTTCCAGCAGTTCGTCGGGATCAACGTGATCTTCTACTACTCGACGACGCTGTGGCAGGCGGTCGGGTTCGCCGAGAGCCAGTCGTTCCTCATCTCGACGATCACGGCCGTGACGAACGTCGTGGTGACGTTCATCGCGATCGCGCTCATCGACAAGGTGGGGCGGCGCCCGCTGCTGCTGATCGGCTCGGCGGGCATGACGCTCGCGCTCGGCACCATGGCGGTCGCGTTCACGCAGGCGACGGGCACGGGCGAGAACGTCAGCCTGGACGGCTCGTGGGGCGTGATCGCGCTGGTCGCGGCGAACGCGTTCGTGGTGTTCTTCGGTGCGACGTGGGGCCCGCTGGTGTGGGTGCTGCTGGGCGAGATGTTCCCGAACCGGATCCGCGCGGCGGCCCTGGGCGTCGCGGCGTCCGCGCAGTGGATCGCGAACTTCGTCATCACGCTGTCGTTCCCCGAGCTGCTGGACCGGTTCGGCGCGTCGGTGCCGTACGCGATGTACGCGGCGTTCGCGCTGCTGTCGTTCGTCTTCGTGCTCACCAAGGTCCCGGAGACCAAGGGGGTCGAGCTCGAGGACATGGAGGGCCTGCAGGTCGAGCGGCGGTCGCGCCGCGCGTCGGCCTGACGACGGCACGTCCGGCCCCGCTCTCTCCGCCCCGGGTGCGACGTACGTCGCACCCGGGGCGGAACACGTCACCCCCCTGAACTGTTGCCCGAGGTAACGACCCGTCGTAGAGTTGCCCCGAGCAACCGTCGCGCCCGGCTCCAGCACCGCCCGCGACGGCTCCCGACCGCCGACGACGCCCGGTCACCCCCGTCCCCGCGCCCGGAAGCGAGCACCCCCACGTGAGCAGCACCAGCAGCACCGTCGACGGCACCGCCGCCGACTCCCCCAGCGGGGCCATGACGCACCGCGAGGTCCTCGAGGCCCTGTCCGGGATCCTCCTGGGCATGTTCGTCTCGATCCTCGCGACGAGCGTCGTGTCCACGTCCCTGCCCCGCATCATCACCGACCTCGGCGGCAGCCAGTCCGCCTTCACCTGGGTCGTCACCGCGACCCTCCTCACCACGACCGTCTCGACGCCCATCTGGGGCAAGCTCGCCGACCTCGTCGACCGCAAGCTGCTCGTGCAGATCGCGCTCGTCGTGTCCGTCGTGTCCTCGGCGCTCGCCGGGTTCTCGCACACCACCGAGATGCTCATCGGCATGCGCGCCCTGCAGGGCATCGGCGCCGGCGGCCTCACCGCGCTCGGCACCGTCCTCATCGCCGACATCATCAGCCCGCGCGAGCGCGGCCGGTACATGGGCCTCATGGGCGCCGTCATGGCCGTCGGCATGGTCGGCGGCCCGCTGCTCGGCGGCGTCATCACCGACGCGGCCGGGTGGCGCTGGAACTTCTTCGTCGGCCTGCCGTTCGCGATCGCCGCGATCGTCGTGCTGCAGCGCACGCTGCACCTGCCCGCCACCGCCCGGCGCCGCGTGCGCATCGACTGGGCCGGCGCCGTCCTGCTGTCCGCGTCCGTCGCGACGCTCCTGCTGTGGGTCACGTTCGCCGGGCAGTCGTTCGACTGGCTGTCCTGGCAGACGGCCGTCATGGTCGGCGGGGCCCTGCTGGGCGTCGTCGGCGTGATCCTGGTCGAGCAGCGCGCCGCCGAGCCGATCATCCCGCTGCACCTGTTCCGCAACCGCACGGTCGTGCTCACGGTCCTCGCGTCCGTCGCCGTCGGCATCGCGCTGTTCGGCACGCAGGTCTTCCTGTCGCAGTACATGCAGCTCGCGCGCGGCAAGACCCCCACGCAGTCCGGCCTGCTGACCATCCCCATGGTCCTCGGCGTGTTCCTGTCCTCGACGCTGTCGGGTCGCCGCATCACGCGCACCGGCCGCTACAAGGCGATCATGGTGGCCGGCGCCGTGCTCCTCACGGGCGGCCTGGGCCTCATGGGCACGATCGACGAGACCACGAGCTTCGTGCTCGTCGGCGGCTACATGCTCGTCGTCGGCGTGGGCGTCGGCATGCTCATGCAGAACCTCGTCCTCGCGACGCAGAACACGCTGCCCATCACCGAGATGGGCGCCGGCACCGCGACCGTCGCGTTCTTCCGCACGCTCGGCGGCGCGATCGGCGTCTCGGCGCTCGGGGCGCTGCTGTCCAACCGCGTGCAGCACCTCATGGTCGACGGCCTCACGGGCATCGGCATCGACCCCGCCGCGATGGGGTCGAGCGGCACCAGCACGCTGCCCGACCTCGCGACGCTCCCCGGCCCGGTGCGCCAGGTCGTCGAGCACGCGTTCGGCATCGGCGTGTCCGAGCTGTTCCTCGTCGGCGCGCCGATCGCGCTGCTCGCGCTCGTCGCCGTGCTCGCGCTGCGCGAGGTGCCGCTCGGCCACGCGTCGGGCGTCGAGCAGCGGCTCGCGGCCCAGGCCGCGCAGCAGGAGCCTGCCGCGGCGTCCTGAGCCCACGGGCCGCGGCACCACCGCGCGCGACGCCCGTCCCGACGACCCCTCAGGGACCGTCCGGGGCGGGCGTCTGCCGTTCGCCGTGCCGCACGAGGTCGTCGTTGAGCCGCGCCATGAGGTCCGCGAGCTGCGCGAGCTCGTCCGCCCGCCAGGCGTCGAGCGAGCGACGCATGTACTCCTGCCGTCCCGCGCGCGCGTGCTCCAGCCGGCGCTCACCCTCGTCGGTCAGCACGAGCGGGTGGCTCCGCGAGTCGTGCGGGTCCGCCGCGCGCGTGACGAGCCCGAGCCGCTCGAGCCGCGCGACCTGCCGCGACATGGTGCCGCGCCCCACGCCCAGCAGGTCCGCGAGGTCGCTCGCGCGCGTGCCCGGCGTGCGGGCGACCGTCGCGAGCAGCTGGTACGCCGACGGGTCGAGGTCGGGGTGCACGCTGCGCGCGACGCCCGCCGACGCGGCCCGCGCCCGCCGCATGAACAGGCCGAGCTCACGCTCGACGCGCAGCACCGGGTCGTCGCTCATCGCCCCATCCTCGCGCAGCACGGCACGCCCACGGACCAGCGGTCAGCGGGCCCACGTCGTGCGCCGCCGCGCGAGCCCGGCGATGGCCTTCACGCGCGCGGCGTCGACGTGCGGGTGCATGCGCCGGAACACGTTCGGCACCTCGTGCCGCGCGACCACGAGCGCGTCCTGCGGCGGGTGGTGCGCGTCGCGCTCGAGGTCACCCGTGACGACGAGCGCGGCCCGCACGTGCACCCCGGCGCACCCCACCGACTGCAGCAGGCCCTGCACGCGCGCCGCCTCGAGCCGTGCGTCCCGCAGGTAGGTCACCGCCCGCCCGTCGACGTGCATCGTGCGCGCCGCGACCCGCACCCGGCTCCCCGGGTGCCGCCGCTCCGAGACCGTCCAGATGCCGCCCGGGCCCACCAGCAGGTGCTCGATCACCGAGCCCTGCCGGCCCAGCGGCACGTCGTGCACGGTCTCCCAGCCGTCGTCGGCCAGGCGCTCGAGCCGCACCCCCAGCGGGCTGCCGCGCAGGCCGTGGTCGGAGCGCGCGCCGTCGCGCACGTCGCCCAGCCACGCCTCGAGGCCCGTGCCGAGCCCCTCGAGCGCGTCGAGCGACGCGAGCTCGGAGGTCACCGGCAGCACGAGCTCGGGGACGTCGGACCGCAGGTAGGCCTGCGCGGCGCGGCGCACGCGGGCCTCGAGCACGGGGTCGTCGGCGACCACCTCGCCCGACTGCAGGTCGACGGAGCCCACCCGCGCACCGGTCTCGTGCGTGACGTAGAGACGGTCGGCACCGTACCTCCGCCACCGTCGAACGGTCAGGACCTCGTCCACGTCCGCATTATCGGCACTGCGGCTCGTGGACTTCAGTCCCGCCTCCGGGGGACTTCACCCCGGACCGGCGTGTCGGGCGTGTGTCGTCACCCGACCGGTCCCTTCACGGACGGGCGTCCGTCGTGCTCTCGGCCGCGGGCTCGAACGTCAGGCTCACCGAGTTCATGCAGAACCGGTCGCCCGTGGGCGTCTGCGGCGCGTCGTCGAAGACGTGCCCCAGGTGCGAGCCGCAGCGCGCGCACCGCACCTCGGTGCGGACCATGCCGTGCGACGTGTCGGTCAGCAGCTCGACGCGGTCGCCCGCGAGCGGCGAGAAGAAGCTCGGCCAGCCGCAGTGCGAGTCGAACTTGGTGTCGGAGCGGAACAGCTCGTTGCCGCACGCGCGGCAGCGGTAGACGCCCTCGCGGTGCTCGTCGAGCAGCGCGCCGGTCCACGCGCGCTCGGTGCCCGCGCGCCGCAGGACCGCGAACTCCTGCGGCTCGAGCTCGAGACGCCACTGGTCGTCGGACTTGGTCACGGGGTACCGGTCGGTCACCACAGCTCCCTGGGGTCGTGGGGCGCGTCCCGCGGGTGCGGTCGCACCACGCACAACACCCGGGCGCGCCCGCGCGTTCCCGGGCCGCCGCGACACGACACGCGGACGCCGCGCGGCGGGTCGGACCGAATCAGGTCGGACGTCCTACTCTGTCCGGGACGTCCCCGGCCGGGGGCGTCGCGCCGACGCGCCGGGGAGGGGCCGTGTCGCAACGCTCACGGCGCCGTGGCAGCCTCACGCGCTCGTTCGCGCTGGTCAGCCTCGTCGGCATGGTCGCGCTCGGCGTCGCCCTCGTGACCCTCACGGCGCAGCAGATGCGCGCGCAGGCCGTCGGCGACGGCACCTCGATGGCCGCCGTGGTGGCGCGCTACGCGGCCGGCGGCGTCGCGGCCGGCTCGTTCGTCACGGGCGTCGCGTCGCCCGACGAGACCGCGGCCATCGCGGCGCGCACGAGCGCGTTCGACGAGCGCCTGGTCGAGCTGCGGCTGTGGGGCCTCGACGGCCGTCTCATGTACTCGTCCGACCCGGGGACCACGAGCGGCCTGCCGCACTCCGAGCGCTTCGCGGCCGCGATGTCGACCGGCGCGCCGGACCCCGTCGTCCAGGAGGACGTGCGCCGCGGCACGGGCACCGAGCCCCAGCGGCTCACGGTCCTCGACGTGTACGTGCCCGTGCTGCCCGACGACACCGCGGACGACGCGGTGCCCACGGGCGGCTCGGCGGGGCAGCCCGTCGGGGTCGCCGAGGTCGTGCTGGACCACACCGAGACGCAGGCGACGCTCGCGCGCACGTCGCGCACCGTGACGCTCGCGGTGGCGGGCGGTCTCGTGGTGCTGTGGCTCCTGCTGTTCCGGATCGTGGGGACCACGTCGCGGCGGCTGCGCAGCACGGCGCTGGAGAACGCGCGGCTCGCGATGCTCGACTCGCTCACGGGGCTGCCGAACCGCCGCCTGCTGGGCGACCAGATGCGCCGCGCGATCCTGCGCGCGGAGGAGGACGGCGGGCGCGTCGGGCTGATCCTGCTCGACATCGACCGGTTCAAGGACATCAACGACACGCTGGGCCACGACCACGGCGACACGCTGCTCGAGCAGGTCGCGCAGCGGCTGCGGGAGTCGCTGCGCGAGGAGGACGTGGTCGCGCGCCTCGGCGGCGACGAGTTCGCCGTCCTGCTGCCGGACGTGCGGTCCGTGGCGAACGCCGAGCGCCTCGCGGGCCGCGTGCGGCAGCTGTTCGCGCGGCCGTTCGAGATCGGCGACATGACGCTGCACATCGACACCTCGATCGGCGTCGCGTGCCTGCCGGACCACGCCGACGACGCGTCGTCGCTCATGCGGACGGCCGACGTCGCGATGTACGCCGCGAAGCACCACCGCACGGGTGTCGCCGTGTACTCCCCGGACACCGACGACTCGTCGCCGACGCGCCTGGTGCTGCTGGGCGAGCTGCACCAGGCCCTCGCGGCGTCGCGCGCGGCGCGGCGCACCGAGCAGCAGCTGCTCGCGGCGGGCCGCGCCTCGGGCCCGGACGGCCGCGGCGACGCACCCGCCGGGCGCCCCGCCGCGGCCCAGCTCGTCATGCACTACCAGCCGAAGCTCGACCTCGGCACCGACCGCGTCGTCGGGTACGAGGCGCTGATCCGCTGGTCGCACCCGACGCGCGGCGTGCTCGCGCCGTCGGCGTTCGTGCCGATCGCCGAGCAGTCCGGCCTGATCCACGACGTGACGCGGTTCGCGCTCGAGGCGACGGTCGTGCAGCTCGCGCGGTGGGAGGCCGAGGGGCGTGACCTGCCGGTGGCGGTCAACCTGTCGGCGCACGACGTCACGACGCCCGACGTGGTCGCCACCATCGAGCACCTGCTGGCCGAGCACGCCGTCCCCGCGCGACTGCTCGAGGTCGAGATCACCGAGACCGCGCTGGTGGCGGACACCTCACGCGTCGTGCCGGTGCTGCAGCGGCTGCACGCGCTGGGCGTGCGGGTCGCGATCGACGACTTCGGCACCGGCACCACGTCGATCTCGCAGCTGCGCGACCTGCCCGTGGACACGCTGAAGATCGACCGCGTGTTCATCTCCGACCTCGGAGAGCAGGGTCGCGACGGGTCCGAGGTGGTCGTGCAGGCGATGGTCGACCTCGCGCACTCCTTCGGGCTCGACGTGGTGGCCGAGGGCGTCGAGGACGCGGGCACGGCGCGCGTGCTGACGCGGCTCGGCGTGGACCAGGCGCAGGGGTTCCTGTGGGCGCGACCCGCGCCGGCCGAGGCCATCGCGCAGGTCGGTGTGGCCGACACGCACGGCCCGCACCCGGACGGAGTCACCCGACCGGGTGAACTCACGGCATGATGCCTCAGGTCGGCCGCGCCGCTGCCGATGACTGCCGAGGAGCACGCGTGCTTCCTCACGCACCCGACGCCGGATTCGCCCCCGCTCGACCGGAAGGCCCGCTCATGATGGACGAGATCCTCGAGGAGATGATCGACCCCGCTCCCGCGCGCGAGGACGTCCTGCGACGTCGTCGGCTGTGGGCGACGGGCGCGATCCTCGTGCTCGCCGGGGTCGGCGTCACGTCCCTCACGACCGCCGCGGTCTTCACCGACCAGGACACCGTGAGCAGCGGCATCACGACCGGCTCGGTCGTGCTGACGGCCCCGGGCGAGCCGGTGGAGTTCACGGTGCCCGACGAGCTGCTCGCGCCCGGCGGGTGGGCCGTGGCGCCCGTGACGGTCCGCAACGACGGGTCTCTCAACCTGCGCTACGCGGTCTCGGTCGCGGCGGAGGTCGCGACGCCGGCCGGCGGTGCGCTGGGCGACGGCGACCTGCGCGAGGCGCTGCGGCTGCGCGTGTACGAGGCGCCCGCGGCGGGCTGCTCGGCGCTGAGCGTGCCGACCGCGCCCGAGGGTGCGCTGGGCGACACGGGCCAGGGTCTGCCCGCGACGATGACGGCGATCGTGGGCAGCCCCGAGCGCGGGGCGCAGCCGGGCGACCGGCAGGTCGGGCCCGGTGCGACCGGCGTCGACGCGCTGTGCGTGCGGCTCGACATGGCCGACGGCGACCCCGCGAGCGGCGTGTCGTCGGGCACCGACGACCGGTACCAGCAGACGGCCGTCGCGATCTCGCTGCAGTTCGACTCCGAGCAGACGGTGAACAACTCCTGACCTCGCCCACCATGACGCCGCGCACACGGCCGCAGCCGTTCGTCGAGCGCCGGGCGCCGCGCGTGGCGGCGCCCGCGCACCGGCGTCCGCGGGCGCCGTGGGCGCGGCGCGCGGTCACGGCGCTGCTGTGGACGGTCGTCGTGCTGGGCGTGACGGGGTTCGTCGCGGCGACGGTCGTGCCGCTGTGGTTCCAGGCGCGGGACCAGCGCCTGCTGATCGTGACGTCGGGGTCGATGGAGCCGCGGTTCTCGGCGGGTGACGTCGTGGTGCTGCGCGCGGTCGGTGACGCCTCGGAGCTGCGGCCCGGGCTCGTCGTGACGTTCCAGCCGATCGGCTCGTCCGAGCTGGTGACGCACCGGATCGTCGAGGTCGTGCGGCTGCCCGTGATGCGCGAGGTGCCCGGGACGGACGGTCGGCAGGCGCCGGTGCTGGACGCCGCGGGCGAGCCGGAGACGCGCGCGTACATCCGTACGCAGGGCGACGCGAACAGCGCCCCCGACCCGGACGCGACGCCGGTCGAGCGCGTGCGCGGCGTGCTGCTGTCGGTGCACGAGGGCTGGGGGCGCGCGCTCGCCTGGGCCACGTCGGCGGCCGGACGTGCGATGCTGCTCGGACCCCCGCTGCTCGCGCTCGCGACGCTCGAGGTCCTGTCGGTGCTGGACGACCGCCGGCGGCGGGAGGACCGACGACGACGGCAGGCGCCGCAGGACGGGAAGCTCGATGCGCTCCTCCTCGAGTGAGGACCACCGCGACCGCGGTGCCCGCGTGCGACTCGTGCTGGTCGTGGCGCTGCTGGTCGCCGCGGCCGCGGCGCCGGTGGTCGGGCGGACGTCGGCGGTGCTGACGGACCACGACGCGGTCGAGCTGCGGGTGACGGTCGTGACGGCCACGCCGTCGGCGGCGCCCGACGGCCCGTCGGAGCCCGCGCCCGACCCGTCGCCGACGGCGCCGGGCACCGCGGACCCGGCGTCCGCGACGGACGGCTGAGGGCCGCGGAATACGTGCGGGGGGTGCCGTGTTGTGGCGAGCGGTCGATGCAAATGCATAGAACTCCCGGGCGGCAGGGCCGCCCGGCGGACAGCGAGGTGGACCATGCAGTTCGGGATCTTCTCCGTCGGTGACGTCACGACCGACCCGACGACGGGCCGGACGCCCGACGACACCGAGCGCGTGCGCGCGATGCTCACGATCGCCGAGCACGCCGACGCCGCGGGCCTCGACGTGTTCGCGACCGGTGAGCACCACAACCCGCCGTTCGTGCCGTCGTCGCCGACGACCATGCTGGGCTACCTCGCGGGCCGCACGAAGAACATCGTGCTCTCGACCGCGACCACGCTCATCACCACCAACGACCCCGTACGGCTGGCCGAGGAGTACGCGATGCTCCAGGTCATCTCCGACGGCCGCATGGACCTCATGATGGGCCGCGGCAACACCGGGCCCGTCTACCCGTGGTTCGGCAAGGACATCCGCCAGGGCCTGCCGCTCGCGATCGAGAACTACGCGCTGCTGCGCCGCCTCTGGGAGGAGGACGTCGTCGACTGGAGCGGCAAGTTCCGCACGCCGCTGCAGGGCTTCACGTCCACCCCGCGCCCGCTCGACGGCGTCGCGCCGTTCGTGTGGCACGGCTCGATCCGCTCCCCCGAGATCGCCGAGCAGGCCGCGTACTACGGCGACGGGTTCCTGCACAACGCGATCTTCTGGCCCATGGAGCACACCGCGCAGATGGTGAACTTCTACCGCCAGCGGTTCGAGCACTACGGCCACGGCCGTGCCGACCAGGCGATCGTCGGCCTCGGCGGCCAGGTGTTCATGCGCAAGAACAGCCAGGACGCGTGGAACGAGTTCAAGCCCTACTTCGACGTCGCGCCCGTGTACGGGCACGGGCCGTCGATGGAGGACTTCACGCGCGAGACGCCGCTCACGGTCGGCAGCCCGCAGCAGGTCATCGACCGCTACGGCGCCTTCTGGGAGCAGGTCGGCCACTACCAGCGCCAGCTGTTCCTCATCGACCACGCGGGCCTGCCGCTCAAGACCGTCCTCGAGCAGATCGACATGCTCGCCGAGGACGTCGTGCCGGTGCTGCGCGCCGAGGCCGAGTCCCGCCGCCCCGCCGACGTGCCGTCGGACCCGCCGTCGCACGCCGAGCGCGTCGCCGCCGCCCGAGCCGCGGGCAAGGTGCACCAGCAGCAGGCCGCGGCCGCCGACCACTGGACCGGCCGCACGGCCGAGGACGACACCGACGCCGCCGACGCGGTCACGGTCTCCTGACGGCACCGGATCGCCCTCCCGCGCGTCACCGGACGAGCCCCGCTCGCCCACCCCGCGCGCGAGAGGGCGATCCAGCCCCACCCCCACCACCCCCGCGAGAGGGCGATCCAGCCCGCCGCGCGCACCGGCACCCCCGGTGGCAGCGTGGACGTACCCCGTCCCAGGAGGACCCCCATGACGTCCCGTTCGATCGTCGTCGTCTCGGGTGGCGTGTCCCAGCCGTCGTCGACACGGCTGCTGGCCGACCGCCTCGCCGAGGCGACCGTCGCCGACCTCACGGCGCGCGGCATCGACACGACCCTCGAGGTCGTCGAGCTGCGCGGCCTCGCGCACGACGTCGTCGACATGACGCTCACCGGCTACGCGCGCCCCGACCTCGCGGCCGCGCAGGCCGCCGTCGCGGGCGCCGACGGCGTCATCGCGGTCTCGCCCGTGTTCACCGCGTCCTACGCGGGCCTGTTCAAGTCGTTCCTCGACGTGCTGGACACCGACGCGCTGCAGGGCACGCCCGTGCTGCTCGGCGCGACGGGCGGCACGTCGCGGCACTCGCTCGTGCTCGAGCACGCGATGCGCCCGGTGTTCGCGTACCTGCGCGCCGACGTCGTGCCGACCACGGTGTTCGCGGCGACGGACGACTGGGCCGAGGCCGGCGACGACGACGTCAAGCCGCTGCCCGAGCGCGTGCGCCGCGCGGCCGCCGAGCTCGCCGAGCGCGTCGCGGGCCGGCAGCGCGCCGCACGCGGCGGGCTGTACGACGCCGTGCCGTCGTTCGAGGACCTGCTCGGCGGGGCCTGAGGCGGGCCCACCC
>NZ_BCRB01000071.1 GCF_001552375.1 Cellulomonas iranensis NBRC 101100 = JCM 18110 | reverse complement strand
CCGGCACCGCGAGCACGACCTCCGCGCGCGGCCGGCCCGTGGCCAGGAGCGCGTCGACGCGCGCCGCGCGGTCCCAGCCCGCCGCCAGCGCGTCGACGCCGTGCCGCCACGCCTCCGGCCCCCGGTCCTGAGCGGTCCGCACGACGCCGCGGCGCGCCCACCAGCGGTCGACCCGCCGCTCGACGAGCGCCGCCGCGCGTGCCGCCCCCGGCGCACGCGTCACCGCGCGGGCCACCGCGAGCAGGCCGCGACGGAACGGCGCCGGCGGTCCTTGCTCGTGCAGGCGCGTCGGGTCCAGCAGCAGCACGCGCGGCACCCGGTCGGGGTGCGTGCGCGCGGCCTCCAGCGCGAGCAGGCCGCCCAGCGAGTGACCCACCACGCCGTGGTACGGCCCGTCGGCGAGCGCCTGCGCGGCGGTCGCGGTCAGGGCGTGCGCGCGCACGTCGAGCGACACGTGCGCGGGCAGCAGGCGCCGCACGGCGTCGAACGACGACGCCGGGCAGGCGAGGCCGGGCAGCACGAGCCAGCGCGAGGCGCTCACGGCCGGCCCGCACGGCGCGCGACGCGAGCGGCGCGCAGCAGCGGCACCAGGACGACGAACGTCGCGCACGCCGCGAGGGTCTGCGCGCGCTGCCACAGCCCGACCGGCGGCGCGTCGGCGCCCAGCGTGGAGGCGACGGCGATGGTGCCCACGACCGCGCTCGTCGCGAGGACCACGAGCGGCGCGAGCGCGTGCCGCACCACGCGCGAGAGGCTGCCGCCGCGGGCGCCGCGCACCAGGGCGAGCGCGGCCGCGCACGCGGCCACGAGCGCGAGGGACACGAGGCTGCTCGACAGCTCGTGGACGGTGTGCTGCGCGCCCAGCGTGCGCGCGGCCTCGGCGGAGGCGCACCAGGCGTCGGCCGACGGCGCGCAGGCCATCGGGCTCAGCACGTCGACGACGGTCGCGGCACCGGCGACCACGAGGGCGACGGCGAGCACGACGGCCCACCGGCGCGGGCCGTCGGGGGTCGCCGGCAGCGTCGCGGCGCGGGCTCCCAGGAGGATCGCACCGGCCGTGGCCACGGCGAGGCCGGCCAGCGCGTCCGCCGTGACGAACAGGCCGCGCCACGCCTGCCCGCGCGCGGCGTGCTCCGACAGGTACGACGTGACGGGGTCGAGCGGGAAGCCCGTGAGCACCTCGAGCGGCAGTCCCGAGTAGGCGACGGCGGCGACGACGAGCAGCACGTGGACGGTCCGCAGGGCGCGTCCGGGGACGACGGCGGGGACGGCGCCGGGAGGTGCGTCGCCGAGCGTGCGGGCCGGCGTCACGGCGCGACCCAGCCGAGCTGCCCGGCGCACCACACGAGCCCGTAGGGCAGCATCGTGCGCGCGCCGACCCACGTGTGCCCGAGCCCGGGGTACACCCGCAGGGTCGTCGGCTGGTGCGCGTCGCGCAGCGCCCGCGCCAGCGCCTGCCCCGCGGCCGGCGACTCGGCACCGGGGACGCCGAGGAAGACCGGCTGCACGGTCGCGAGGTCGCGTCGCCGCAGCACGGACGTCGGCGTCGACCGCTCCGCGGCCCGCGGGTCGGCGACCACGGCCGGCGTGTCCGGCGCGGCGTACGGCATGAGCGCGACCACGCCGCCGAACACGTCCGGGTGCCCCAGGCCGGTCACGAGCGCGCCGAGCGACCCGGCGGACATCCCGACGACGAGGCGCCCGGCCGGCTCGTCGCGCGTGCGCAGCGTCCGGTCGGCCCAGGCGACGACGTCGGTCCGCAGGTACGTGCCGAGCTGCGGCCCGCCGGGGACGTCGAGCGGCTCGGTGCCCCCGGGCGCGGCCCCCGCGTTGAGGTCGGGCGCGACGACCACCACGGGCGGCAGGTGCCCCGTCGCCACGAGCTCGTCGACCGTGGCGTCGGCACGACCGCCCGCGAACCAGTCGGCGGCCGTCCCGGGCGCGCCGTGCAGCGCGTAGACGACCGGGAAGCGCGCCGTGCTCCCGGGACGGTCGTACTGCGGGGGCAGGTACACCCAGGCGGGGGAGTCGGGCACGCCCGGGCTCGTCGACGGGACGGTCACGTGGAGCACGCGCCCGTGCCGCGGGTCGCGCGCGTGCGGGGGCGCGGGCACCTCGGGGCTCGTGGCGTGCGGCGTCCACGTGCGGGTCTGCACCCAGCGTGCGGCGGTCTGGACCGACGGCAGGTACCCGACCCACAGGTTGACGCCCAGCACGGCCGCGAGCGCGACGAGCGCCGAGGCCCCGCCGACGGCGGCGGCCGTGCGTCGGCGGGTGGGCCCGCGGTGCGCGCGGCGGGCGTGCACGAGCAGGACGACGGCGACGCCGAGGGCGAGCACGACGGGGACGGGGGAGCCCAGCAGGAGGTCGCCCTCGACGCGCCCGGGGAGCGTGGTCGGCAGGTCGATCGGCGCGTCGGGGCTCATGCGGCCACCCGGCGGCGGGCGGTCACGGGCGCCGCGCGGTCGCCTGCGGCGAGCGCGCCCGGCGCGTCGGGCTGGGTCGTCGTCGTGCGCATCGCTCCGCCGGGCGTCGGGACCCGGCCGCCCGGCACCGGGGCGGTACGGGCGGGCCACGGGTCGGGCCGCGTCGAGTCAACCCCGCCGAGGTGGCGCGTGTCGTCGGAGCAGGGGTGGGGTCGGGTCGGTCGCGCGGCGGGTGCGGGTCAGCCCCGGGTCGTACGTCGGCACGGCGCGTGCCCGTGCCCCGCCGTCGTCGCCGGGTGCGGTGCCGTGGCTGCCCGGGCAGCACGAAGGCCCGTGAGCGCTGCTCACGGGCCTTCGACGTGCGGGTGCCGGTCGCCGTGCGGGCGGCCGGGGTCTCGGTCAGACGGCGCGCTGCACCTTGCCGGCCTTGAGGCACGACGTGCAGACGTTGAGACGCTTGGGCGTCCCCGCGACGACGACGCGCACGCGCTGGATGTTCGGGTTCCAGCGCCGCTTCGTGCGCACGTGCGAGTGCGAGATGCTGTGCCCGAAGCTCGGGCGCTTGGCGCAGACGTCGCAGTTGGCAGCCACGGTCTTCTCCTGGTTCTGATTCCTGTCGGGCCGACGAGCGGCCCCGTGTCGTGCACGTCCCGCGCACACGTCGACGGACCGGACCCGGAGGCTCGGACCGCGCGACGGTGCATCGGAGGTCTGTGAGGGGTGCCGGACGTGGTCCGGGCAACCGGGCAAGACTAGCCCATCGCGTCCACGTCACCCAAATGTGGGTCCCGTGCGGCAAGGTGGGGCGGCGGCGGACGCGTGACCCGGCGCTGCGACGGTACCCGTCACGGCCGGCCGCGGTCGCGTCGGCGGCGGCACCGGCCCGGGCCGTCCCCGGGCGGCGACCCGCCGCCCGCACGGACGGCACGGCAGGCACTCGGACAGGAGGAACGGCGTGGACGTGGTCGCGCGGCGTGCCCGGCTGGACGCCGACCTCGTGCGCGGCTGGGCCGCGACGGCGGCCGCGGCGTGCGCGGCGGCGCGGGACCGCATCGACGCCGTCAACGTCTTCCCCGTCCCCGACGGTGACACCGGCTCGAACGTCGCCCTGACGGTCGCGGGCGGTCGCGACGCCGTGCGCGACGTCACGGGCGTGCCCGTGCAGAGCGCCGCGACGGCGTTCGCGCACGGGGCGGCGCGGTCCGCGCGCGGCAACTCGGGCGTGATCCTCAGCCAGTGGCTCGTCGGGTTCGCCGCGGGCATCGGCGACGACGGGCCCGACGAGGGCGGCCGGGCCGACGAGCCGGACGAGCCCGACGAGCGCGGTGCCGGCCCGGCGGCGCGGGACACCGCCGCGCGCGACGCCGTGCGCCTCGTGCGCGCGCTGACCGCCGCCGCCGACGCCGCGACGACGGCCGTGCCGGACCCGCAGGAGGGCACGGTCCTCACGGTCGCGCGCGACGTCGCACGGACCGCGCGCGCGGCGGTCGGCGCGGACGACGACGCCCCGACGGACGGGGCCGACCCCGCAGAGCTGCTCGCGGGCGCCGTCGACGCCGCGCGCGGCGACCTGCGCCGCGTGAGCGCCGCGCACGACGTGCTGCGCGCCGCGCGCGTGGTCGACGCGGGCGCGTGCGCGCTGCTGGTCGTGCTCGACGCGCTGGTCGCGGCGCTGCGCGGCGCGACCGGCGCAGAGGTCGACCTGTCCTGGCTGCCGGCGGCGTCGCCCGAGGTCGTGGCGGGGTGCTCACCCGGCGCGGGCGGTGCGTTCGAGGTCATGATGCTCGTGCGCGGCGTGCCCGCGGACCGGCTCGTGGGCGCGCTGCGGGGGGTCGGCGACGCGGTCGCGGTGGCCGACGCGGGCGGTGCGCTGCACGCGCACGTGCACGCCGACGACCCCGCCGCGGTGCTCGCGCTGGTCCCGGCCGCCGACCGGGAGCGCGTCGTCGTGCGACGCGTCGAGGAGGGGCCGCCCGCGACCCGCGGGCTCGTGGTGCTCACGCGGTCGCCCGGGCTCGCGGCCTGGTACGCGACGTGCGGCGCCGTGACGCTCGTCGGCGACGCGCCCGACGCCGACCAGCTCGCGCGCGCCACCGCCGACGCCCGGACCGGCCGTGCGGTGGTCGTCGACGCCGGGACGGGCGCCGACGTGCGCGACCACGACGTCGTCGCCGCGGCGGGGGACGGCGCGGCCGTCGTCGCGTGCCTCGCGCTGCTCGCCGACCCCGACGTCGACCCGGCCGCGGGGCGGGCCGCGCTCGACCGGCTGCGCACGGGCACGGCGCACGACGCGTCCGGCCTGGCGGCGGTCGTGGACGGTCTCGTGGCCGCCGTCCCCGCGGCGCAGGCGGTGACGCTCGCGCACGGGCTCGACGCCGTCGAGGCCCGCGCCGCCGCCGACGTCGTCGCCCGTGCCCACCCCGAGCTCGAGGTGCTGCTGGTGGGACCCGTCGCGGGCGAGGCGTGGTGGGCGGGGGTCGACTGACGTGACCGCCGTCGACCCGCTCGCCGTGCCCCTGGCCAAGCAGTTCGGGGCGCGCACCGCCAAGCCGCTCGCCAAGCTCGGCCTGGCCACGACCGGCGACCTGCTGCGGCACTACCCGCGGCGGTACGCCGAGCCCGGCACGCTCACCGACATCGCGAGCCTGCGCGTGGGCGAGCACGTCACGGTCATGGCCGAGGTCGTGCGCAGCTCGGCGCGGCCCACGTCGCAGGGGCGCGGTCTGCTGCAGGCCACGATCACCGACGGCACGCACCGGCTCGAGCTGACGTTCTTCGCGTCGAACGTGCACAAGCTCGAGTGGCGCAAGGCGCAGCTGCGCCCGGGGCGGCGCGGCCTGTTCACGGGCACCGTCTCGGTGTACCGCGACACGCTGCAGCTCACGCAGCCCGAGTGCCACCTCGACGAGGACGAGGAGGCGGCGCTCGAGGAGGCCGAGCGGCCGATCCCCGTCTACCCGGCCGTGGCCGGGTTCGAGTCCTGGAAGATCGGCAAGGCCGTGCGCGCGGTCCTCGACCCGCTGCGCGAGGAGGACGTCCCCGACCCCGTGCCGGCGCACCTGCGCGAGCGCGACGACCTGCCCACGCTCCTGGAGGCGTTGCGCCTCGTGCACGTGCCCCACGACGAGGCGCAGTGGCGGCGCGGCCGCGCGCGGCTGCGCTACGAGGAGGCGCTCGTGCTGCAGGCCGAGCTCGCGCGCCGCCGCGCGCACGTCGCCCTCACCGAGGCGGTCGCGCGCCCGCCCCGGGCCGGTGGTCTGCTCGACGCGTTCGACGCGCGTCTGCCGTTCACGCTGACCGACGGGCAGCGCGCCGTCGGCGACGAGATCGCCGCCGAGCTCGCGGCGGCGCGCCCCATGCAGCGCCTCCTGCAGGGCGAGGTCGGCTCGGGCAAGACCGTGGTCGCGCTGCGCGCGATGCTCCAGGTGGTCGACGCGGGCGGGCAGGCCGCGCTGCTCGCGCCCACCGAGGTGCTCGCCGCGCAGCACGCGCGCACGCTGCGCGGGATGCTCGGCGACCTCGCCGACGGCGGGTTCCTCGGCGGCGCGAGCGACGCGACGCGCGTCGCGCTGCTCACGGGGTCGCTGCCGACCGCGGCGCGCCGCGAGGCGATGCTCGACGCCGCGAGCGGCGCCGCGGGCATCGTCGTCGGCACGCACGCGCTGCTCTCGGAGCACGTGCAGTTCGCCGACCTCGGCCTCGTGGTCGTCGACGAGCAGCACCGGTTCGGCGTCGAGCAGCGCGACGCGCTGCGCGCCAAGGCCGCGCGCACGCCCCACACGCTCGTGATGACCGCGACCCCCATCCCGCGGACCGTCGCGATGACCGTGTTCGGCGACCTCGAGACGTCGGTGCTCGACCAGCTGCCCGCCGGGCGCCAGGGCATCACGACGCACGTCGTGCCGGCCGACAACCCGCGGTGGACCGACCGCACGTGGCAGCGCGTGCGCGAGGAGGTCGGCGGCGGCGGCCGCGCCTACGTGGTGTGCCCGCGCATCGACGGCGACGACGACGCGGCGGCCGCCGCGCGGGCGGTCGAGGAGGACGGCACCGACCTCGTGACCGACGCGCCCGACGCGCCCGACGCCGCGCAGCGCCGCCCGCTGCGCGCGGTGCTCGACGTCGCGCAGGAGCTGGCGGCGCGCCCCGACCTCGCGGGCGTCGGCATCGGCGTGCTGCACGGCCGCATGGCGCCCGACGACAAGGAGCGCGCGTTCGCCGACTTCGCGTCGGGCGCCGCGCCCGTGCTCGTCTCGACGACCGTCATCGAGGTGGGCGTCGACGTGCCCGACGCCACGGTCATGGTCGTGCTCGACGCCGACCGGTTCGGGCTCTCGCAGCTGCACCAGCTGCGCGGCCGCCTGGGTCGTGGCACGCGCCCGGGCCTGTGCCTGCTCGTCAGCGCGGCCGAGCCCGGGACCGACGCGCGCACGCGGCTCGAGACGCTCGCGAGCACGACCGACGGCTTCGAGCTCGCGGCGCTCGACCTCGAGCTGCGCCACGAGGGCGACGTGCTCGGCGCCGCGCAGCACGGCCGCTCGACGTCGCTGCGCCTGCTGCGCGTCACGCGCGACGCCGCGGTCATCGAGCGCGCGCGCACCGACGCGCGTGCGCTCGTCGAGCAGGACGTCGACCTCGCGCCGTGGCCGCACCTGCGCGCGGCGATCGAGGAGTCGCTCACGGGTGAGCGTGAGGAGTTCCTCGAGCGCGCGTGACTACCCTGGCGCCATGGCTCCCGTGGTGCGCGCGCGCAACCTGCAGGTCGGCTACGGGGAGGCACCCGTGTGCGCCCCCGTGTCGTTCACGCTCGGCGAAGGACGCGCCGTGGCGCTCGTCGGGGCCAACGGCTCGGGCAAGTCCACGGTCCTCAAGACCGTCATCGGCCTGCTCACGCCGATCGGCGGCTCGGTCGAGGTGCTCGGCCGGCCGGTCGACGAGCGGGACGTGCGGTTCCGCCGCGAGGTCTCGGCCGTGCTCGACGACGACGCGTACTTCCCGGCGCTGACGGTCGCGGAGCACCTGTACCTCACGGCCCGCGGTCACGGCGTCATGGGTGCGCAGCAGGAGGTCGACGTGCTGCTCGAGGAGTTCGGCCTGGCGGACCACGCGCGCCAGACGCCCGTGTCGCTGTCGTCCGGCCAGCGACGGCGCCTGCTGCTCGCCGCGGGGTTCGCGCGGCCGCGCTCGCTGCTCGTGCTCGACGAGCCCGAGGCGCGGCTCGACCAGCGCATGCGGGCCCGGCTCGCGGACCGGCTGCGGGCCGAGCGCGAGGCCGGCGGCGCGGTGCTGCTCGCGACGCACGACCCCGACCTGGTCGCGGCCGTGTGCACGCAGGCCGTGCTGGTCGACGACGCCGCCTCGGTCGTGCTGCCGGCGGCCGAGGCCGCCGACCGCATCGCGCGGGTCGCGCTGTGAGCTCGGGCGTGCGCGAGCCCGACGACATGGACCTCGGGACCGACACCGACACCGACGTCGACGGCGCGGCGGACGGCGACCACGACGACCACGACGACCCGCGCGTCGGCGACTTCGAGCTCGGCGAGGTCCCCTCGGCGAGCTCGATCCGCCGGTTCACGGCCCGGGCCGCGCGCTCCCGGGCGGGCGCGAGCGTCGGGTCGCTGCTCACGGACGTGTACACCGCCGTCACGAGCGTCGTCATCTCGGTGCTCATCGTGCTGGGCGTCGTGCAGCAGCTCGGCGAGGCGCTGCCGCCCGCACCGCCCGTGCACGCGCCCGGCGGCCTGAGCCTGCCCGCGCTCGTCGCGGTGCTGCTCCTCGCGGGCGTCGGCGCGCTGCTCTCGACGGCCGGCCGTCTCGGACCCGTCGGGGCGGAGGGACCGCAGGCGGCGTGGTGGCTCCCGCTGCCGGTCGACCGTCGGGGCCTGCTGCGGCCCGCAGCCGCGCGCGGCCCGCTGGTCGCGGCGCTCGCGGGCGGCGCCGTCGTGGTGGTGCTCGACGCCGGGCTGCTCGCGTCCGGCGGCGGCGCGCTCGTGCGGTCGGGGCTGCTCGGCGCGCTGGTCGCCGCGGTCGTCGTGCTGCTCGCGGCGGTCGCGCAGTCGCGCGGGGTGCCGCGCCGTCGCACCGCGGTCGTGGGTGACCTCGTGCTCGTCGCGGCGCCGGTCGTCGCGCTCGTCCTCGTGCTGACGAGGCGCACGCCCGCGTCGCTGCCCGCACCGTCGTGGGTCGCCGTCGCGGGCGCCGCCGTCGTGGCCGGGCTGCTCGCGGCGCTCGTCGACGCGCGCCTGGGCGCGCTGCCGGGCCGCACGCTCCGGGAGGGCGGCTCGGCGGCGACGCAGGCCGTCGGCGCGGTCGTCTCGCTCGACTCGCGCGAGCTCGGGCGCGCGCTCACGGGCGGCGCCGCGGCGTCGTCGCACCGCCGGGTCTCGCGCCTGCGCACCGCGCGCGGCCCCGCCACGGCGCTCGTCACGGCCGATCTCGTGGTGCTGCGCCGGTCGCTGCGGCACGTCGTGCAGCTCGTGGTCGCGGCGGGCCTGCCCGTGCTCGCGACGGTCGTGCCGCAGCTCGCGAGCACGGTCGGCGTGCTCGTCGCGGTGCTCGTGGGCGGCTGGATGGCGGCGAGCGCGAGCGCCGAGGGCGCCCGCTGGGCGGAGATGGCGCCCGTCGTCGACCGGCTGCTGCCGCTCGAGGCGCGGACCGTGCGGCGCCTGCGGATGGTCGTGCCGGGGATCGCCGTGCTGCTGTGGACGGTCGTGGCGCTCGGCGCGGTGGGCGTCTGGGCGGGCGCGCCCGTGGACTGGGTGCTGCTCGGCCTCGCCGCGGTGCCGGTGTGGGCGGCGGCGGCCGTGCGCGCGGCGTACCGGCCCGCGCCGAGCTGGGACAAGCCGCTGGTCGCGACGCCCGCCGGGGCGCTGCCCACCGGTGTGCTGCAGGTCGTCGCGCGCGGCCCGGACCTCATCGCGTTCTGCCTGCTGCCGCTGTGGATCGCGATCGGCCTGCACACGGTCACGACCGTCATGGTGACCGCGCAGGTCGCGCTCTCGGCGATCGCCGTGACGATCGCGTCGTCGGTCCACGACAAGGGGTGGCTGGAGCGCATGATGGAGGAGCAGGACGAGCGCAAGAAGGCCGGCGCGTGACGCGCGTCGTCGCGGGCTCCGCGGGCGGTCGCACGCTCGTCGTCCCGTCGTCCGGCACGCGCCCGACCAGCGAGCGCGTCCGCGAGGCGCTGTTCTCCCGGCTCGAGCACCTCGACGCCGTCGACGACGCGCGCGTGCTCGACCTCTTCGCGGGGTCCGGCGCGCTCGGGCTCGAGGCCGTCAGCCGCGGTGCGCGCAGCGCCGTGCTCGTCGACAGCGCGCGCGTCGCGGTCGACGCGTGCCGCCGCAACGCGCGCACGCTGGGCCTCGCCGACCGGGTCGACGTGGTCGCCGACCGGGTCGACCGGTACCTCGCGCGCCTCGCCCCGCCGGCGGACGGGGTCGCGCCGGGCGAGGCGTTCGACCTCGTGCTGCTCGACCCGCCCTACGACCTGCGCGACGACGTCCTGCAGGGCGCCGTCGACGCCGTCGCCCGGTGCCTCGCCCCCGGTGGGGTGGTGGTCGTCGAGCGGTCGGCGCGGGCGTCGGCGCCGGCGTGGCCCGCGCCGCTCGAGCCGCTCGACGACCGGCGCTACGGCGAGACGCAGGTGTGGTTCGCCGAACGGCCCGCGTGACGCGAGCGGGTGCCGCCGGCGCGCCGAGCCGTGCGCGTCAGGCCGCGTGCAGCACCGTCAGCGTGGGCCCGCCGGGCGCGAGGTCGACCGTGCCGGCCGCCGTGCACCCCCGGCGCGCGTAGAACGGCAGGTTCGCCGGGTCGGTCGTCGCGAGCCACGGCGTCCCCGCGCCCTGTGCGCGCAGCGTGGCGAGCCCGGCGTCCAGCAGCGCGGCGCCGACGCCGCGGCCCTGGTGCTCGGGGTGCACCGCGAGGTAGTTGAGGTACGCACCGGGCGTGGTCGGCGCGAGCGGAGCGGAGCGCGCGAGGGCCGTCAGCACCTCGTCGGCCCGGGTCGCTCCCACCAGGGCGCGCAGGACGCCCGCCGGGCTCGGCAGGACCGGTGCCCCGGCGCCCGCCAGGTCGACGCCGGCCGGGCGCCAGGCGGCCACCGCGACGACGGCATCCCCCGCGACGGCGACGTCGACGCGTCCGTGCGCGACGTACCGCTCGAGCGCCGGACCGAGCCACGCGGCGCACGCGTCGGCGCGCGTCGCGTCGTCGGGCAGCACCCAGCGCATCAGGGGGTTGTCCCGGTAGGCGAGCGCGCACACGGTGCGCAGCGTCGGGACGTCGGCCGCGGTCGCGGGGCGCAGGCTCACCACGCCCGACACGGTAGCGCCGGAGCGTCGCGCCGGCCGGTCCGGCGCGGGTGCGTGACGTAGGTTGGCGTCCGTGAGCACAGCGGTCTGCCCGGGGTCGTTCGACCCGATCACGCTCGGCCACGCCGATGTCGTGCGCCGCGCGCGGTCGATGTTCGACGAGGTCGTGGTGGCCGTCGCCCACAACGCGTCCAAGCGTGCGCTGCTGACGCCCGACGAGCGGGTCTCGCTCGCCGCCGACGCGCTCGCGGACCTCGACGGCGTTCGGGTCGTCGCGACGAGCGGCCTGCTGGTCGACCTCGTGCGCGACGTCGGTGCGAGCGCCGTCGTCAAGGGGCTGCGCAGCGGGGCCGACCTGGACGCCGAGCACGCGATGGCGCTCATGAACCGGCACCTGTCGGGGGTCGAGACGGTCTTCGTCCTCGGCGACCCGGCGCTGGCCCACGTCGCGTCGTCGCTCGTCAAGGACGTGGCGCGGCACGGGGGGCGGATCGAGGACATGGTGACGCCGGCGGTCGCGGCGGCGGTGCGCCGCGCGCTCGCGGCCGGGGGAGAGGACGGACGATGACGGAGCAGGACGACACGCAGGAGCGCGTCGAGGGCGTCGGCGGCGTGCTCGACGCGATCGAGCAGGCGGTGGTGCAGGCGCGCGCGATGCCGATGTCCTCGTCGGTGCTGGTCAACCGCGCGGAGCTGCTCGAGCTGGTCGACGAGGTGCGCGCGGCCCTGCCGGCCCAGCTGCACCGCGCGGACGAGGTGCTCGCGGACGCGGACGCGGCGCGTGCGCAGGCCCAGGCGGACGCGGACGCGGTGCTCGCCCGGGCGCGGGCGCGCGCGGCCGAGCTGGTCGACCAGGAGAGCGTCGTGGCGCAGGCCCGCGAGCGGGCCGCGCAGATCGTCGCGGAGGCGCAGGAGACCGCCGAGGGGCTGCGCCGCGACGCCGACGACTACTGCGACCGGCGGCTCGCCGACTTCGAGATCGACCTGGGCAAGGTGCTGTCGCAGGTGCAGGCCGGGCGCGCGAAGCTCGCCGGGCGGCTCGCACCCGGTGACGGGGCCGTCTCGGTCTGACCCGACGCGCACCGGCCGTTTGGGCGGGGCTCGCGGGTGCCGTACAGTTGTCCGCTGGTCCTGCCTGTCGTGGGCGCGGGCCGAGTCAGTCATGTCGCCACAACAGCCGTGCCGCGCACCCGCGGGGCACGGCCGGGAACGAGGGGAACGGACCGTGCGCCCATCCCACCTCGATCCCCGCTCGCCGTTCGTGCTCGAGACCCACGAGCTCGGCCGACGTCCGGGATCGATGCGGACGGTGCAGCGCACGGTCGCGGCCCCCGACGAGCTCGGCAGCGGCATGATCGGCATCCCCTCCGGGAGCGACCTCGAGCTGGACCTGCGGCTCGAGGCGGTCATGGAGGGGGTCCTGGTCACCGGTTCGATCCGCGGCGAGGCCGTCGGGGAGTGCGTGCGGTGCCTGGAGAAGGTCGTCGAGCCTGTCGATGCACCGATCCAGGAGCTGTACGTCTACCCTGAGCGGGCGCAGGCCGCGGTCGCGAGCGGGGACGACGAGGACGAGGACGTGCGCGAGCTGGAGGGCGACCTGGTCGACCTCGAGCCCGCGCTCCGGGACTCGGTCGTCCCGACGCTGCCGTTCCGGCCCCTGTGCCGGCCGGACTGCCCGGGCCTGTGCTCGCAGTGCGGTGCACGGCTCGCGGACGACCCGGACCATGCGCACGACCTGATCGACCCCCGGTGGGCGGCCCTCGGCGGCCTGGCGGGTTCTGACGACGAGAAGAGAGAGAGCTGACCGTGGCGGTTCCGAAGCGCAAGATGTCGCGCAGCAACACCCGTGCGCGTCGGTCGCAGTGGAAGACCACTGCCACGACGCTCACCACCTGCCCCCAGTGCAAGTCGCAGACGCGCCCGCACGTGGCGTGCCCGACGTGCGGTGCGTACAACGGCCGTCGCTACGTCGAGGCCGTGCGCAGCGAGCACGAGGCCGTCTGACCCTCGCGGCCACGATGACCGGCACACCCGTCGACACCGGCGTCGCGTGAGCACGGCAGCGCAGTCGCTCCTCGAGAAGCTCGGGGTCCACCTGGACCCCGAGCTTCTCGTGCTCGCCCTGACGCACCGCTCCTTCGCGCACGAGGCCGGGGGCATCCCGACCAACGAACGTCTCGAGTTCCTGGGCGACACCGTCCTGGGGCTCGTCGTCACCGAGCACCTGTACCGCACGTACCCCGCGCAGTCGGAGGGCGACCTCGCGAAGATGCGTGCGGCCACCGTGTCGCAGCGCGCGCTCGCGCACGTCGCGCGCGACCTCGAGCTGGGCGACTTCGTGCTGCTCGGCAAGGGCGAGCTCGCGACCGGCGGCAAGGACAAGGACTCGATCCTGTCCGACACGCTCGAGGCGCTCTTCGGTGCCGTCTACCTGTCGCACGGCCTCGAGACGGCGCGCGAGCTCGTGGACCGTCTCGTGAGCCCGACCCTCGCGGCCGCCGCGGGGCTGGGCGCCGGGCTCGACTGGAAGACGTCGCTCCAGGAGCTGTCGGCCCACCTCGGCCTCGGCGCGCCGTCGTACGACGTCACCGGCGAGGGCCCCGACCACGCCCGCACGTTCACCGCGCACGCGGTCGTGGGCGGTCAGGTGCGGGGCAGCGGCACCGGCAGCGCCAAGAAGATCGCCGAGCAGGAGGCCGCCGCGGCGGCCTACGCGACGCTGTCCGAGCTGCGCGACGCCCAGGACGCCGGCAGCACGGCCGACGTCCGCTGACGCGTGCCCGAGCTCCCCGAGGTCGAGACCGTCCGTGACGGTCTGGCCCGCCACGTCCTGGGCCGCACGGTCGAGGCCGTCCGCGTGCACCGCGACTACTCGGTGCGCCGCCACGACGGCGGTCCGTCCGACTTCGCCGCCCGGCTGACGGGGCGCCGGTTCGAGGCCGCCGTGCGGCGCGGCAAGTTCCTGTGGCTGCTGCTCGACGAGGGCGCCGGGCGCGGCGACGACGCGCTGCTGGCGCACCTCGGCATGAGCGGGCAGCTGCTGGTGCGCGGGCCGGCGGCGCACGCCGACGGGGGCGCCGCCGTGGACCCGGTCGCGGCACCGGGGCCGCACGGGTGGGTCGACCACCCGCACCTGCGCGTGCGGTTCGAGCTCGACGACGGCTCGGCGCTCGACTTCGTCGACCAGCGCACGTTCGGCCACCTCGCCGTGCCGGACCTCGTCGCGACGCCGGACGGCGCCCCCGGCGGGCTCGGGTCCGACCGCGCGGTCGTGCCGCTGCCCGTCGCGCACATCGCGCGCGACCTGCTGGACCCCGCGCTCGACCGCCCCGCGCTCGTCGACGCCGTGCGGGCGCGCCGCACCGAGCTCAAGCGCGCGCTGCTCGACCAGACGCTCGTGTCGGGCGTCGGCAACATCTACGCCGACGAGGCGCTGTGGCGCGCGCGGCTGCACGGTGCCCGCCCCACGGCCACGGCCCGCCGTGCGGACGTCGGACGCCTGCTCGACGCCGCCGCCGAGGTCATGCGCGAGGCGCTCGCGCAGGGCGGCACGAGCTTCGACGCGCTCTACGTCAACGTCAACGGGGCCTCGGGGTACTTCGACCGCTCCCTGGCCGTCTACGGCCAGGAGGGCCGCCCGTGCCGGCGCTGCGGCGCGCCCGTGCGCCGCGACGCGTTCGCCAACCGGTCGTCGTTCACGTGCCCGGTGTGCCAGCCGCGGCCGCGCGCACGTCGCACGTGAGCGGCGCGCCCCTCAGCGGGTGACGACGTTGCGCAGCGGCTCGCGTGCCACGAACCGCGCGACGTTGTCCGCCACGAGGTCCTGCCACCCGACGGGTCGGCCCCCGGCGGCGTGCGGGCTGACGAGCACGCGCGGCTCGTCCCACAGCGGCGACCCGGGCGGCAGCGGCTCGGTCTCGAACACGTCGAGCGCCGCACCCGCCACGGCGCCCGTCCGCACGGCGGCGAGCAGCGCCGCCTCGTCGAGCGTCGTGCCGCGCCCCGCGTTGACGACCCACGCGCGCGACGGCAGCAGGTCCAGCACGCGCGGTCCGATCGCGTGGCGGGTCGCGTCGAGCGCGGGCAGCAGCCCGATCAGGACGTCGGTGCGCGGCAGCACGTCGGGCAGCACGGCGGGCGTGACGACGGGGAAGCCGTGCCGCTCGCCGGGCGTGGTCGCGACGCCCGTCACGCGAGCCCCGAGCCCCGCCAGCAGGGGAGCGAGGCGCGCGGCGATCGACCCGAACCCCCAGACCGTGACGTGCGCGCCGACGAGCGTGCGGACCTCCCCGGCGGGGTGCAGCGGCTGCAGGCCGCCGAGCTCGCCCGCCCAGCGGTGCTCGGCCTGCGCGCGCAGCAGGTCGGGCACGCGGCGCACGCACGCAAGGGTCAGCGCGAGCACGTGCTCGGCGACCGTCGCGTCGTGCAGCCCGCGGCCGTTCGTGACGACGACGCCCCGCCCGAAGCCCGCGGCCAGGACGGCGTCCGGGCCGGCCGCGAGCGTCTGCACCCAGCGCACGCGCCGGGCCGCCGCGGCCAGCTCGGCGAGGCGGTCGGCCGGGTTGCCCCACACGACCACCGCGTCCGCGTCGGCCGCCGCGGACGGCGGGGGCGCGTCGACGTCGTAGGGCACGACGCGCACGCCGTCGGGGACGGGCGGCACGCCGTCGACGGTCCGGGGGACGAGGATCGTGGTCACGGTCGATACGATGCCATCGTGTCAGCCACGAGCCAGTCGACGCCTGCGCCCGGTCCGGGCGCCCGCACGGCGCCCATCTCCGTCATGATCGTCGACGACCACGAGGTCGTCCGCCGCGGCATCGCCGAGGTCGTCGAGCGGACCGACGGCATGACCGTCGTCGCCGAGGCGGGGTCGGTCGCCGACGGCGTCCGCCGCGCCACGCTCGTGCGCCCGCAGGTCATGCTCGTCGACCTGCAGCTGCCCGACGGCACCGGGATCGACCTCATGCGCGCCGTCAAGGAGACGCTGCCGACCGCGCGCGCGATCGTGCTCACGTCGTTCGACGACGACGACGCGCTGGCCGCCGCGCTCGACGCGGGCGCGTCCGCGTACCTCCTCAAGAGCGTGCGCGGCGCCGAGATCACCGACGTGATCCGCGCGGTCGCGGCCGGTCGCACGCTGCTCGACGACCGCACGGTCGCGCGGCGGCGCGCGGGCCACGAGGACCCGACCGAGAGCCTGACGCCCAGCGAGCTGCGCGTGCTCGACCTCATCGGCGAGGGCCTGTCGAACCGCGAGATCGCGGAGCGGCTCGGCGTCGCCGAGAAGACGGTGAAGAACCACATCACGTCGCTGCTCGCCAAGATGGGCCTGCAGCGGCGCACGCAGGTCGCGGCGTGGGTCGCGTCCCGCAAGAACTCCGGCTGGCGGGCCGAGCCCGGCCACTGAGCCGCCGGCCCACCTCGCCGACGTCGCGCCCTGCCGGACTCCCGGCACGGCGACGTCACGCGTCTGCGACACGACACCCCTGCGGCGTCACGACGTGCCGGGCGACGCCGCCCGGCACGTCGTCGCGCCACGCGGGCGTCGTCGGCGCCCGCGACCCGTCAGGCGAGCGGGGCCTGCCAGGTGAGCAGGGTGCCCTTGCCGCTGGGGGCGACGCCGAGGCTGAACGCGCCGCCGTGCTGCCGCGCGCGCGACGCGAGGTTGCCGGTGCCGGAGCTGCGCTCGCGGTCGGCCGGCAGCCCGACGCCGTCGTCCTCGACGTCGACCGTCACCGAGCCCGTGTGCCCCGACCCGCGCACGCTCACGCACACGCCGACGGAGGACGCGTGCGCGTGGCGTGCGGCGTTCGCCAGCCCCTCGCGGACCACGGCGACCACGTCGTCGGTGAGCTCCTGCTCGAGGCGCTCGTCGATGCGGTCCTCGCCCTCGCCGTCGCCGGGCGTGAGCACCTCGCCGTCGAGGGACAGCACGAGCGACGGCGCGAAGCCCAGGCCCGTGCGCGCGAGCGACGTCTCGCGGCGCAGCCGCTCGACGAGGCCGGTCGCCGCGTCGGGGTCGCGCAGCGCGTACACGATCTGGCGGATCTCGCGCACCGAGCTGTCGACGTTGTCGAGGGCCTCCTCGACGATGCTCGTGAGCTCGTGCGCGTCGACCCCGCGCGCCGAGCGGCGCCGCACGGTCTCGAGCTGCATGCCCGTCGCGAAGAGCTGCTGGATCGCCAGGTCGTGCAGGTCGCGCGCGATGCGCTCGCGCTCGTCGAGCAGCGCCGCGAGGTCCTGCGCGTGCCGCGCCTCGGCGAGCACGTACGCGAGCGCGGCCTGCGCGGCGAACGACTCGGCGGTCGCGAGGTCGCCCTCGTCGAACGGGGTCCGGCCGATGCGGCGCAGCAGCAGCAGCACGCCGACGCCGCGCCCCGAGGAGTGCAGCGGCGCGAACATCGCGGGCCCGAACGCGCGCATCTCCTCGAGCTTGACGGTGCGGGACGCGCTCAGCGAGGGCGTCAGCAGGCCGTGGCCCTCCTCGAGGACGGTCCAGGCGCGCCCGCCGCGCGGCATCACGAGCCCCGTGAGCACGTCGGCCTGGTAGCCGTCCGCGAGCTCGAGGTAGAGCTCGCCGCCCAGTCCCGGCAGCGCGAGCGCCGCGGTGTCGGCGCCCGCGACCTCGCGGGCCGTGCGCGCGACGTGCTCGAGCGCGGACTCCTCGTCGACGCCCTCGAGGAGCATCGTCGTGATGTCCTGCCCGGCCTGCAGCCAGTGCTCGCGGCGCTCGGCCTCGGCGTAGAGCTGCGCGTTGGAGATCGCGACGCCCGCGGCGGCCGCGAGCGCGACGACCATCGACTCGTCGGTGTCGGTGAACGAGCCGCCGTCGACCTTCTCCGAGAGGTAGAGCTGCCCGTACACGTGCTCGCCGACCTTCACCGACGCGCCGAGGAACGAGCCCATCGGCGGGTGGTTGGCGGGCCAGCCCTGAAACGCCCGGTGCTGCGTGAGGTCGTCGAGACGCAGCGCACCGTCCACGGGGATCTGCCCGAGCACGCCCTCGGCGTGCGGCGGACGCCGCAGCATGCGCGCGACGGCCGTCGGGATGCCGGTGTACACGAAGGTGGTGGACGCGCCCTGGTCGTCGAGCACGTTGATCGCGCCGTACCGGGCACCCGTGAGCTCGGCGCTGACCTGCACGAACCGGTCGAGGACCGTCGTGAGGTCGAGCTGCCCGGCGACCGCGAGGATCGCGCTCAGCAGGTCCGTCAGCGCGTCGCCCGTCAGGGGCGTCTGCGTGGGGCGGGAGTCGACGAGCACGCCGCGCTGGAACGGCGCCCCCGCGACGGGCGGTGACGCCGTGACCTCGCGCATCTCGCCCCGGTGCTCGTTCACGTCTGGTCCCGCTGCTCGGCTCGCACCGCCTCACCGTAGCCCGGGACGTGCGCCGCGAGGTGCGCGTGCGTGCCGCGCGCCGCGACCCGCCCACCCGTGAGCCACAGCACCTCGTCGGCCGCGGCGAGGGGTGCGAGGCGGTGGCTCACGACGACGAGGCCGCGTGCCGTCCCCTCGCGGGTCGCGGGCGCGTGCCAGAGCTCGTCCAGCACGGCGTCGGCCGTGCGGGGGTCGAGGTGCTCGCCCGGCTCGTCCACGAGCAGCAGCGGGGCGTCCGAGAGCAGCGTGCGCGCCAGCAGCAGGCGGCGACGCTCACCGCCCGAGACGGTGCGCGCGTCGGAGCCGAGGACGGTGTCGAGGCCGTCGGGGAGACCGGCGAGCCACGTGCCGAGACCCGTGCGCCGCAGCGCGTCCGTGGCCTCCTCGGGCGTGACGTCGCCGCGCGCGACGCGCAGGTTCTCGAGCACCGACGTGCCGAAGACGTGCGCGTCCTCGCCCGTCACGACGACGCTGCGCACGACGTCCGCGCGCTCGGCACGGTCGAGCGGCACGCCGTCGAGGGTCACGGTGCCCGCGACGGGGGGCAGCAGGCCCGCGAGCGTGAGGAGCAGCGTCGTCTTGCCCTCGCCGCTCGGGCCCGCGACGGCGAGCCGGGCGCCGGGCGCGAGCGCGAGGTCGACGCCCTCGACCGCCGGGCCACGCCCGGGCCAGCCGCACGCGAGGCCGCGCGCGACGAGCACCGGTCCGTGCTCCGACGGGTCCGGGGCGCCGTCGTCGTCGACGGACGTGCGCGTGGTGCCGCGGGGGCCGGTCGCGGCGACGGGGGCGTCAGGTGCCGCGCCGCGCGCCCGTGCGGGGGTCGCGGCGTCGTCGAGCAGCGCCAGCACGCGCGCCGCGGCCGCGCGCGAGCGCTGCACCTGCACCGCCGCGGCGGGCAGCAGCGAGGTCGCCTCGAACGCCGCGAGCGGGGTCAGCACGACCACGGCGAGCTCGACGGGCGCGAGCAGCCCGGCCCGCACCGCGGGCACGCCGGTGACGAGCGCCGCGAGCACCGCCACGCCGACCGCGAGCTGGCCCACGGCCGCGGCGAGCGCCGCGGGTCGCGCGCCCGCGTCCGTCGCGCGCGCGAGGTCGGCGTCCGCGTCGCGCAGGGCCGCGAGCTCGTGCGGCAGCCGGCCCGACACCGCGAGCGGGCCTGCGTCGTCGAGCACGCCCAGCGACACCGCGCTCATGCGCGCGCGTGCGGCCACGCCGCGCTCCTCGGCCGTGCGTGCGCCGCGCGCCGCCAGCCACGGCGCGAGCACGCCGGCCGCGAGCAGGCACAGCGCGAGCGCGAGCCCCGCCGGCGGCCAGAACAGCGCCATCGCGACCGACGTCCCGACGCCCAGCGTCACCGCGACGCCGGCGGGCAGCAGGCCGCGCACCACGACGTCACCGACCGCGTCGACGTCGGCGCCGACGCGCGCGAGCAGGTCGCCGCGCCGCACCGCGAGCAGCGCGCGCGGCGAGCCGGCCGCGAGCCGGCCGTACAGCGTGGTGCGCAGCGTCGCCATGCCGCGCAGCGCGACGTCGTGCGAGACGAGCCGCTCGAGGTAGCGCATGAGACCGCGCCCGATGCCGAACGCGCGGACCCCGACGGTCGCGACCGAGAGCTGGAGCACGGGCGGCATCTGCGAGGCCCGCGCGATCAGCCACGCGCTCGCGGCGGCCAGCGCGACCGCCGAGCCGAGCGCGAGCGTGCCCAGCAGCACCGCGAGGGCGACGCGGCGCGGGTCGACCTCGAGCAGCGCGACAGCGCGCCGCAGCGTCCCGCGCGGCGGTCGTGCGGCGGTGGCTGCGGTCGCGGGGACCGTGGTCGGTGCCGCGGTCATCGGGTCCCTCCGGTCGGGTCGGTGGGGACGGGCCCGGTGGCGCGCGCGGGAGCGACGCCCGCGGCGGTCCCGCCGCGAGCGGTCGGGACGTCCCGGGGCGACGGTGCGCCGCCGCGCGGGTCCGACCCCGTCGGGTCGGGGGCCGACGTGACGTGCACGACGTCGTCGGCGCGCGCCGCGAGCGACGCGCGGTGCGCGACGAGCAGCACCGCGCTGCCCGCGTCCCGCAGCGCGGCGAGCGTCGCGAGCACGACCCGCTCGCCGGCGGCGTCGAGGTGCGCCGTCGGCTCGTCGAGCACGACGACGGGGCTGGGGCGCAGCAGCGCGCGCGTCAGCGCGAGGCGCTGCCGCTGGCCGACCGACAGCCCCGTCCCGCCCGTGCCGAGCGCGGTGGACCAGCCCTCGGGCAGCGTCGCGACCACGGCGTCGAGGCCGGTGAGCGCGGCGGCGCGGTCCCGGTCGGCCGGGTCGGGGGAGCCGAGGACCTCGTGCACCGTGCCGGGCTCGAGCACGGGGCGCTGCGGCAGCCACGTGACCTGGCGCCAGTAGCCGTGCACGTCGACGTCGGCCAGGTCCGTCGCGGTGCCGTCGGCGGCGACCAGCTCGACGCGCCCCGCGTCGGGCGTCAGCAGGCCCAGCAGCACCTCGACCGTCGTGGACTTGCCGGCGCCCGACGCACCGACCAGCGCGACGACGCGCCCGGGCGCGAGGTCGACGTCCAGGGGCGCCGGGGCCCAGCCCGAGCGCGCCCGCACCGCGACGCCGCGTGCGCGGACCGCGCCGCCCGCCAGGTCGGGCGCGGGGCGGGTGCCCGTGGGCGGGACGGGGACCTC
>NZ_BCRB01000070.1 GCF_001552375.1 Cellulomonas iranensis NBRC 101100 = JCM 18110 | reverse complement strand
TTACATGGCATCGACTACTTGGCACACTGTTGAGTTCTCAAGGAACAGACGCGCATCCCGCTCACCCTGTCGGGTTCTGCTCGGAGGCAACCGTTCAAACTTATCTGATCGCTTGCTCCCTGTCAACTTCAGCTTGTCGCTGTCGTCGACCGGTCACCGAGGTCCTGGGACCCGGATCGGATTCGTCCTGGCCTCACCCCGTGGGGTTCGGCGCCTGGAAGACCTTACCGGATCGTCAGTCCCTCTCGATCCACCCGGTGTCCGTCGCCGCCGGGCACAGAAGTGCCTCGACGAGATGTGGTCCGGGGTGCCTACCCGGGGGACCGACCACCGAGTCCTGCTCGGTGTCCGTTCCTCCCTGCCGGGCGGCCTGGAGAAAGTTACGCACACTCGCGCCAGGATGCAAGTCGACCCCCGAAGAGCCCTCTGACCTGGGCTTTCGGGGGTCGACGTCGGTCATCGGCCGTCACAACGAGGCGCGGCACGCGGCCTCGGGACCGGCAGCACCCGCTCGACGCGAGGAGGGTCGAGCGGCGCACCCCGCTGCGACGCACGCCCGGCTCCGGCGACCGAGGGTCCGGACGCTCAGCACTCCGAACGCTCAGTACAGGGCCGACGCGAGCGCGCGACGCGCCGCGACCACGCGGGGGTCGTCCGTGCCGACCACCTCGAAGAGGTCGACGAGCCGCACCCGCACCCGCTCGCGCTCGTCACCCGTCGTGCGCCGCACCACGTCGACCAGGCGCGCGAACGCGTCCTCGACGGCGCCGGCGAACAGGTCGACGTCGGCCACCGCGAGCTGCGCGTCGACGTCGTCGGGCGCAGCGGCCGCCGCCTCGCGCACGGTGCGCTGGTCGAGCCCCGCCGTGCGCTCCATCAGGCCGACCTGCGCGAGGCCGGCACGTGCCATCGCGTCGCGGGGGTTCTCCCGGAGCGCCTGCTCGTAGGCGGCGCGCGCGGCCGGCAGGTCGTCGCGCTCGATCGCCTCGTACGCGGCCTGGTGCAGCGGAGGCAGGGTCGGCTCGGGGTCGGGCTGCTCGGGCGCGGCCTCCCCCGGAGCGACCCGCCCGGTGATGCCGTTGGCCTCCGCCGCCGCCAGCAGCTGGTCGAGCACGCCCCGCACCTGCTCGCGCGGGTGCGCACCCTGGAACAGCGGCACGGGCTGCCCGCCCAGCACCGCGACCACCGTCGGCACCGACTGTGCCTGGAACGCCGCGGCCACCTGCGGGTTGGCCTCGGCGTCGATCCGCGCCAGCAGCCACCGGCCGCCGTCCTCCGCCGCGAGCGTCGACAGCTCGGCCGCGACCTGCTGGCTGACCTCGCTCCACGCGGCCCACAGCACCACGACCACGGGGTGCTGCGTCGACGACTGCACGACCTCGGGGAACGCCGCCTCGTCGACGTCGCGCACGTAGGCCGTCGGCACCGGGAGTCCGCCGGGGCTGCCCGGGGGCGGCGTCGCCGGCCGCGCCAGGGCGGACAGGTCGACGGCTCCTCGCGCATCCAGCCGGGGTCGGGGCTGCTGCGACGGCTGCGACATCAGGTGCTCCTCGGTCTCGTGGTCACTCGCTGTCCTGCGGCGGCACCGGCGGACGCTGCACGCGTCACGGCACCGGGAGCGATTCTGCCCGCTCGGCCCGGGGTCCGGCACACCGGGCCCCGGGGACGTCGCGTCACTGCACCGACGCTCCCGTGACCGCCTGCTCACCCGCGAGGACCTGCACCTGCGCGCCACTGCCGGCCGGCGGCACGTACATGACCACGACCCCGCCGAAGACCCGGGTCAGGCTGGTGCCCGCGGTCGTCGCGCCACCCGCCAGCCGCGAGTAGAACGGCTCGACGTCGATCTTGCCCCCGGGCTCCGTCAGCGCGAACGTCGTGGTCGTCGACAGCTCGCCGACCACGATCGCGCCGCCGTCGACGGTCTGCAGCGCGACGACCGGCTCCGCGCCCGCCTGGTACGACTGCGTCAGCGTGGCCGCGTCGCCCAGCGGCGTGGCACGCTCGGCGCGCTCGGACTCGACCGCCGTCCGGAACGCGTCGGGCGCGAACGACCCCGCGAAGGACGACGCGTCGCCGTGGGTGAGGACGTCGGTGTACTGCGTCAGCGACTCGGCCGGGGTCATCAGCAGCCCCTCGGCGTCGGGCGCGAGCGTCGGGCTGCCGACCTCCGGCGCGGCCGTCGGCGGCATCGTCACGCCCGGGAGGAGCCGCGCCCACCCCCACATGCGGTACGGGTCGCGCGGACCGTCCTGCCGCAGCACGAGGATGCGCGGCGCCTGCAGGTCGTCGGGCTGCTCGGTGACGACGAGCTGGGTGCGCGGCCACGCGTCCGTCTCCGGCACGATCAGCGCCTGCTCCTCGAACGGCAGCACCGTGGGCGGGCGGCCACCCTCCGTCGCGGCGTTCCGGACGTACTCCGCCGTGCGGATGGCGAGCGCCGGGCCCTCGAGGCGCGCCGGCAGGCCGGCCGGGTCGTTCGCGACGTCACCCGCGGCCACGACCTCGGCGACCGCGTCGAGCACGCGCTGGGACTGGGCGACCGACACGGCCGGCGGCGGTACGGCCGGGACCGGCTCGGGCGTCGCCTGCGGCAGCGGCGTCGCGCAGCCCGCGAGCACGGCGAGCGGGACGGCGGCCAGGACGAGGCCCCGGACGGTCGCTCGTCGGGGCGCGGTCGTCCGCGCGTGGACACGTGTGGCGGTCATCGGCCCTCCTCCGGGGAGTCGTCGTCGGTCGGCAGCGGCGGCAGCCCCCACGCGCGACGCCAGGCGTCGGCGCGCGAGGCCGCCGGGTCGGCACCCGCGGCGTCACGACCCGCGGCACGCGGCCCGGGGGGCGTCGGCGCGTCGCGCAGCCAGGCGGGTCGCGGGGCAGCAGCGCCGGACGTCTCCCCCGCGCGCTCCTCGGCCCCCCCGGGGCCGGTCGGCGTCCGGGGCGCCCGCGAGTCGGGTGCGCGCCCGCCCGCGTCGGGCCCGTCCGCACGGCCGACCACGGCCCCCGGGGGCGGCGGCACGGGAGCCCAGCCGGGACGCGCCGTGCCGTGCGACGCACCGTGCGCCGTCTGCCGTGCCGTGCCGTGCGGGTCCTGCGCCGTCGGGGCCGCCGGCGTGCCCGGTGCCGCCCGCCGGGCGTCCGCCGCCGCGCCGGCGCCGGGTGCGGAGTCCGGACGACCGCTGGTCCGCGCCTCGCGCGCGACGTCACCGCCCGCGACGGGCGCCGAGGGTGCGGTGCTCGACGGGCCCACGCCCGGCGACGGCTTCGGGGCGCGGCTCAGCCACGCCGGTCCTGGCGTCGTCGGGGACGTCTCGGGGCCATCCGGGCCGCGGACCGGGTCACCGGCGGGCCCGCGGTGCCGCGCGTCGTCGGGCCGGAGCGCCGCCAGGCCGGGGCCCTGCGCGACCGACGGCGGACCATCGGGGACGGGCCCCTCCGGGACGGGCCGCACCTGCGTGGAGCCCTCGGGGCGGGACGCGTCGTCCGGTGCCGCGCCGGAGCGACGCGCGCGACGGCCGGCCGCGGCGTCCTCGGCGCCGGTGGGCGCGGACGACGTCGGTGCGGCGGGCGCGCCGTCGGGCCGCGGGGGCGTCTCGTCGTGCCGGGGCGTCTCGTCGCGCGGCGCGGCGACACCGGAGTCGGCGAGCGCGCCGTGCGCGGCGAGCTCGCGCAGCTGCCGCCGCGTCAGCTGGACGGGCGCGCCGTCGGCGCCGACCGTCGGCAGCGGGCCCGTCAGCACCGGGGTCCAGTCGGCCTCGGGACCACGGCGCGCCCGGCGCAGGTCACGCACCAGCAGGGCCGCGGCCAGCACGACCAGCAGCGAGCCGACGCCCACGGCGGGCCACAGCCACGGCGTCGTGACCTCCTGGGGCCACGCGAGCGACACGCGAGGGGCGGAGCCGTCGGTGCTCACGGCGAGCACGGTCCAGCGCCCCGGCTGCCGGGCCCACGTCAGCTCGGCCTCGCCGTCGCCCGACGCCTCGACCACCCACATGTCCGAGCCCGACGGGTTCGGCACGGCGGCCGCGGCGGCCGGTTCCCCGGTGGTCGCCTGCGCGTCGGCCGTGGCCTCGCCCTCCGGGGCGGCCTCGCCCTCCGCGGGGGCAGCCTCGCCGTCCGCGGGCGCCTCACCCTCGGGCGTCGCCTCACCGTCGGCGGGCGCCTCTCCCTCGGGCGTCGCCTCACCCTCCGGGGTCGCTTCGGGCGCCGGGGCCGCGACGTCCTCGGCCGCGAGCTCGTGCCAGCCGGCCAGGCCGGTGACCCGCTGGTGCGCGTCGTCGCCCACCCACCCGTCGACGTCGGTGTCGCGCCCGACCGCGAGCACCACGGGGCCGTCGGCCTCGACCCGGACCGTCACCTCGGACGCGGCGAGCTCGAGCACGCCGGGCTCCGTCACGACGATCGGCGCGTCGGCCCGCAGGTCGGCGACGAGCACGTCGTCGGCACGCCACAGCGTCGCCGAGGCCACGCCGAGCGCGATCACGACGGCGCCCACGAGCCCCACGAAGGCGATCACGAGTCGCTTGAGCACGCACAGTCCTCTCCGCAGACGAACGATCCAGGATAGGCGGACCCGGCGCCACGGGCCGAACCGGGGCGGATCCGGCGCCGCTCCCGCCCACGACCCCGACGCGGTGCGCACGCGACGTCCACATCGCACCGGACGGCGCGCGCCGCACCCGTCGCCGACGGGCCGTGGCCGCGCGACCTGCGCGTCGACTCCTGGACGAGCGTCCTTCCCGGGTGCGCCCCGGGACCGCAGCACCCTGGTCAGGGCGTGCCCGCCGCGTATCCTTGCGGGGCACCGGCGCGCCGAGGACTCCCTCGGCCACCCCGCCCGCCGGGCCCCCGTCCCAGGAGGATCCCTCGTGCCCGAAGCCCGGAACCCGTTCCCCGTCGTCAGCTTCCGCGGCTACGACCGCGACGCGGTCGACGAGTCCGTCGCCTCGCTCGAGCAGGCGCTGGCGGAGGCGCGTGCCCAGGTCGAGGCGCTCGACGCCGAGAAGCTGCGCGTCGCGGGCGAGCTCTCCGAGGCGCACCGCCAGCTGCGGGAGGCCGAGCGGCCCACCTACTCGGGTCTCGGGTCGCGGATCGAGCAGCTGCTGCGCTCGGCGGAGGAGCAGTCCTCCGACGTCATGACGCAGGCGAACGCGCAGGCCGCCGACGCCCTCGCCCGCGCGAAGCTCGCCGCCGGCCAGCTGCGCGCCCGCGCGGAGAACGAGGTCGCCGAGCTGCTCGCGACCGCGCGCCGCGAGGCCGAGGAGGTCCGGACCGCGGCGCACGCCGAGGCCGAGAGCTCGGTGGCCGCGGCCCAGCGCCGCGCCGAGGAGCTGGTCGGGAGCGCCGAGCGCGAGGCCGCGCGCATCCAGAGCGCCGTCGCGACCGAGGAGAGCGAGCGCCGCACGTCGCTCGAGCGGGAGCTCGGCACGCTGCGGGCGCGGGTCGAGCACGAGGCGACGCAGCTGCGGATCGCGACCGAGCGCACGGCCACCGAGCTGCGCAGCCGCACCGAGGCCGAGACGACCGCGCTGCGCGAGGAGACCGAGCGGTACGCGCAGGACCTGCGGCAGAGCGCCGACCAGGAGACCACGGAGCTGCGGCAGCGCGTCGAGGCCGAGGTGGCCGCGCTGCGCGGCGAGGCCGACCGGTACGCGGCACGTGTGCGCTCGGAGGTCAACGCCGAGGTCGCCGCGTGGCGGCAGTCCGCCGCCGAGGAGACCACGGCGCTGCGCGCCGCCGCGGCCGAGTACGCCGACGCGACCCGCGCGGCCGCGGACCGCGACGCGACCGCGCTCCAGCAGCGCGTCGCGGCGGAGGTCGCGGCGCTGCGCACCGAGGCCGAGCAGTACGCCGCCTACGTGCGCGCGACCGCCGAGCGCGAGGCCGGCGAGCTCCGCGCGTCGACGTCGGACGAGATCGCCCAGGCACGCGCCGAGGCGGAGGACGCCGTCGCGACGCTGCGCACCGAGTCCGAGCAGTACGCCAGCCAGCTGCGCGCGCTGGCCGACCGCGAGACCACCGAGCTGCGCGAGCGCACGGGCCACGAGGTCGCGCACCTGCGCGAGACCGCGCAGCGCGAGACCGACGAGCTGCGCTCGACCACCGAGCGCGAGACCGCCGAGGCGCGGGCCGCGGCCGAGCGGGAGACCACCGAGCTGCGCGAGCGCACGCGCCTCGAGGTCGAGCGGCTGCAGACCGAGGCGCGGCGCGCGATCACCGAGGCGACCACCGAGGCCCGGACGCGTGCCGGTGAGCTCGTGCACCGCGCCGAGCAGCAGCTCGCCGACGCCGAGCTCGCGATCGCCGCGCAGCACGAGGCGGCCGAGAAGCAGGACGCCGACCGTCACGAGGCGGCCCGCGTCGAGACCGAGCGGCTCGTCGCCGACGCCGAGTCGCACGCGCAGGAGGCCGAGGAGCGCGTCGCCAAGGCCCTCGCGCACGCCGAGAAGGTCCGCACCGACGCCGAGAAGCAGGCCGCCGAGCTGCTGTCGAACGCGCGCCGCAACGCCGACCGCGTGGTCGCCGAGGCCCGCGAGCACGCCGAGAAGCAGATCTCCGACGCCATGACGGAGTCGGAGCGCGAGCGCACGACCGCGACCCGCCAGGTCGAGGACCTCAACCGGCAGCGCGAGTCGATCACGTCCTACCTCGACGAGCTGCGCAACCTGCTCGGCACCAACCCCGACCGCGCGGCGCTCGAGAAGGCCGGGCGCATCGAGGAGCGGTTCGAGAAGGACCAGGCGCAGGGCAAGGCACGCGGCGGAGCCGCGGGCACCGACGCCGAGGGCGCCGGCACGACGCGCGGCACGCAGGGCGACGCGGCGCCGGCGCGCGCGGCCAAGCCGGCCGCGAAGGCCACGCGTCCCACCAAGGCGCGGCCGGCCCCGGTGTCGGCGGCCGTCCCCGTCGTCCCGTCCCCGGCGGCGGCCGACGCGGAGCCGGCCGAGGAGCCGTCGGACGCGACCGCGAGCGACTCGCCCGCGGACGCCGCGGCGCCGCAGGGCGCGTCGGCGGACGGCGCGAAGGACGCCGCGGCCCGCTGACCGGCGGGTCCACGTCGCCATGAGCAACGAGCAGCCGCCCACGAGCGGGCCGTCCGGGAACGGACGGCCCGCGGACGCCGCGCCCCCCGACCCGCACGACGACGCGACCGCGCGCTGGCGGGCGGGACGCCGCGAGGCGGCCGCCGCGCACGCCGACGCCCTGGCCGCGCGGCAGCGCGCGGAGTCCGACCGGGCCCGCGCGCACATCGCGCAGTTCCTCACGGACGCGCGTGCCGCGGGGCTCGCCCCGGTGCCGCTGCACGTGCGCTCGTACGACGGCCGCGCGCGCTACCGGACCCCGCTGACCGGCTGGTACCTGCGCCGCGACGAGACGGTCGGCATCGACACGGACGGCGCGTTCTACGTCCTGACGGCGCCGTCGTCGGTGGTCGCGCGGTTCCGCGGCGTGCGACCGACCCCGCAGGACCCGCCGCTCGTCATCGGCGCCGGCGGCAAGGACGGCGAGTCCATCGACCTGCCCGACGCGCTCGCGCGCGTCCTCGCCGGCGGCGCCTGACCGCTGCCGACGCCCCGACGACATCGACCCGGCGACGCCGCGTCGTCGCAGGGTCAGGCGTCGGCGGCGTCCACGCGCTGCGCGAGCTCGCGCAGCGCGGTCGTGACGGCCGCCGGGTCCTCGACCGCGGAGAGGTGCCCGGCGCGGGGCACGACGACGAGCGTGGCCTGCGCGGCCGCCTTCGCCATGTGCTCTGCCGCGTCGGCGCCCGTGACCGCGTCCTCGTCGCCGACGACCACGGAGACGGGCCCGGTGAACGCGCGCAGCACCTCGGTGCGGTCGGGGCGCGCCGCCATCGCGCGCTGGCACCACGCGACGCGTGCGGGGTCCTGCTCCTCGACCCAGCCCGTGACGCGCTCGACGACCTCGGGACGCGCGGCCCGCGTGCTCTCCCCCAGCAGCGTCGCGACGGAGCCCCGCACGGGTGCGACGGTCCCGGCGGCCTCGACGTCGTCGGCCACGCGGTGCCGGTTCTCGGCCGCGTCAGGCGTGTCGGCCGTGGACTTCGTGTCCACCAGGGCGAGGCCCGCGACGACGTCGGGGTGCCGCTCGAGCAGCGCGAGCGCGACGTAGCCGCCCATCGAGAGCCCCGCGACGAGCGCGCGGCCGCCCGCGTCGCGCACCAGGTCGGCCACGCGGTCGGCGACCGCGTCGAGCGACGGCTCGGGCAGCGCGAGCTCCGACGGGACGGGGAGGTCGGGGGCGATCACGGTCCGGTCGCCGCGCAGCCCGGCGGCGACGTCGTCCCAGAGCCGGTGGTCCAGCGGGAACGCGTGGAGCAGGACGATCGGGGTCGCGGGCATGCGCCCTCCTTCGTGGTCGACGACGGACGTCGTCGACCCTAGCCGCGACCCCGCAGGTCGCGCGCCCGGGCGAGCGCCGCCGCACGCTCGAGCAGCACCGCCACGCCGTCGTCGGCGTTGGACGGCAGCGTCGCGTCGACGGCCGCGAGGACGGCCGGCAGCGCGTTCGCGACGGCGAACGACCGCCCGGCCCAGCGCAGCATCGGCAGGTCGTTCGGGGCGTCGCCGACGGCCCACACCTGGGACGGCGCGACACCGCGCCGCGCGGCCCACGCCGCGAGCGTCGCGGCCTTGGTGACGCCGGGTGCGGCGATCTCGCCGAGCGGCACGGTCGCCGACGACGACACGTGCGCGAGGTCGCCCACGGCGCGCTGCGCCTCGGCGACGAACGCGTCGACCTCGGCGGTCCGCCCGGTCGCCTGCAGCAGGACCTTGAGCGTGGTGGCGGGCAGGACGTCCTCGATGCGTGCCGCCGTGCGCGAGCCGGGCGGCACGTCGTGCGTCGAGACGAACCCGTGCTCGGCGGCGAAGCCCTCGGCGCTCTCGACGGCGAGGTGCACCGCGTCGGGCCCCCACGCGTCCCGCAGGCGTGCCGCGAGCGCCGCCACGCGCGCGCGGTCCATGCCGTGCTCCTCCAGGACCCGCAGGCCCGCGACGTCGACGACGGAGGCGCCGTTGGCGCAGATCGCGACGCCGTGGCCGGCCACGTGGGCCTGCAGCTCGGTGAGCCAGCGGTGCGGCCGTGCCGTCACGAAGACGACGTCGAGCCCGGCCGCCTCGGCGTCCGCGAGCGCGGCGGCCGTGCGGGGCGAGACGGTCCCGTCGGGCGCGAGGAGCGTGCCGTCGAGGTCGGTGGCGACCAGCCGGACGTCGGGGGCCGGGGCGTCGGCGGACCGGGCGTCGGCGGCGGCGTGGCCGCGCCACGCCGGGTCGTGCGGCGCGACGGGGCCGGGGACGCGGCTCACCGGCGCGTCGGCCCGCGCCGACCGCGCGCGTCCCAGCACGCGGCGTGCCAGTGCCGGCGCTCGTCGACACCGGCGCCGCGCCAGTCGTCGGTGCGCCAGGCGACGACGTGGGGCGTGCCGGCTGCGACCAGCTGGTCGCACCCCGGGCAGCGGTACTCCCGGTCGGACCCACGCACGCGCTGCACGGTCCACTCGCCGTCGGGGCCGGACTCGGAGCGCCGCCCTCCGGTCGCGCGGTCGACGTCGAGCGGCACGTGCTCGGCCCCGTAGGGGCGACGCGACGAAGGACGGGACCGGGGCACGGGTCCATCCTCACGCACGGCCGGGCCCGCGCACCAACGCGGACGGCCGGTGCCGCGCTCGTGCGAGCGGGGCACCGGCCGTCGGGGGTGCGGGTCGTGTCAGAGCGTCGCGGCGGACTCCGGCGTCGGGATCGTGCCGGTCCGGACGAGCTCGCGGTACCAGCGCGCCGAGTCCTTCACGGTCCGGACCTGGGTGTCGTAGTCGACGTGCACGACGCCGAAGCGGCGGTCGTAGCCGTAGGCCCACTCGAAGTTGTCGAAGAGCGACCACACGAAGTAGCCGCGCACGTCGACGCCCTTGTCCATGGCCTCGCCGACGGCGTCGACGTGGTCGTGCAGGTAGGCGACGCGCTCGACGTCGTGCACGCGGCCGTCCTGCGTCACGGTGTCGTAGAACGCGGCACCGTTCTCCGTGATGGCCAGCGGCAGGCCCGGGTAGCGGTCGTGGAGCTCGATCAGCAGGTCGACGAGGCCCTGCGGCTCGATGTTCCAGCCCATCGCGGTGTGCGGGCCGGGCTGCGGGAGCCACTCGACCTGGTCTGCGCCGACCCACGGGCTGACGACCGACGAGCGGTGCCCGTCGGGGCCGGGCGTGCCGTCGCCGACGGGCGGCGTGCCGTGCTGCACGCGGCCGGTCGAGTAGTAGTTGACGCCGAGCAGGTCGATCGGGACCCGGATGAGCTCGAGGTCGCCCTCCTGCACGAAGGACCAGTCGCTGATCGCCGCGGTGTCGGCGAACACGCGCTCGGGGTACGCGCCCTCGAGGAGCGGGCCGAGGAAGACCTCGTTGGCGATCGTGTCGATGCGGCGCTTGGCCTCGACGTCCTGCGGCGCGTCGGACGCGGCGCGCGTCACGTGCAGGTTGAGCGTGATCGACACGGGCGTGGCCGGACCGAGCTCGTCGCGGATGACGCGCGCGGCGAGCCCGTGCGCGAGGTTGAGGTGGTGCACGGCCGCGAGCGCGGCGGCGGGGTCGGTCACGCCGGGCGCGTGGACGCCCGAGCCGTAGCCGAGGAACGACGAGCACCAGGGCTCGTTGAGGGTCGTCCAGAGGTGGATGCGGTCGCCCAGGGCGCGCGCGACGACGCGGGCGTACTCGGCGAAGGCCTCGGCGGTGGCGCGGTTGGTCCAGCCGCCCGCGTCCTCGAGCGTCTGCGGCAGGTCCCAGTGGTAGAGCGTCACGACGGGCTTGATGCCCGCGGCGAGCAGGCGGTCGACGAGGTCGGAGTAGAAGTCGAGGCCGGCCTGGTTGACCTCGCCGGTGCCCTGCGGGAGCACGCGCGACCACGAGATCGAGAACCGGTACGCCTGCAGCCCGAGGTCGGACATGATCGCGACGTCCTGCGGGACGCGGTGGTAGTGGTCGACCGCGACGTCGCCGGTGTCGCCGTTGAGGACCTTGCCGGGCGTCTTCGAGAACGTGTCCCAGATGGACGGCGTGCGACCGTCCTCGGCCGCGGCACCCTCGATCTGGTACGACGCGGTCGCCGACCCCCAGAGGAAGTCGGCCGGGAACGTGCGGCCGGACGGCCGCGTGGTGCTGGTCATGACATGCCCTCCGGGAGCGGTGAGTGGGTGCTGCTCGGCGGCCCTGACGGACCGCTCGCCGAGTCCGCGGGGCAGCGGCGCCGCGCGGGTCGAATCGATACGATACAGGGCGTGGGACCGCTCCCGCACCCCGGGCTCGCGCGGACCGCCCCGGCCCCCTCGGGACCGGGACGGCCGCGGCGCCTCACACCGCGACGACGACCTCGTCGACCCCCGCCGGCACCTCGACGCGGTCGCGACCGAACGGCTGCACGGCCCACGCCCCCGGCGCGCCCACGGCCCGCACCCGCACCTCCGCACCCGTGCGCCGCACCGTGAACACCGCCTCGCCGTCGCCGCTCGGCACCCGCGTCGTCGACCGGTGACCGTCGGGCAGCTCCACGAGGTGCAGCGTCACGCCGTCCGCGTGGTCACGGTCGGGCCGGTCGTCGTGCGCGCCGACCGGCAGCACCGTGCCCGGCCGCACGTACAGCGGCACCGAGTCGAACCCGTGGCGCTCGCGCACCCAGCGCGGCCCCGTGACCCGCTCCCCCGTCAGCCACGACGTCCACGTGCCCTCGGGCACGTACACGTCGACGTCGCCCGCCGCCGAGAACACGGGCGCCACCAGCAGCGCGTCGCCCAGCATGTACTGCGTGTCCACCGTCGCCGCGCCGCGGTCCTCCGGGAACTCCAGCACCATCGGGCGCATGACCGGCAGCCCCTCCTCGTGCGCGACCCGCCCGGCCTGCGCGAGGTACGGCATGAGCGACATCTTCAGGCGCGTGAACCGCCGGGTCACGTCCACCGCCTCGTCGTCGAACGCCCACGGCACGCGGTAGGAGTCCGAGCCGTGCAGCCGGCTGTGCGACGACAGCAGGCCGAACGGCAGCCAGCGCTTGAACACCGCGGCGTCCGGCACGCCCTCGAACCCGCCGATGTCGTGGCTCCAGAACCCGAAGCCCGACAGCGCGAGCGACAGCCCGCCGCGCAGCGACTCCGCCATCGACACGAACGTCGACTCGCAGTCGCCGCCCCAGTGCACGGGGTACTGCTGACCGCCCGCCGTCGCGGACCGCGCGAACAGCACCGCCTCGCCCGTGCCCCGCTCGGCCTCGAGCAGCTCGAACACGCTCCGGTTGTACAGGTGCGTGTAGTAGTTGTGCATGCGCTGCGGGTCCGACCCGTCGTGCCACACGACGTCGGTCGGGATCCGCTCGCCGAAGTCGGTCTTGAAGCAGTCGACGCCCTGCGCGAGCAGCCCGCGCAGCTTGTCCTGGTACCACGCGACGGCGTCGGGGTTCGTGAAGTCGACCAGACCCATGCCGGCCTGCCACATGTTCCACTGCCACACCGACCCGTCGGGGTTCTTCACGAGGAACCCGCGCTCCTTGCCCTCGGCGAACAGCACCGAGCGCTGCGCGACGTACGGGTTGATCCACACGCAGATGCGCAGGCCGCGCTCCTTGAGGCGGCGCAGCATGCCCTCGGGGTCGGGGAACGTCGCGGGGTCCCAGATGAAGTCGCTCCAGTGGAACTGCCGCATCCAGAAGCAGTCGAAGTGGAAGACGCTCAGCGGCAGGTCGCGCTCGGCCATGCCGTCGACGAAGTGCGTGACCGTCGCCTCGTCGTAGCTGGTCGTGAACGACGTCGACAGCCACAGCCCGTACGACCAGTCCGGCACGCGCGCCGGGCGGCCCGTGAGCGCCGTGTAGCGGCGCAGCACGTCCTTGGGCGTGGGGCCCGCGACGACGTAGTACGTGAGCGACTGCCCCTCGACCGAGAACTGCGCGCGCGACACGACCTCGGTGCCGATCTCGAACGAGACGCGCTCGGGCTGGTCGACGAACACCCCGTACCCGGCCGACGACAGGTAGAACGGCACGTTCTTGTACGCCTGGTCGCTCGCGGTGCCGCCGTCGGCGTTCCAGATGTCGACCGTCTGGCCGTTCTTCACGAGCGCGCCGAACCGCTCCCCCAGGCCGTAGACGTGCTCGCCGACCCCCATGGTCAGCTGCTCGCGCACGAAGTGCCGGCCGTCCGCGTCGGTCAGGACGCCCACGCTGCGCGGCGTCGACGCCGTGAGCACGCGGCCGTCCGCGACGTCGACGAACTCGACCGACCAGTCGCCCGCGGTCGCGACGCGCGCCTCGAGCTGTCCCGAGCGCAGCGTCGCGACGGCCTGCCCCGTGAGGTCGGGCGTCGCGATCTTCACGTCGCCCGCGTCGCGGTGCAGCTCGAACCGGGGACCGCGCTCGAGGCCGCCCTGGAAGTGCTCGATCGTCACGCCGACCACGCCGTCCATGGGCGAGTGCAGCGTGACGGTGACGAGCGGGCGGTTGAGCGTGTCGCCGCGCGTGGTGATCGGCGCGGTCGACGCGTAGACCGTGAGCGTGTCGTCGGTCGCGACCACGTCGTCGACCTGGCGGGGACGCAGCTCGGTCACCCCGGGCAGCAGCTGCCAGTAGCCGTCGGTGAACTTCATGGGGTCCTCTCGATCAGGGCCAGGACGCCGTGCGGCGCGAGCGGCACGTCACCGGCGACGTCGGCGCCGGTGAGCAGGTCGTGCCACCCGTCGGCGGTGCCGGTCAGGTGCACGGTCCGCGGCCGGTCGGCCGCGTTGAGGCAGAAGGTGACGTCGCCGCGGCGCACGACCTCGACGTCGGCGGCGGCGCGCACGCCCGCGGGCCCGGCGACGCCGGCGGCGTCCAGGCACGCCCGCACGACGCCCGCGAGCGCGTCCGGGGGCAGCAGCGCGCCGACGTACCAGCCCTGCCCGCCGCCCGGGTGGCGGCGGCGCACGACCGCGGCGCAGCCGTCGAGGTCGCCGCCGACGACGGCCGCGACGGCCTCGCCGTCGTCGACGCGCACGCGCTCCGCCCAGTCGTGCACGCGCACGTCGCCCAGCAGGTCGGAGCGCAGGTCGACGCCCGCGTCCGGCAGCGGCACCCACTCCTCGCCGGAGCCGCCGACGAGGTCGGCGAACGGCACGGGGAACCTGCCGGTGCGCACGTGCGCGTCGCGGTCGACGACGCCCGAGAACGGCCCGAGCAGCAGCACGCCGCCGCGCTCGACGACCCGCCGCAGCCCCGCGACGTCCGCGTCCTCGACCAGGTGCAGCTGCGGCGCGACGACCAGGTCGTAGGCGTCCAGGTCGGCGTCGGGACCCACGACGTCGACCGCGACGCCGTCTTCCCACAGCGGCCGGTAGTACGCGAGCACCTGGGGCAGCGCGCGCAGCCGCTGCGACGGGGACGCCGGCTCCTCGGCGGCCCACCAGCTCGGCCAGTCGAACACGAGCGCGACGCGCGCGGTCACGCGCGTGCCGACGACCCGGCGCAGGCGCGCGAGCTCGGCACCGTGCGCGACGACCGCGCGGTGCAGGGCGGTGTCGGGGCCGGCGTGCGGCACGAGGGCCGAGTGGTACCGCTCGGCGCCGGCCGTCGACGCACGCCACTGGAAGAAGCACGACCCGTCGGCGCCGCGCGCGACCGCGCGCAGCGAGTCGAGCCGCAGCTGCGCCGAGGTCTTGGGCACGTTGTGCGGCCGCCAGTTCACCGCTCCCGCGGCCTGCTCCATGACCAGCCACGGCGCGCCGCCGGCGAGGCCGCGTGCGAGGTCGTGCGTCAGCGCGACGCGCACCACGTCGGACGGGTCGGCGGGGTCGCCGTAGACGTCGTCGGCGACGACGTCGAGGTGGGGTGCCCACCGCCGGTAGTCGGTCGGGTGGTGGAAGCCCATGAGGTTGGTCGTCACCGGGACGCCCGGCGCGTGCTCCCGGACGACGTCGCGCTGCTCGAGGTAGAGCGCGAGCAGCTGGTCGGACGCGAACCGGCGGTGGTCGAGCGCCTGGGTCGGGTTGACCAGGTACGGCGCTGCGCGCGGCGGGATCACCTGACCCCACTCGTCGTACCGCTGGCTCCAGAACGCGGTCCCCCACGCGCGGTTGAGCTCGTCGAGGCTGCCGTGGCGCGCGCGCAGCCACGCGCGGTACTCGTGCGCGCAGTGCTCGCACCAGCAGACCTGGCCGTACTCGTTGCCGACGTGCCACATGCGCACGCCCGGGTGGGCGCCGTAGCGCTCGGCGAGCACGCGGGTCACCGCGAGCGCGCGCTCGCGGTAGTGCGGCGAGGACGGGCAGAAGTGGTTGCGCGAGCCGTGCGACATCCGCACGCCGTCGGCGGTCACCGCGCGTGCGCTCGGCCAGAGCACGCCCAGCCAGGGCGGCGGCGACGCGGTGGGGGTCGCGAGGTCGACGAGGACGCCGTGGTCGTGCGCGAGGTCGACGACGCGGTCGAGCCAGTCGAGCTCGAACCGCCCGGGGCGCGGCTCGAGGCTGGCCCACGAGAAGACGCCGACCGTGACGAGGTTGACCCCCGCGGCGCGCATGAGGGCCACGTCCTCGCGCCAGACGTCCGGGTGCCACTGCTCGGGGTTCCAGTCGGCGCCGTACAGCAGCCCGACCTCGTCCGTGAGTGCGGCGAGCGTGGGCGTGCCGCCGCTCCCGTCCGACCCGGTCATGCCCTCACCCTCTCGTCACGGCGGCGTCGACGGGAAGCGTCGAAGCGCTTCGCCAGCGTAGTGCGTCGATATCGATGTCGACGCAGGCCGGTGCCGCACGCTCGAGCCGGACGCCCGACCAGGTGCCAGGCGAAGCGCTTGCGCGCCGATGCGGCGACGCGCCGCCCCCGCCCCGGCCCGGCCGACTCCTCGGCCGGCCCCGGGGCCCGCGCTAGGGTGTGCCGCACCTCGGGGTGCGGGCGCGGGACACGGACCGCGCGGCACGGGACCGGCCCGCAGCGCGTGACGAACGGAGCGACATGGCGACGACGATCGACGACGTGGCACGCGCGGCGGGCGTGTCGACCTCCACCGTGTCCTACGTGCTGTCGGGCAAGCGCCCGATCTCCGCGCCGACGCGGCAACGCGTCGAGCGCGCGATCCGCGACCTCGGGTACCGCCCGCACGCGGGCGCCCGCGCCCTCGCGTCGAGCCGCACCGACGTCCTCGCCCTCATGGCGCCGCTGCGCGTCGACGTCAACGTCTCCGTCATCATGCAGTTCGTCACCGGCGTCGTCACCGCCGCCCGCACGTTCGACCACGACGTGCTCCTGCTCACCGCCGACGAGATCGCCGGCATGGAGCGCGTCGCGAACGGGTCCATGGTCGACGCCCTCGTCATGATGGACATCGAGGCCGACGACCCGCGCGTGCCCGTGCTCGCGGGCCTCAGCCAGCCCGCCGTGCTCATCGGGCTGCCGCGCGACCCCGAGGGCCTGTCGTGCGTCGACCTCGACTTCGAGGCCGCCGGGCACCTCGCGGTGCGGCACCTCGCGCGGCTCGGTCACCGGCAGGTCGCGCTGCTGGGGTCGCCGCAGGCGGTCCTCGACCGCCACACGTCGTACGCCGAGCGCATGATCCGCGGCTTCACGCGCGGCGCCGCCGAGGCGGGCCTCACCGGTCTGGTCGAGCCGTGCGAGTCCTCGATGGCGGGCGCCGTCGCCGCGGTCGACCGCGTGCTCGCCGCGCTGCCCGACGTCACCGCGCTCGTCGTCCACAACGAGGTCGCGCTGCCCTGGGTGCTGGCGACGCTCCGCGAGCGCGGGCGGCACGTGCCCGACGACGTCTCGGTCGTCGCCGTGTGCCCGCCCGACGTGGCGGTCGGCCAGGCCCTGCCGCTGACGAACGTCGACATCCCGGCGCACACCATCGGCAAGGTCGCGGTCGAGATGGCGATGGCGCGCGTCGAGCGCGACGAGCCCGCCGAGACCCGGCTGATCGCACCGATGCTCGTCGAGCGCGCGAGCACCGTCGCCCCCGTGCGCTGAGCCGGGCGCCGCGGCGCCGCGGCGGGGGACGGGCACCGCGTCAGCCCTTGATCGCACCGAAGATGACGCCCTTGGTGAAGTGCCGCTGGACGAACGGGTAGACGACGAGGATCGGCACGATCGCCAGCACCATGACCGCCATCTTCACGGGCAGACCCGTCACGGCCCCCGTCGCGACGTCGACCTGCCCCACGCCCGAGCCGGGCAGCGTCACGCCCTGCAGCACGTACGACCGCAGCACGAGCTGCAGCGGCCACTTGGCGTTGTCGTTGATGTAGAGGATCGCGTTGAAGAACGCGTTCCAGTACCCGACGCCGTAGAACAGCGCGATGACTGCGACCACCGCGCGCGACATCGGCAGCACGACCCGGCCCAGGATCCGCCAGTCCCCCGCGCCGTCGATGCGCGCGGCGTCGAGGATCGCCGGCTCGAGACCCATGAAGAAGTTGCGCAGGATCAGCACGTTGAACGCCGACACCGCACCCGGCAGGATCAGCGCCCAGTACGAGTCGACGAGCCCGAGGCCGCTCACCACGAGGTACGTGGGGATCAGGCCCGCGCCGAAGAACATCGTGATGAGGAAGACGAACAGGATCGGGCGGTGCCACAGCGACGAGGGCCGCGAGAGCCCGTACGCCGCGAGCACGGACACGATCGTCGAGATCACGGTGCCGACCGCCGTGATGCCGATGCTCACGAGCGCCGCGCGCGTCACGACGCCGCCGGACAGGATCTGCTTGTAGGCGTTGAGCGTCAGCTCGCCCGGCACCACGACGAGGCCGCCCGCGCGGATGGTCTCGGCCTGCGTCGACAGGCTCGTGACGACGACCGTCCACAGCGGGAACACGACCGCCAGCACGACGCCCGCCAGCACGACGAACTTGACGGCCGCGCCGACCTTGCCGGGCGGCTCCTCCCAGGCCGGGCGGTGCCGCGAGCGGCGCGGGCGGCGGGGACGGCCCGCCGCGTCGGCCGCGAGGTCGCGCGGGATCAGCGCGACGTCGGTGTCGATCTCCGGTGTCGTTCCGCTCTGCGTGGTCATGACCTGCGATACACCCCCGACTCGCCGAACACGTGGGCGAGCTTGTTGGCCCCGAGCACGAGCGCGAGGCTGACGACGCCCTTGATCAGGCCCGCCGCGGCCGCGAAGCTCCAGTCGCCGTAGATGACGCCCTGGTAGTAGACGTACGTGTCGATGACCTCGGCGACGTCCGCGCCGACGGCCCCGCGCTGCAGGATGAGCTGCTCGAACCCGACCGTGAGCGCGTCGCCCAGGCGCAGGATCAGCAGCAGGATGATGACGGGCCGCAGCGCGGGCAGCGTGACGTGCCACATGCGCCGCCACCGGTTGGCGCCGTCGACCGCCGCCGCCTCGTACTGCTCGGGCGACACGGTCGACAGCGCGGCGAGGAAGATGATGATCCCCCAGCCCGCGTCCTTCCAGACCGATTGCATCGTGATGAGCACGAGGAACGTGTCGGGGTTGGTCATGAGGTCGAAGCCCGACCCGAGCCCCGCGCCGCGCAGCGTCTGGTTGACCAGCCCTGCACCGCCGAAGATCTGCTGGAAGATCGTCACGACCAGCACCCACGAGAAGAAGTGCGGCAGGTAGACGATCGACTGGATGGTCGTCCGGACGCGCGGCGTGACGACGCTGTTGAGCAGCAGCGCGAGCACGATCGGCACGGGGAAGAAGAACACGAGCTGGAACGCCGTGATGACGAGCGTGTTCTGCACCGCGTCGAGGAACAGCGGGTTGGAGAACACGCGCTCGAAGTTCGCCCACCCGACGAACGGGCTGCGCAGGAACCCGACGTACGGCGAGTAGCTCTGCCACGCGATGACGTTGCCGAGCATCGGCACGTACGCGAAGACCGCGAGCAGCGTGACCGCGGGCAGCACCATGACGAGCAGCGCGCCGTCGCGACGCAGCCGCGTGCGCAGCGGGACCTTGCGGACGGGCACCTTCGCCGGGCGGGAGGGGGCGGGCGCACCCGCCCCCTCCGCGACCGGGTCCGGTGCCGCGGCGCGCCGACCCGCGCCGCGACGGACGACCTGACCGGGGCTCGTCACCGCGCGTCCAGGATCTCCTGGTAGAACGTCCGCAGCTCCTCGCCGCCGGACGCCCGCCACGTGTCGACGGCCGCGTCGAGGTCGTCGAGCGACTTGCGCCCGCGCGAGATGTCCTTCTCGAGGTCGACGAACGGCTGCCCGATCGACGCGTACTGCACGGGCTCGACGATCTGCTGCGCGTAGAACAGCGGCTCGGTGATGAACTCCGCCGCCTTGGTCTGCCACTCCGAGGACGCCTTGACGTACCCGGGGTACTGCACGCGCGCGTTCGCGATGGGCGGGTCGACCAGGAACATGTAGGTGGGCTGCATCTCGGTGGCCGCGAGCGGGGTGGGCACGGGCAGGCCGTCGGCGCCGCGCTCGTAGTGCACGCCCTCGACGCCGTTGTTGATGACGTCGAACTCGGTGGTGCCGAACGGCGCCGCGAGCACGTTGGCGATCGCGAGCAGCTCGGTGATGCGGGCCTCGTCGTCGCTCTTCTTGAGGAACGAGAAGATGTTGGCGGGGTTGCCCTTCCACAGCACGGGCGTGCCGCCGTCGGCCGCGAACGGGTCGAGCGGCTGCTGCCAGAACGCCGGGTTGCTCGCGAGGTTGTCGCGCAGCGCCTCGTGCCAGCCGCCGAGGCCGTCGTTCATGATGAGCGACTGGCCGGACTGGAACCGGGTCTTGGCCTCGCCGGCCTGGTCGGCGACCGCGTCGGGGTGGACCGCGCCGCTCGCGAAGAGCTCGGCGTTCCACGCGAGCGCCGCGCGGTACTGCTCGGTCTCGACGCGGTGCACGAGCCTGTCGCCCTCGAGGATCCACCTGGGCGGCACGCCGTGGATGATCGCCGCGGTGTTCCACAGGTCCTCGGCGCCCCACCGGTTGCCGCCCGTGAGCTCCTTGGCGAGGTCGAGCAGGTCCTGGCCGTTGCTGACGGACGGCGTGATGCCGAGCTCGTCGAGCACGTCCTTGCGGTAGAAGATCGCGTCGGTGATGATCTCGCCCGGGAACGGCAGGCCGTACAGGCGGCCGTTGAAGACGCAGAACTTCCAGGCGTCGGTCGGGATGTTGGCGAGGTTCGGGTACTGCTCGACCTTGTCGCCGCCGAGGAAGTCCGTGAGGTCCTGGAAGAGGTTCGGCACGATCTCGGACCCGAAGCGCGGCGGGATGTTCCAGGACGGGACGCTGACCCAGTCCGGCACGTCCTTGGCCGACGCGAGCACGGTCGCGAGCTTGTCGCCGTAGACGTTCCCGTCGGTGATCTGGAACGCGATGGTCGAGCCGAGCAGGCCGTTGACCGCCTCGTAGTACTGGTTGCCCTTGGTGGGCGGGATCGTGCCCCACAGCGGGGTCATGGCCGTGAACGAGGACCCCGCGCCCGGGGGCTCGGGCACCGACTGCACGAGCTCGGCAGGCAGGGTCTCGTAGCCGGGCGTCGAGCCGTTGACGCTCGGGTAGTCGGGCGCGACGTAGTCGACGGGGACGTACTTCGGGAGCACGTCGGCCGAGGGCGTGGCCCCGGGCGCGGCGGCGGGCGGCGCGTCGGTGCTGCACGCCGTGAGCAGCGACGGCACGCCTACCACGGCGGCGCCGGCGGCGACCAGCCCGAGGAACGAGCGGCGGCGGACCTCGACGTCGCCGAGGCGTGCGGTGGAGGTGGTGGTCTTCATCAGCGTCCTTCACTCCCTCGTGGAAACGGACGTGCACGGGACGGCGGGACGGTCGCGACGCCGGGTCCTCGGTGACCCGGCGTCCCGCCACGGCGTCGAAGCGGTTCGATTCATATCGCCTTGGCGAATCTAGGGCAGGTCCGGTATGTGAGGCAAGACACGCAGATCAGACGATCGGGGCTTGTCCCTGAGCAGGACTTCGACCACGATGGCTGCGCGAAGGACCCGACGACGACGTCGAAACGGTTCGATCGAGACCGGGCCTCCGACCGTCGTCGACCCCGCCAGGCCCACCCGCCCACC
>NZ_BCRB01000069.1 GCF_001552375.1 Cellulomonas iranensis NBRC 101100 = JCM 18110 | reverse complement strand
GGCTCGACGGACACGAGCACGCCCGTGTCCGTCGAGCCGTACCGCTGTCCGTCGACGTCGGAGGGGCGGGTGGGGGTGCTGGGCGTCCGCGGGCGTGCCGCTCGCGGGCGGCTCTCTCGCTCCGTCGCGGGAGCGGCGGGTCAGGCGCGGCGGCGCAGCGCGACCGACGCGGCCGCGACCGACCCGACGCCCCACGCGAGCAGCACGACGAGCGAGCGCGTGGGCATGCTGAACGTGTCCTGCGCGAGGCCCGCGCGCACGAGCTGCGCCATGGGCTCGATCGGCAGCCACTCGTGCGCGCTCTGCAGCCACGCGGGCATGCGCTCGGCGGGGTAGGAGACGGGCGAGAACAGCAGCACGATGAACACGAGCGCCTGCGTGAGCAGGTTGGCGAGCTGCGGCGGCAGCACGGTCGCCATGCCGTAGCCGACGGCCGCCGACGTGAGCGAGACCAGCACGGTCGCGGGCAGGAACCACGGGGCGATCGACAGGTGGATGTCGAAGCGCAGGACGCCCGCGAGGATGCCGAGCGCCATGCCGGGCAGCGCGATGAGGGTCCACACCAGCAGGTCGGACACGAGGAACGCGGTGCGCGGCACGGGCAGCGTGCGCATCCAGTCCAGCGAGCCCTCGGTGCGGGCCTGCGACACCATCTGCGGCGTCATGACGATGCCGACGGTGATGAGCGTGATGGTCGGGGCGCCGGTCGCGAGGAACAGCGCCGTCGCGGGGTCGGGGTCGCCGACGAGCAGGCCGTAGCCGACGACGGTCGTGACGGCCATGAACACCTGCACGACGACCATGAGCGGCAGGTACTGCGACTGCCGGCGGAGCTGCCACTGCACGAGCAGCAGGGTCTGCCGGACGGCGTCGAGGCGCGACGACGTGGTCGCCGGGGACGCGGTGAGCGTGGTCATGCGGCGGGCACCTCCGAGGTGGCGTCGGCGGGCTCGCCGACGAGCTGCACGTACACGTCCTCGAGGGACGCGGGGGTGAGGGCGTAGCGCTCGAGGCGCCCGGCCTCGACCTCGTCCTGCGCCCAGCGGACGACCTCGGCGGCTGCGTCGGCGGGCACGGCGGCGGTCGCGCGCAGGTGCCCGGCGGTGACGTCGCGGGCGGCGGCGTGCCAGCGCACGGGCTCGCCGGGGACGGTGTCGACCTCGAGCGTGAGCGCGCCGCTGAGGCGTGACGTGAGCCCGGCGGGGGTGTCGGCGGCGATGACCGTGCCGGCGTCGAGGATCGCGAGGTGGTCGACGACGCGCTCGGCCTCGCGCACGTTGTGCGTGACGAGCAGGACGCCGTGCCCGGAGTCGGCGAGGCCGCGGATCTGCTGCCAGAGCAGGCGGCGGCGCACGGGGTCGACGTCGTTGGTGGGCTCGTCGAGCACGACGAGCGTGCCGGGCACGACGGCGGTCATGGCGAACGCGGTGAGGCGGGCGATGCCGCCGGAGACCTTCTCGGACGGTGTGTCGGCCCAGGGGCCGAGGTCGAGCGCGTCGAGCAGGTCGGTGGTGCGGCGGCGGATGTCGTCGGGCGCGGCGCCGCGGATGCGGCCCACGAGCTCGATGGCACGCCGCGGCGTGAGGCCGCTGATGGGCACGTTGGCCTGCGCCTGGATGGACACGAGCCGGCGGGCGCGGGCGGGGTGTGCGACGGCGTCGACGCCCTGCACGGTGATGGTGCCGGCGTCGGGCCGGACGAGGCCGACGACCTGGTGCACGAGCGTGGTCTTGCCCGCGCCGTTGTGGCCGAGCAGCCCGACGACCTGGCCCGCGGCCACGTCGAGGTCGATGCCGTCGTTGGCCTGCACGCCGCGTCGTCCGCGGTACCGCTTGCGCAGCCCGCGGACGGTCAGCACGTCCGTTGCGTCCATCCCCGCCTCCAGTCACATACCGATGAGTACGTGCCGCACGGTACGCACAAATACTCATCGGTATCAACCCATTGGTATGCGGGTTGCGTATCCTGGTCCCATGGCCGACGACCGGGACACCCTCAAGGCGGCCTCCCGCGCCCTCGCCGACGCCGCCGCGCAGCTCACGCGCGCGCTCGGCACGCAGGCCCGCCAGCACCTCCCCGAGGTCGGCGAGGTCATCGCGCAGGGGCTGCGCGAGGCCGCGCTCGAGCTCGCGGACGTCTCGGAGTCGATGGACAAGAAGTCCGGCAAGGGCGAGGCGCGCCGCCGCAGCAAGGTCGACCGCACGCGTGCCGACCTCCTCGACGCGGCCGCGCGGGTCTTCTCCGCCAAGGGCTTCGAGGGCGCCTCCGTCGACGACGTCGCGACCGAGGCCGGGTACACCAAGGGAGCCGTCTACGCGCACTTCGGGTCCAAGCGCGACCTGTTCCTCGCGGTCGCGAGGTCGGTGCTCGACGCCGAGAGCGCCGGGGAGCACCGGCTGCCCGGCGTCACGACCGACGGCGTCGACGTCGCCGCCCTCGAGGCCGCGCTCGCCGCGAGCGCCCAGGACCCGCGCCTGCTCCTGTCGATCGAGCTGCTCGCGTACGTGATGCGCCACCCCGGCACGTCCGAGGAGCTCGAGGTCGTCTACGCGCGCGCGTTCGACGCGCTCGCGTCCCACGTCGCCGACGTGCGCCGCGCACGCGAGGCCCGCGCGGGCCACGACGTGGTCCCCGGCGTCACCGAGCACGACCGCGACACGACGCTCGGCGTGGTCGCCGTCCTCAACGTCGCCCCGTTCGGGGTCCGCCTGCTCGGCGAGCCCTACGCGGGCCCCGCGGCCGGCGCGCGCGTCATCGCGCGGCTCCTCGAGGGCTGAGCGCGGGGGCCGTCGACGCCGTCACGTGGTCCGACGACGCCGCGTCGCGGCCGCGACCCCGGCCACCCCGACGGACGCGACGAGCGCCGCGAGCGCGAGGAGCGGGAGCGGCGCGAGCCCCGTGCGCGGCAGGCCGGACGCCGTCGGCGTCGTGCCCGCGGTCCCCGGTCCGGCTCCGGCGGGTGCCGTGCCGGCTCCCGTCCCCGGCGCGCCGGTGCCAGGCGTGCCACCACCCGGCGAGCCGCCACCCGGAGTGCCGCCGCCCGGCGTGCCGCCGCCCGGCGTGTCGACGCCGACCACGTCGAGCACGGTGCTCGCGGTCGCCGTCCCGCCCACGGTGGACACGGTGAGCCGCACGAGCGCGCCCTCGTCGGCGACCGACGGCGTGAGCGTCAGCACGTGCTCGGTGCGGACCGCCGGGCCCGCCGCGCGCGCCGCCGCCCCTCCCGCCGGGCGGGCCGACGTGGCCCACGCGAGCGGCACCGGCTGCCACGTCGCCCCGCCGTCGCGGGACACGTCCCACGTCGCGGTCGCGTCGGCGCCCAGCACCGTCCACGCGAGCGTCGCCGGCACGCCGGTGGTCAGCCGCGTCACGGGGCCCGGGCCGTCGACGACCTCGGGTGCCGCCGCGACGACGAGCTCGGCCTCGGCGCTCGTCACCGACACCGGTCCCGCGACGAGCGTCGCGGTGGCGACGGCCCGCACGCGCAGGCCGTCGTCGGCGAGCGTCGGGGTGAGGCGCAGCGTCGTGCCGGTGCCGACGGCCGCCCACGTCGTGCCGTCGGACGTCGCCTCCCACGTCACGTCCGGCACCGGGCGGCCCGTCACCTCGACCGTGAACGCGACCTGCGCACCGGGCGCCGTCGCGACGTCGAGCGGGTCGCTGACCGTGGGGGCGACGAGCACGCGCAGCGCCGCGTCGGTGCTGGTCACCGACCCGCGCGAGGAGGTCGCCACGGCCCGGTAGCGGGTGCCGTCGGCGGGGGGGTCACCGGGGACGACGAGCGTCGTGCCGGTCGCGCCGGCGACGTCGTCCCACGTCGTGCCGTCGCTCGAGGACTGCCACGTGACGGCGGGCGCGGGACGCCCGGCGACGGCGACGGTGAAGGTCGCGTCCGCATCCGCATCGACCGTCACGTCGGCGGGCGGCGTCACCACGACGGGCGGCGCGTCGACGGCCACCGTGGCGGGGTCCGACCCGACGGTCGCGAGCGCGTTGCCCGCCACGGCGCGCACGAGCAGTCCGTGGTCGGCGTCGGTGAGGGTCCGCGCGTACGACGGGCCGGTCGCGTCGGGGACGTCCGCCCAGGCCGTGCCGTCGGTGGACGTCTGCCAGCGGACGTCCGGTGCCGGGTTGCCCGTCGCGGCGGCCGTGAACGTCACGACGTCGCCCGCGAGGCCCGTCGCGTCCTGCGGCTGCGTCGCGAAGGCGGGGGCGTACCGGACCTCGAGCGTCGCGGCGGCGCTGCGAGAGTGCGGTGTTGACGGCCTCGAGCCGCTGGCCCCAGGCCGTCAGCGCGTAGACGTCGACGTCGGCGGGCGCGGGCAGGTGCTCGCGCGCGAGGACGCCGTGCTGCTCGAGCTCGTGCAGACGCTGCGCGAGGACCGAGGGGCCGATGCCGACGACGTCGCGCTGCAGCTGCGTGAACCGCTTGGGCCCGAGCAGCAGCTCGCGGACGACGATCATCGTCCACCGGTCGCCCACGACGTCGAGCGCGTGCGCGGCCGCGCACCCGTCGTTGTAGGAGCCGTACGTCCGTCGTCCTGCCACGACCCCAGCGTACGCCCCCTACTACGACTGCCGGATCATCCGCTACGGTTACCGTAGCGATCGTCGGCGCCCGGCCGGTCCGGTCCCACCGCCCGAGGAGCCCGCGATGACCCTGCACACCCCCGAGCGGCTCTGGGCCGCGATCCACGCCGAGCGCACCCGCCTGGCCGACGACCTCACGGGCCTCACCGACGCGCAGTGGGCTCACCCGACCCTGTGCGCGGACTGGACCGTCGAGGACGTCGTCGCCCACCTCACCGCCGCCGCGACCACCGGGCGCTGGGCGTGGCTGCGCAGCATCGCCGGAGCGCGGTTCCGCCCCGACGTGCACAACGCGCGGCGCCTCGCCGAGCACCGTGGCCCCACCCCGGCGGACACGCTCGCGGCCTTCCGCGCGGTCGTCGACGCACGCGTGGCCCCCACGGGCGACCTGTGGGCGTGGCTCGGCGAGGTCGTCGTGCACGCCGCCGACGTCCGCGAGCCGCTCGGGATCGCGACGGCGCCCGACCCCGACGCCGTGCTCGCCGTCGCCGAGGGCTACGTGCGCAAGGACTTCGCGGTCGACTCCCGGACCCGCGCGCGTGGCCTGCTGCTCGTCGCGACGGACAGCGGCTTCGTCTCGGGTGCGGGTCTCGGCGTCGAGGGCGCGACGCTCGACCTCGTGCTGGCGCTCGCGGGGCGAGCCGCGGTGCTGCCGCGGCTCACCGGTGACGGCGTCGGGACGCTGGCCGGGCGGATCGGCGGCTGACGCCGGCCGACCCTCGGCCGGCGCTCGCAGCTGGTCCCGCACAGCACCGCGTTGGGTCGCCACATCGCTCGAGCCGTCCGGACCACGCGTCTTCGGCCGCCCGAAACCCCTCGTGACGGGTGTGCCACGCGCGTCGTCGCACGCCCTCGCAACCGCGCGCGCTCGCCTAACGTCGGCGGGACACCCCCCGTCCTGCCCTGGAGTAGCCGTGCCCGCGTCCCGTTCCCAGCTGCGCCGGTGGCGCCGCAACCTCGCCGACGAGCGCGCCGAGGCCGCCGTCTACCGCGACCTCGCGAGCCGTCGCGACGGTGAGGAGCGCGAGATCCTGCTCGCGCTCGCGGAGGCCGAGCGCCGTCACGAGGCGCACTGGCTCGAGCTGCTGGGCGACCAGGTGGGCCCGCCCGCGCGCGGTGCGTGGCGCACGCGCGCGCTCGGGTGGCTGGCCCGGCGGTTCGGCTCGGTGTTCGTGCTCGCGCTCGCGCAGCGCGCCGAGGCGCGCTCGACGTACGGCTCGGACGCCGAGGCGACGCCCCGCATGGCGGCCGACGAGCAGATCCACGAGGAGGTCGTGCGCGGCCTCGCGATCCGGGGGCGGCAGCAGATCTCCGGCACGTTCCGTGCCGCGGTGTTCGGTGCGAACGACGGCCTGGTGTCGAACCTCGCGCTCGTGCTGGGCATCGGGGCGAGCGGCGTCTCGACCGGCACCGTGCTGCTGACGGGCCTCGCGGGGCTGCTCGCGGGTGCGCTGTCGATGGGTGCGGGGGAGTACGTGTCGGTCCGGTCGCAGCGCGAGCTGCTGGAGGCCTCGCGCCCCGACGCCGACGCGGCGGCCGCGCTCACGCACCTCGACGTCGACGCGAACGAGCTGTCGCTGGTCTACCGTGCGCGCGGCATGGCGGCCGACGAGGCGCAGGCGCGCGCCGACGTCGTGCTGGCGTCGCTCGCGCACTGGGAGGCGCAGCGCGCCGTGACGGGGTCGCTGCTGCGCACGTCGACGACGCTGCCCGGTGGTGCCGACGCGCCCACGCTCGCACCGGACGAGGCCGTCGTGCCCGCCCCCGAGCGGGACGAGCACGAGTCGATCGGCACCGCGTGGGGCGCCGCGATCGCGAGCTTCTGCTTCTTCGCGTCCGGTGCGCTGATCCCCGTGGTGCCCTACCTGCTGGGGGCCGAGGGGTTCACGGCCGTGCTGTGGTCGGCCGGGCTGGTCGGCGTCGCGCTGCTGGGGACGGGGTCCGTGGTGGGGCTGCTGTCGGGGGCGTCGCCGCTCAAGCGTGCGCTGCGGCAGCTCGCGATCGGGTTCGGGGCCGCGGCGGCCACGTACGCGCTGGGGCTCGTGTTCGGCACGTCGGCGCTCTGACGGGTCCGCGCGCCGGGCTCGCGGCGTGCACGGCGCGACGGGCGGGCGTACGCCGCCTCTCTTTACGACACCTGTAGTACGTTGACGACAGTTGTCGAAAGGAGACCGCCGTGCGACGCCTGCCCGACGCCGAGCTCGACGTCATGGACGTCCTGTGGTCCGCCACCGGACCGCTCACCACGCGCGCGGTGGTCGAGTCGGTGCCCGCCGAGCGCGGGTGGAAGATCCAGACCGTCGCGACCCTGCTCGGGCGCCTCCAGGCCAAGGGCTTCGTGCGCTCGACGCGCACCGGCCGCGACCTGCACTACGTCGCCGAGGTCGGCCGCGACGAGTACCTCGCGTTCGAGACCGGCCGCTTCATGGAACGGTTCCACCGCGGCAGCCTGCGCAGCCTCCTCGCGAGCTTCGCCGCCGACCGCCCCGTCGACGACGCCGAGCGGCGCGAGCTCGAGGCGTGGCTCGACGCGCGCGAGCGCAGCACGGACCGGCCGTGACCGCGTTCGCCGTCTGGCTCGCCGCCATGACCGCGGTCACCGCCGCCGCCCTGCTCGCCGACCGACGCTGGTCCGCACGGCTGCGGCCGACCGTGCTCGCGGGTGCCTGGTTCGCGCTCGCGGTCGCGTGGCTCGTGCCGTTCCGCCCGGCGCGGCACGTGCCCGCGACCGCGTTCCCGCTCGATCCGACCGCCACGGTCCCGACCGGCGCGCCGCCCACCGCCTTCGCGCCGTCGGGTCCGGGTCTGCCCGGCGTCGGGTGGGCGGTGCCCGGCGCCGGCACGCTGCTCGACCGCCTCGGCACGGCGGGCGCCGCGCGCGCCGCCCTCACGGCCCTCGGCCTCGCGTGGGCCGCGGGCGCCGTCGTCGCGCTGGTCCGCGCCGTCGTCGCCCGTCACGCGATGCGGACCCACGTCGCGCGCTGGGGCGTCGAGGTCGACCCGGCGCTCGTGCGCGACCTGCTCGGCGCGGACGTCGGCGGACCGACCCCGCGCGTCGTCGTCGCACCCGTCCCCGCGCCCGTCGTGCTCGGGCTGCGCTCGCCGCGCGTCGTGCTGCCCGTGATCGACACCGACACGCCCCTCGTGCTGCGGCACGAGGTCGCGCACCTGCGCCGGCGCGACCCCGCGCAGCGCGTCGCGCTCGTGCTCGTCCGCGCCGTGCACTGGTGGAACCCGGTGGTCCGGCGCGCGGTCGACGCCGCCGTCCGCAGCTCCGAGGTCGCGTGCGACGCCGCCGCGACGGCGCACCTCGGCCGGGCGGGACGCGTGCGGTACGCGCGCGCCCTGCTCCACGCGCACCCGGCGGCGCCCGCCCCGGGGCGCCTGCTGGTCCCCGCACTCACGGAAGGACACGACGTGGCACGACGCATCACGACCCTGTTCGAGGACCGACCGCGACGGCGCGGGATCGGGGTGCTGGCGCTCGGGGCCGCGCTCGTGGTCGGCGTCGGCGTGCCGGTGTGGGCCGGCACGGGCGGCGCCGCGACCCCGCCCGGGTGCGTGCCCGGCAGCGTCGTCGAGGAGGACGGCGCCCGCGCGTGCGAGCTCGTCGACGACCCGGCGGTCCCCGCGCCTGCGGGCTGGTCCAGCGAGAACGCGACGTCGCTCGTGCCCGGCGACGGCGTGGACCTCGGGCTGCAGCCGTGGCTCGGCGCCGACCTGACCGTCGACGACCACGGCACCGTGCGCTACCGCGGCGAGGCCGTCCGGGGCTTCGTCGGTGCGCGGGCCGACGGCGCGCAGTCGACCTGGTGGGACGACGAGGGCGACGTGTACGTGCTCGCCGACACCGCCGGGCGCCTGCGCGAGGTCGCGGCGCAGGACTTCCCGTTCGACGCGAGCTGACGCCGCCCGCCTCCGCCGCGCCGTCCCCGCCGCGCCGTCCCCGACGTGGAGCGGCGCGGCACCGACGTCCAGGACCTCTCCGTGGGACCTTCACAGACCCGCTCCACGACCCCCGGCACGCCCCCGACCAGCGCTCCTACCGTCGACGGTGTGACCCAGGACCCCGTCGGACCCCGCCACGCGCGCACGCTGCGACCGTCCGTCGCGCGCGTGCCCGCGCTCGTGCTCACCGGTGTGCTGACGCTCCTCGCGTCGGGCGCCGCGGCCGTCTACCTCGACCTGCGCGGGCAGATCGACGTGTCCGACGTCTCCGGGCTGGTCCTCGCGACGCCGCGCGCCGACGCCACGACCGCGGCCCCCGGCGACCCGTTCGCGGGCGACGCGATGAACGTCCTCGTCATGGGCACCGACCTGCGGGACGCCGAGAACGTGGCGCTCGCGGGCGAGGCCGAGGGCATGCGCTCGGACACGACGATGCTCGTGCACGTCGCGGGCGACCGGACGTGGGCCGAGGTCGTGTCGATCCCGCGCGACTCGCTCGTCGAGCTGCCGGAGTGCGCGCTGCCCGGCGGTGGGCGCTCGAAGCCTCGCACCACGATGTTCAACGAGGCGTTCTCGATCGGCGCCGGGCCCGAGCAGGACGTCGACCACGCCGCGGCCTGCACGATCAACGCCGTGCAGGCGCTGACGGGCGTGACGGTCACGCACCACGTGGTGGTGCGCATGACGGGCGTGATCGACGTCGTCGACGCGCTCGGTGGCGTGCGCATGTGCCTGCCCGAGCCGGTCGACGAGAGCCCCCGGTACGGCGACCTGCACCTGCCGGCGGGCGAGCAGCGGCTCGACGGCCGGCAGGCCATCGGGTTCCTGCGCGCCCGGCACGGCACGGGCATGGGGCTCGAGCTCGGCTCCGACCTCACGCGCATCGCGCGTCAGCAGGCGTTCGTGCAGTCGGCCGTGCGCGAGCTGCTGGGCAAGGACCTGCTGGGCGACGTCGACGAGCTCTACGGCGTCGCGCGGGCCGTGCTCGGGTCGCTCAGCGCCGACCCGCAGCTCGCCGACCCGGTGCGGCTCGCGGCGTTCGCGTCCTCGTTGCGCGGCATGGACCGGTCGCGGGTCGTGTTCACCGAGGTGCCCGTGGCCGCGGCGCCGAGCGACCCCAACCGCGTGGTCTGGACGTCGGCCGCCGACGAGATCTGGCAGCGGCTCGCGTCGGACGCGCCGCCCCCGGAGCTGGCCCCGGCGGCGCCCGCGGCGTCGCCGGACGCGACCGGCGGTGGCGCCGGAGGGGGCGTCGAGACGCCGGGCGGGTCCGCGGCGACCACGCCACCCGGTGACGGGTCCGGTGCGGGTGCCGACGGCGGGTCCGGGCAGCCGGGGACGGCCGTGCCGCCCGCCGACGCGCTGCTCCCGGGCGTGTGCGCGACGTGACCCGGTCGGGGGTTGCGCTGTGAGGTGAGGCTCACCTTATGCTGGGCGCGTGACCCAGCCGCCCACGACGACGACCGTCGCGACGACTGCCCCCACGGCGACCCCGTTCCGCATGTTCCACGTGCGCGTCGCCGCGCTGCGCCGCCTGTGCCCGAGCCTGCTGCGCGTGACCTTCACGGGTGACGACCTCGACCGGTTCGCCGACAACGGGTTCGACCAGCGCATCAAGTTCTTCCTGCCGATGGCGGGCGCGTCGTACGCGGACCTCATGGACCTGGGCCGCACGGGCGACTGGTACGGCACGTGGCGCGCGCTGCCCGCCGAGCAGCGTCACCCGATGCGCACGTACACGGCGCGCGGCGTGCGCCCCCACCCGCGCGAGCTCGACGTCGACGTCGTCCTGCACGGCGACTCCGGTCCCGCGTCGCGGTGGGCGTCGACCGCGCAGGTCGGCGACGAGCTGGTCGTCATGGGCCCCAACGCCGACCACGCGGGCCCGCACGGCGGCGTCGACTTCGTGCCGCCCGCGCGCACCGACCGCCTGCTCATCGCGGGCGACGAGACCGCGCTGCCCGCGATCGCGGGGATCGTCGAGCGGCTCCCGCGTGACGCCGTCGGCGAGGTCCTCGTCGAGATGCCGTGGTCCGACGACCGCCTCGAGCTCGGCGCGCCCGAGGGCGTGCGCGTGCACTGGTTGGGTCGCGACGGCCGCGAGCACGGCGACCTGCTGGTGCCCGCCGTGCAGGCCGCGTGCGCGCGCCTGCTGCCCGGTCAGGCCCCCGCCCCGGACCTCGAGCTCGAGGACGTCGACGTCGACGCGGGCCTGCTGTGGGAAGTGCCCGTCGACTACGCGACCCACACCGCGCTCACCGCCGAGGCGAACCTCTACGCGTGGCTCGCAGGCGAGGCCGGTGTCATCAAGACGCTGCGCCGTCACCTCGTGCGCGACTGCGGCGTCGACCGCAAGGCCGTCGCGTTCATGGGGTACTGGCGGCAGGGGAAGTGCGAGGCGAACTGAGTCGCGCGCTGCGCGACCCCGATGGCACGGGGCGACCCACGTACCTCGACATCACGGTGCTTGGGGTGGGGCTGGGTCGAGGTGCCGAGGCCGGCGGTGTGACGGCCCGCCTCACCCGAACCGCAGTCGGTCCACCATCACGTCGGCCTCGTCCAGCACGTCACCCGCGGCCCACGCCATGTCGCGTCGCGACTCCGTGATGCGTCGCAGCACGCCCGCGTCCTCGAGTCGCTCGATCGCCGCGTAGGCCCGTGCGGTCGAGACGCCGGTGAGCCGTGCGACGTCGGAGGCGTCGACGACCGGGTGTCGCGGCAGGACGTCGAGGAGCGCCACGGCGGCGCTGTCGGACCGTGCGCGCACGGTCTCGCGCCACTGCGCGGGCAGGGCGGCGAGCCGCGCGGCGGAGACGGCGGCCTCGCGCGCGGCGCGCGTCGTCGCGTCGGCGAGGAACGCGACGAACGGCTCGACCTCGCCGGTGCGGTAGTCGTTGACGAGGCGGAAGTACGTGTCGCGCTCGGCGACGATCGCCGATGCGACGGGCACGGCCATGCGCCGCGTCATGCCGCGGTAGCGCCACAGCGCGTTGACGAGGGTGCGGCCGACGCGCCCGTTGCCGTCGGTGAAGGGGTGGATCGACTCGAACTGCGCGTGCGCGACGGCCGCGTGCACCACGGGGTCGAGGTCGGTGCGGCGCAGGAAGCGGATCAGGTCTGCCATCAGGTCAGGGACCCGCGCGGGTGTCGGCGGGACGTGCAGGGCCCCGCGCGGTGAGCGGTTCGAGCCGCCGATCCAGTTCTGGACGGATCGCAACCGGCCTGCGTCCCACTTCTCCTCGGGGTCGTCGGCCATGAGGGGGCGGTGCGCCGCGAGGACGTCGCCGAGCGCGATGCCGTCCGTCGCGCGGTCGATCAGGAGCGTCAGGCCGTCGATCGCGCCCTTGACGGTGCGCGCGCTGCGGGGTGCGCGGATGCCGTACTGCGCGCGGGCCAGTTGGTCGACGGTCGTGAGCTCCTCCTCGATGCGGGAGGAGGCGATCGCCTCGGTGCGCAGCAGGAACGGTTCGAGCGTCGCGACCTGGTCGGCGTACGTGGCCTCGAGGACGCCCACCTCCACGGCCGCCGCGCGCGCCGACTCCAGCGCCTCCCGGCCGACCTCGACGACGACGTCGGCGATGAGCGGCGGGATGCTCGCCTCGTACGTCGAGATCTCGGCGCGTCGTCCGCTGGCGGGGACCCACGGCAGGGTCTCCGACTCGTGAGGGGGGACGCCGGATCGAGGGTCGACGTGCGTGCTCATCCGACCTCCGAACCGTGAGCAGGGACGTGGCTATTCTCGCATCCCGCTCTAAGCGATAACAAGGATGCCGTTGTTCTCGCTTCGTCGAGGCTGCTCCGGCTCAGTACGCGTACCGCCGCACGTTCTCCGGGTGCAGCACCAGCAGGACCTGCCGCTCGTCGGCCTGCGCGGCGAGGTCGGCCTGGCGCACGGGGTCGGTCATGTCCCAGTAGCGCGGGGCGAGGCGGGCGGCGAGCGCGTGCGCGGCCGCGTCGTCGTCGTGGATCGTGACGTGGCCCGTGACGGCCACCCAGTGCTCGCGCTCCTCGACGGGCGCGGCGACGACGAGCGACGCGTGCGGGTCGCGGCGCAGCCGACGGACCTTGAGGGCGTCCGCGGCGCTGAACAGCCGGATCGTGCCGTCGTCGGCGAGCTCGAACCACACCGGGCGCGGCTGCGGGGGCGTCGCGCCGTCGGCGGTGGTGAACCAGCCGTGCAGCGGGCGGCGCAGCAGGGTCAGGTCGGCGTCGGTGAACGGCGTGTCGTCGGTGCTCATGGCGGCTCCCGGGCTCGGTGGTGCGACGTCGGTCGCAACGCGCCCGGGCCGCTCGGACTTCCGGCGCGGTCACGGGTCGTGCCGTGCGCGCACGCGTTTTCGTCGGCGGACGGCCCCCTGGGTACCCTCCCGTGGCCGGGCGGACGACGGGGGTGCCCAGCGGCACGCCCGTCGTCGTCCTCCCCGTCCATCAGGAGGACCCCGTGACCCTCGAGACCGCCCCCGCGTCGGCCGGCCGCCGGCCGATCGTTGTCGCAGCGGCCGCGATCCTCGTCGTCGTGCTCGCAGCCGGCGCCGCGTTCCTCGCGCTCAAGGTGCCCGCCGACCGCGCCGCGCGGCTGTTCGCGCACGACGCGTCGGCGCACGTCGAGCGCGTGCTCGCGCTGGTCGGCACGCCGCACGCCGCGATCGCCGCGATCGACACCGGACGCGTGCCCGCCCCGCAGGTCGCCACGGGCGTGGGGCTCAGCGGCGTGCACCGCACGGTGAGCGCGCTCGTCCCGCGGTACGACGACGGGCTCGACGCGCTGCGCGACGGCCTGGCAGCCACCGTGGCGGCGCCCGCGGACGCCTCGCCGCCCGACCTCGCTCCGCAGACGACCGCGCTCGCCGACGTGCGCGCGGCCCTGCTGTCGGCCGTCTGACCCGCCCGGCCCGACGACCGCGAGCGGGCCCGACGACCACCAGCCGGCCAGACGACGGCGGGCGGCCTGACGACCGCGAGCCGCCCCGCGACCGCGGGCGGGGACCGGTCGGCCCCGCCCGCGACCGACCGGGCTCAGCCCGCCCAGGCGACCTCGAGGTCCAGCACCCACGTCACGCCGAAGCGGTCGGTGAGCATGCCGTACAGCGGCGACCATGCGGACGGCGCGAGCGGCACGACGACCGTGGCGCCCACGGCGAGCGCGTCCCAGTGGCCGTGCAGCTCGTCGGCGTCGGTCCCGCGCACCGACACGAACACCGGGATCGTGCCCGGGTCGTAGGGCAGGCGCGAGGGCACGTCGTACGCCATGACGTGGAAGCCCGCGGGCGAGACCACCTGGCCCCAGCTGACCTGGTCGGCCTCGTGCGGCTCGGTCTCGCTGCCGGCCTGCGCGTGCGTGACGACGGTCAGCTCGCCGCCGAACGCGTCGCGGTACAGCTCGAGCGCGGCGCGCGCGTCGCCGCGGAAGTTCAGGTGGGTCGTGGTCGTGAGGCTCATGCGTGCTCCCAGGGGTGCGGGGGTGTGGTGCCGGTCCGTCCGACGGCGGCACGTTCGCAGGCCTTGCGGTCAGGTCCTGTCCGCATGGCCGCCTAGGTTGGGGGCATGACGACGCCCGCCGCGACGACCGCCCGGCTGCTGCGGCTGCTGTCGCTGCTGCAGGCGCGCCGCGACTGGCCCGGGCCGCTGCTCGCCGAGCGGCTCGACGTCAGCGCGCGGACCGTCCGCCGCGACGTCGAGCGGCTGCGGGACCTCGGGTACGCGATCGACGCGACGCGCGGCACCGACGGCGGGTACCGGCTCGACGCGGGCGCCGAGCTGCCGCCCCTGCTGCTCGACGACGACCAGGTCACGGCCGTCGCGGTCGCGCTGCAGGCTGCGCCGCTGCTCGCCACCGACGTCGACGACGCGGCCGAGCGCGCGCTCGCCACGATCCGCCGCGTCATGCCCGAGCGGCTGCGGCGACGCGCCGACGACGTGCGGTTCGTGCCGCTGCCCGACGCGACCCCGACACCGTCGACGACCGACGCGCTCACGTTGCTCACCGCGGCCGTCCGCCGTCACGAGGTCGTGCGGTTCGACCACGACGCGCCCGGCGCCGACCCGGACGCGCCGCCCGGCCCGCCGCGCCGCGTCGAGCCGCACCACGTGGTGGCGACCCGCGGCCGCTGGTACCTCGTCGCGTGGGACCTCGACCGCGACGACTGGCGCCTGTTCCGCGTCGACCGGCTGCGGCTGCGCGCGCACACCGGCGCCAGGTTCACGCCCCGCCCGGTGCCCGGCGGCGACGTGCGCGCGTTCGTCGCCGCCCGGTTCCGGGGGACGACGCCGGACACCACGGGCGCGGGCGGCCCGACCGAGGCGTCCCCGGGGCGCACGCCCGCGGCCCCGCGCGAGGCCGCGGCCTGGCCCTGCACCGGCACGGCCGTGCTGCGTGCGCCCGCGCGCGCCGTCGCGCCGTTCGTCGACGACGGGACGGTCGAGGACCTCGGCGACGGGCGCTGCCGTGTCACGCTCGGCGCGTGGTCGTGGGTCGCGCTGGCGGCGCTGCTCGGCCGGTTCGACACCGACGTCGAGGACGTCGCGCCGCGTGCGCTGGCCGACGCGTGCGCGGTGCTCGCCGCGCGGTACGCGACCGCCGCACGACGCTCCGCCGACCTGCCCTGACAGGCACCGCGCACCGCTGCGACCGTCCGGGTCCCCGCGCGCCGTCGCGACCGTCCGGGTCCCCGCGCGCCGTCGCCGACCGGCCCGGCGCCCGTCGCGCGCCCCGCGGCCACGTGCCCCGACGCGAACGTCAGTCGACGACGACGGCACCCCGCGGCCCCAGCGCCGCGAGCAGCTGCAGCTTGTCGTGGCTGGCGGTGCCGGGCGTCGCGGTGAGCACCAGGAGCACCTGCCCCTGGTCGGGGTCGTGGAGGATCTGGCACTGCAGCTCGAGCTCGCCGAGGTCGGGGTGCCACAGGCGCTTCTCGCGCCACGACGTCGAGCGCACCTCGTGCTCCTGCCACAGCGCGGCGAACTCGGTGCTGCGCGCGAGCAGCGCGTCGACGAGCGCGGCCGCGCGCGAGCGCGGACCCTGCGCGGCGTGCGCCGCGCGCAGGTCGGCGACGAACGCACGGCCGACCTCGGGGTGCTCCGCGTGCGGGTAGACCTCGCGGGCCGCCGGGTCCACGAACCACCGGTAGACGACGCTGCGCATGAGGCCCTGGTGCCGCGTCTCGTCGCCGAAGAGCGCGCGTGCCGCGGCGGTCTGCACGAGCGTCTCACCCAGCGCCGTCATGACCTGGGCGGGCGTGTCGGCGAGCCGGTCGAGCACACGCATCGTCCCGGGGGACACGTGGTCCCCGCCGCCCGCTCGCGCGGGCGCGTTCTGACCGGCGAGGTGGAACAGGTGGTCACGCTCGGCGAGCGTGAGGCGCAGCCCGCGGGCGATCGCCCCGAGCATCTGCGGCGACGGCTGCGGGCCGCGCGACTGCTCCAGACGTCCGTAGTAGTCGACGGACATGTCGCTGAGCGCGGCGACCTCCTCGCGGCGCAGCCCCGCGGTGCGGCGGCGCGGGCCGCGGGGCAGGCCGACGTCCTCGGGCTGCAGCGCCTCACGGCGGCGACGCAGGAAGTCGGCGAGCTCCACGCGGTCCATCCCTCCATGGTGCGGGGTCGGCGAAGCGGCGGGAAGGGATCGGCGATCCCCCTCTGCCGTCGCTCGGGGGTGACTGGACCGCGCTCTCGCGACCTGGGGTGGGGTGGTCGGGGTGACTGGATCGCGCTCTCGCGACCTGGGTCAGGGGGTGGGCGGTGTTCCGGTGAGGCGGTGGGAGACGTCCCAGACGCGGCGCGCGTCGTCGCGGTCGGTGAGCGGCCGGTACAGCGGCTGCTCGGCGGGCGGACCGCCGAGGTGCTGGAACCCGCGCGGTCCGTACAGGTGCCCGCCGCGCGCGTCGGGGGCCGTCGCCGCGAGGACCGCGGGCAGCGCGGCCGACGCGACCGTCCCGACCACCCAGCCCCGCCGCGACAGCCCCGCGATGACGCGCCGCCCGAGCCGCTCGCGATCTCGCCCCAGGCCGGGCTGCGCCGCGAGCAGGTTCGTGGGGGAGACGCCGGGGTGCGACAGCGTGCTCGTGACGCCCCACCCGCCGGCCGCGCTGCGGCGCTGCAGCTCGGCCGCGAACAGCCCCAGCGCGAGCTTCGACGAGCCGTACGCGCGGCCCGGGTGGTAGCCGTGCTCCCAGCCCAGGTCGTCCCAGTGCACGGCGGCCCGCGCGACGGCGATGCTGACCTGTGTCGTCACGCGGCCGCGCGCGGCGGCGAGCAGCGGCAGCAGGTGCGACGTGAGCGCGACGTGCGCGAGGTGGTTGACGCCGAGCTGCAGCTCGAACCCGTCGGCGGTCGTGCGCCGTGTCGGCGGCTCCATGACGCCCGCGTTGTTGACCAGCACGTCGACCGGACGGCCGTCGGCCAGCAGCGTCCCGGCGAACGCGGCGACGGAGGCGAGGTCCGCGAGGTCGGCGTGCCGCACGTCGAGGCGCGCGTGCGGCACCTCGGCGCGCAGCCGGTCGGCGGCGGCACGGCCCTTGGCGAGGTCGCGCACCGGGAGTACGACGTCGGCGCCGGCGCGCGCGAGGTGCCCGGCGACGTGCACGCCGATGCCGTCGCTGGCGCCCGTGACGACGGCGAGCCGCCCGGTGAGGTCGGGGACGTCGGATGCGGCGAGCAGGGGCACGGTGACCTCCGGCGGTGGGTGGCCGCACCGGGTGGTGCGACCGCTCCATGCTCGGCGCCCGGGCGGCGCGGCGGCAGGGCGCGTGCGTCCGGGGACCGCGGGTCCCTGCCTCCCGCGACCTGGGCGTCGTGGGTGAGGTGACTGGATCGCGCTCTCGCGACCTGGGGTTGTGGGCGACTGGATCGCACTCTCGCGACCGGGGGTTGGGGGTGACTGGATCGCGCTCTCGCGACCGGGGGTTGGGGGTGACTGGATCGCGCTCTCGCGACCGGGGTGGGCTCCGCGGGCCGGGCGCTCTGCCGGCGCGGCGTGCCGGCGAGGCCCTCGAGCGGACGTGCGTGTGCGGCGTTGCGGCTGCCCGGCGGCCGGAACGCCGCACACCCGGTCCGTGGTCCGTGTCCGGTGGCCCGCGGCGTCAGGCGGTGGCGGGGGTCCCGCCGCGGTGGCGACGCACGACGACCGCCGCCGCCCACGCCACGAGCGCGGTGACGCCCACGCCGACGACGGCGCCCAGCGCGACGTCGTGCGGGTAGTGCACGCCCTCCATGACACGGCCCGCCGCGGCGACCGCCGCGAGCGCGACGGCCGACCACGCGACCCACGCGGCGCGCGTCGCGACCACGAGCACGACGACGGCCGCGAACGCGACGGTCGCGTGGTTGGACGGCAGCGACCAGTCCCCGGGCGGCGGGCAGTGCGCCGCGTACGACCACCGCGTGCACGGACGCTCCTGCGTGAGCACGAGCTTGAGCCCCTCGCTCGTGCCGTACGCGACGGGCACGCCGGTCGCCGCCGCGAGCGTCACGGGGAGCCGGTCGCGGTGCGCGCGCCACGCGTGCCCCACGGCCAGCGCGACCCCCGCGGCCAGCAGCCCGAGCGCGCCCAGCGACACCAGGTCGACCCCCGGCACGCCCGCCGTCACCGACGCGACCGCGCGGTACAGCGTCGGGCTCAGGCTGCCCGGGAACGGCAGGAGCAGCAGCACCGCGACGGCGGCGGAGAGGGTCGCGAACGGGGCCAGCGTGCGGCGGGCGAGTGCGGTCATGCGGGCGACGGTAGGTGCCTGACCTGCGGCGTCGCGTCGCCCCGGGGGTGGTCCGTCCCGTCGCGGGCGTCCCCCCGTGGTGGGGCCGCGCCTCGGACCGGGGTCCGAGCGGGTGCCCGCGTCGGTGGTGAGGGACGCCCCGGCCGCGGCGCGGGCGCCGCCCCCGACCCGGCCGACCCGACACGACGTGGACGCCCGCCCAGAGTTCGTCCCACGTGCGCGAGGATGGCGACGTGACGTCCCGCCCCCGCACCCGCCGTCCCCCTCGCGCCGCATGAAGGCGCCCGCCTGGCTCCGGTGGCTCGACCCGCTGACGGCGATGATCGTCGGCGTCCTCGTGCTCGGGCTGCTGGTGCCTGTGCCGGAGGCCGTCGGCGAGGTGCTCGACGTCGTGCGCACGGTCGCGATCGTCGTGCTGTTCTTCCTGTACGGCGCGCGCATGCCCACGCGCGAGGTCGTCGACGGGCTCAAGCGGTTCCGCCTGCAGGGCTCGATGCTCGCGGCGACGTACGTGCTGTTCCCGGTGCTGGGGCTGCTCGTGCAGCTGCTGCCGGACGCGGTGCTCGACCCCGACCTGCGCCGCGGCGTGCTGTACCTGGCGCTGCTGCCGTCGACCGTGCAGTCCTCGGTGCTGCTGACGTCGGTCGCGCGCGGCAACGTCGCGGGCGCGATCACGGGCGCGACGATCTCCAACGTGCTCGGCGTCGTCATCACGCCCGTCCTCGTGGCCGTGCTCATGGGAGCGACGGGTGCCGGCATCGACAGCGGCGCGATCACCGGGATCCTGCTGCAGCTGCTGCTGCCGTTCGTCGCGGGGCAGGTCGCGCAGCCGTGGATCGGCGCGTGGCTGCGCGGGCACGGCAAGATCACGCGCACCACCGACCGCACGACGATCCTGCTGGTCGTGTTCACGGCCGTGAGCGAGGCGCAGACGTCGGGCGCGTGGGACCACCTCACGGCCGGTGCGCTCGTGGTGCTGCTCGTGGTGTGCGCGGTGGTGCTCGCGGCGATGCTGACGATCACGTGGCGCGGCGGCGGCCTGCTGGGCCTCGACCGCGGCGACCGGATCGCGCTGCTCATGTGCGGCTCCAAGAAGTCCGCCGCGACGGGGCTGCCGATGGCGGCCGTGCTGTTCGCGCCCGCGGTCGCGGCGAGCGTCGCGCTGCCGGTGATCGTGTTCCACCAGCTGCAGATCGTGGTGTGCGCGATGCTCGCGCGGCGCCTCGCGCGCACCGACCCCGAGCCGGAGCCCGCGCGCCCCTGAGGCGGCCGCGTCACGGCGCCAGCCGGTACCCCCGCGCGGGTTCGGTGAGCAGGTGCCGCGGGTGCGCGGGGTCGGGCTCGAGCTTGCGGCGCAGCTGCGCGACGTACACGCGCAGGTAGTGGCTCTCCGTGTCGAGGTACGGGCCCCGCAGCTCGCGCAGCAGGTCGGCGCGGTCGACCACGCGGCCGACGTTCCGCGCGAGGATCTCCAGCAGGTGCCACTCGGTGGGCGTGACCTGCACGTCGGTGCCGTCGGGGCGCTGCACGCGCCGCGCCGCGAGGTCGACCGTGAACGCCGCGGTCCGCACCTGCGGGCGTCCGGCCTGCGGCACTGCGCGACGCACGGCGGCCCGCAGCCGCGCCATGAGCTCGTCCATCGCGAACGGCTTGGTCACGTAGTCGTCGGCGCCCGCGTCGAGCGCCTCGACCTTGTCGTCCGACGTCTGGCGCGCCGACAGCACGACGACGGGCGTCGAGGACCACACGCGCAGCGCGCGCAGCACGTCGAGCCCGTCGACGTCCGGCAGGCCCAGGTCGAGCAGCACGAGGTCGGGCGGGTCGCCCGCGAGCAGGTCGAGCGCGGCCGCGCCGGTCGCGACGGCGTGCACGTCGTACCCGTGCACGCGCAGGCTCACGCCCAGCGCACGGGCCAGCGCCGGGTCGTCCTCGACGACGAGCACACGGGTCATGCGCCACCTCCGTCCAGCGGGATCGTCAGGACCATGGTGAGGCCGCCGCCGGGCGTGTCCTCGGCGTCGAGCGTGCCGCCGTCGGCCGTGACGAACCCGCGCGCCACCGCGAGGCCCAGGCCGAGCCCGTGCCCGCGGGGTGCGTCGTCGAGGCGCTGGAACGCCGTGAACATCGCGGCCTTGCGGTCGTCGGGCACGCCCGGGCCGTGGTCGACGACGCGCACGACGACGACGTCGTCGACCTGCCCCGCGCTCACGCGCACCGGCGCGCCGCCGTAGCGCACGGCGTTCTCGACGACGTTGGCGAGCGCACGCTCGAGCAGCGCGGCGTCCACCGTGACGAGCGGCAGGTCCTCGGGGACGTCGACGTCGACCGCGCCCTCGGGGACGCCCGCCAGGGCCGCGGGCACGACCTCGTCGAGCGCGACGGGCGCGCGGCGCGGCACGACCACGCCCGCGTCGAGGCGGCTCATGTCGAGCAGGTCGTCGACGAGGTGCTGCAGCCGGTCGGCGTTGTGCTCGGCGTCGCCCAGCAGCGCCGTGCGCTCGTCGGCGGGGATCGCGTCGCCGAGCGAGCGCAGCGCCGAGACCGACGCCTTGATCGCGGCGAGCGGCGTGCGCAGGTCGTGCGACACGGCCGCGAGCAGCGCGGTGCGCATGGCCCCGCGCTCGCGCTCGGCGCGTGCCGTGCCGGCCTCGACGCGCAGCGCGTCGCGCTCGAGCACGGCCTCGACCTGCAGGCCGACGGCGCGCGCGAGCCGCACCTCGTGCGGCGGCGGCGTGCGGCCGGTGAGCACGAGCCGCAGCGCGTCGGTCACGGGGACCTCGGTGGGGCCGTCGTCGGGCCCGTCGTGGGGAACCGCGCCGGGCCCCGCGCCCGGTGCCGCGTCGAGAGCCGCACCCGGTGCCGCCCCGGCCGCGGGTGCGTGCGCGGTCGCGACGTCCACCCACGGCGCGGCGGGGGCCGCCCGGCGCTGCGCCACGACCC
>NZ_BCRB01000068.1 GCF_001552375.1 Cellulomonas iranensis NBRC 101100 = JCM 18110 | reverse complement strand
GCCGGGCGCGACGCGGGCGCCGGCTCGGCGGCGGCCGGAGCAGCCGCGGGCGCGGGCGCCGTCTCGACGGGCGCCTGCTCGGCGGCGGGCGTCTCCTCGACCTCGATCGTCTCGTCGACGGTCTCGAGCGTGTCGTCGACGGTCTCGTCGGACGCCTCGCGACGCGGGCGCTCGTCGCGCGACTGCGCGGCGCGGCGCTCCTTCTGCTGGTCGGCCTTCTTCTTGGTCGGGCCGAGCACCATGATCATGTTGCGCCCGTCCTGCTTGGGCATGCTCTCGATGAAGCCGAGCTCGGCGACGTCGGCGGCGAGCCGCTGCAGCAGGCGCACGCCCATCTCCGGGCGCGACTGCTCGCGGCCGCGGAACATGATCATGACCTTGACCTTGTCGCCGGCCGCGAGGAAGCGCTCGACGTGACCCTTCTTGGTCCCGTAGTCGTGCGGGTCGATCTTCAGACGGAAACGGATCTCCTTGAGGATCGTGTTCGTCTGGTTCCGACGCGCCTCACGGGCCTTCATGTCGGCCTCGTACTTGAACTTCCCGTAGTCCATGATCTTGCACACGGGCGGACGGGCGGTCGGCGCGACCTCGACCAGGTCGAGGTCCGCGTCCTGGGCAAGGCGCAGCGCGTCCTCCAGGCGCACGATGCCGACCTGCTCCCCCTGGGGGCCGACGAGTCGGACCTCGGAGACGCGGATCCGATCGTTGATGCGGGGCTCGCTGATGTGGTGCTCCTCGGGTGAGTCGTGATGGACCCCAGGAACGAGGAAGGCCCCCGTCCTGGGCACAGGAGGAGGCCATGTCCGGTCGCGGCGGCCTCCCTCGCGGGCGACCACCGTGCGGTCGGCGGGCGAGCCCGACGACCGGCGACTGGGACCCGGTCCCTGTCGCCGGACGAGCCGGACGGGCGGGACCCAGGTGGGACGTGACTCCACTTGTGCATCCGTGCCGCCGCGGGTCCCCGACACCGGCACGGAGGTCCTGGGCCGTCCGGCCGGGGCCGGTCGACGAGGTGCCGTGCGGGGACGAGGGCGCGCGGTAGCGCGGAACAGTCCCGACAACCATACCAGAGCTCGAGCGCGACCCCCCCGACCCCTCCGCACCCCTCCTCGGCACCCCGCCCTCACCCCGCGGCACCCGCCGCCTCGCACGGGCGACCTGGACAGTCGTCAGACTTGAACGATTCCAGAAACCATGATCGGGTGGGACCGTGACCGACACCGACCTGCTGCGGCAGCACGGGCTGCGGGTGACCGCTCCCCGGCTCGCCGTGCTCGACGCGCTCGAGGCGCACGCGCACCTCGACGCCGACGAGGTGCTGCAGCGCGTCCGCACGACCCTGCCGACCGTGTCGGTGCAGGCCGTCTACGACGTGCTGCACGCCCTCGCCGGCGTCGGGATGCTGCGCCGCATCGAGCCCGCGGGGCACCCCGCGCGCTACGAGCGCCGCACGGGCGACAACCACCACCACGTCGTGTGCCGCACGTGCGGCACCGTCGACGACGTCGACTGCGTCGTCGGGCACGCACCGTGCCTGGCCCCGAGCTCGACGTCGGGCTTCACGGTCGACACGGCCGAGGTCACGTTCTGGGGCCTGTGCCCCGCCTGCCGGTCCGCCGGCTGACCCACCCGGTGCCGTCCCTGCCGGCACCCGCGGGCGTCCGCGCCCGTCCCGACGAAGGAGGAGCCCCCGTGCCCCACGTCCCGCCCACCACCACGAACTCCGGTGCGCCCGTCGCGTCCGACGCGCACTCGCTCGCCGTCGGCGCCGACGGCCCGATCGTCCTGCACGACCACTACCTGGTCGAGAAGCTCGCGCAGTTCAACCGCGAGCGCGTGCCCGAGCGCGTCGTCCACGCCAAGGGCGGCGGCGCCTTCGGCACGTTCACGGTGACGCACGACGTGTCGGCGTACACGCGCGCGGCCCTGTTCCAGCCGGGTGCCACGACCGAGATGCTCGCGCGCTTCTCGTCGGTCGCCGGCGAGCACGGCTCCCCCGACACGTGGCGCGACCCGCGCGGCTTCGCGCTGAAGTTCTACACGACCGAGGGCAACTACGACCTCGTCGGCAACAACACGCCCGTGTTCTTCCTGCGCGACGGCATCAAGTTCCCCGACTTCATCCGGTCGCAGAAGCGCCTGCCGGGCTCGAACCTGCGCGACAACGACATGCAGTGGGACTTCTGGTCGCTGTCGCCCGAGTCGGCGCACCAGGTCACCTGGCTCATGGGTGACCGGGGCCTGCCGCGGTCGTGGCGCACGATGGACGGCTTCGGCTCGCACACCTACCAGTGGGTCAACGCGGCCGGCGAGCGGTTCTGGGTCAAGTACCACTTCCAGACCCAGCAGGGCATCGACAACCTCACGGCCGACGAGGCCGCGCAGCTCGCGGGGTCCGACGCCGACCACCACATCCGCGACCTGTTCGAGCACATCGCCGACGGCGACTTCCCGCGCTGGACGCTGCGCGTGCAGGTCATGCCGTACGAGGACGCGAAGACCTACCGGTTCAACCCGTTCGACCTCACCAAGGTGTGGCCGCACGCCGACTACCCGCTCATCGACGTCGGCGTCATGGAGCTCAACCGGAACCCCGAGAACCACTTCGCGCAGATCGAGCAGGCGACGTTCGCGCCCAGCAACTTCGTGCCCGGCATCGGCCCGAGCCCCGACAAGATGCTGCTCGCGCGGATCTTCTCCTACGCCGACGCGCACCGGTACCGCGTCGGCACCAACCACGCGCAGCTGCCGGTGAACGCGCCCCACGCCGAGGTGCACTCGTACTCGAAGGACGGCGCCGCGCGCTACGCGTTCCCGCCCGCCGACCGCCCGGTCTACGCGCCGAACTCGCTCGGCGGCCCCGCCGCAGACCCGGCGCGCGCGGCCGAGACCGGCGGCTGGGAGTCGGACGGCGAGATGGTCCGCGCCGCCGCGACCCTGCACCCGCAGGACGACGACTGGGGCCAGGCCGGCACCCTCTACCGCGACGTGTTCGACGACGCCGCGCGCGAGCGGTTCCTCGAGACGATCACGGGCCACGTCGGCGCCGTGCGCAGCGACGAGATCCGCGCGCGCGCCGTGCAGTACTGGACGAACGTCGACGCCGGGCTCGGCGCCGCGCTGCGGGCCGCGCTCGTCGCCGCCGGCGCGCCGGTCGAGGCGGGCGAGCCCGGGACGGCCAGCACGCCCGTCGCCTGACGCCCGCGTCCCGACGCAGCCCGACGACGGCCCGCACCCCACCGGGTGCGGGCCGTCGTGCGTCCACCGCAGCTGCCCGCCGGGTGCGGGCGGGCACCGCACCGGTGAGAGGATCGGGGCATGAGCGACTCGCCCGCCCACGACGCGCCGGACCCGACCGCCGAGGCGGTGCGCGACATCGCCGACGTCGCCGCCGTGGAGGTCATCACGACCGCCGCCGTCCACCTCATGAGCGCGGCCGCCGTCAAGTGCGGGCTCGCCGAGGACGACGCGGACGGCGCCGGTGCGCGGCACCGCGACCTCGACGAGGCGCGCAAGCTCATCACGGCCCTCGCGGCGCTCGTCACCGCGTCGGCGCCCGACATCGGCAACCAGCACGCGCGCTCGCTGCGCGACGGCCTGCGCTCGCTGCAGCTCGCGTTCCGGGAGGCGTCGCCGTTCCCGGACGCGCCGGGCGAGGGGCCCGGCGAGGCGTTCACCGGCCCGGTCTCCTGACCGCTCTCGCGACCGCCCGCGGCAATCGGGGCGACGGGACGCCGACCACGGGCGTACCCTCGACGAGGCGCGCGGCCCGTGCGCGCCGTCGACCGACCGGAGGAGCGAGCATGCGGTGCGTGACCGCGGGGAGCGAGGTGGCCGTGCAGGCCTGCTCGGGCGTCCCCCGTCGCCGCACCGCCGTCTCCTGAGCGCCCGGGCACCGTCCCGCACGCTGGCGCGCCGTCCTCGCGCACCCTCGACGGGTGCCGACGACGCGCCGACCGCACCCGCGGTCCCCGTGACGGCCGGTGGCGGCCCCGCCCGCCCTGCCGTCGTCCCCCGGCCCGCCCGCGCCCGTCCCCGGTCGCGGCGCACCGTGGTGGGACGACGGTCCCCCGCCGCACGGAAGACCGAGAACCCATGCTCCCCCTGACCGAGAAGCAGCTGCGCTCCGCCCTCGTCAACGCCTCGCGCCGCGAGGCCGCCGACGCGACCCTCCCCGACCTGACGACCCTCGACTGGGACCGCCTCGACTACCTGGGGTGGCGCGACCGCCGCGCGCCCCTGTCCGCGTACGTCGTGCTCGAGCTCGACGGTGCGCCCACCGGCGTGCTGCTGCGCGCGTCCGACGCGTCCCGTGCCCGCCGCCGTGCCGTGTGCGCGTGGTGCGAGGACGTCGTCGTGACGGACGACGTCACGCTGTACGTCGCGCGGCGCGGCGGTGCGTCGGGGCGGCGCGGCAACACGATCGGCACGCTGATCTGCACGGACTTCACGTGCTCGCGCAACGTGCGGCGGCCACCGACCCGCACCGAGGCCGGGTCCGACGCCGAGGCGATGCGCGAGCTGATCGTCGAGCGGCGCGTCGCGGGTCTGCGCGAGCGCTCCGCGCGGTTCGTCGCGGAGATCCTCAGCACGCGCTGAGCGTCACGGCGCGGTCGGCGTGTGCCCCCGAGGGGCCGCACCGGCCGCGCCGTCGCGCGCACCGACCGGGTCGTCGACGACGACCTCGGCGGGCGTCTCGGCGGCGGGCGACGTGACGACGGCCGGCGACGACGGCACGGCCGGCACGTCGCCCGCCGCGCCCGCCGGCGCCAGGAGGGCGGGCCTGCGACGGCGCACCGCGACCACGACGAGCCCGAGGCCCGCGACGCCGCCGCCCACGACGGCCGCCGTGAGGAAGCCGCCGCCCGCGCCCACGTGGTCGATGACCCACCCGCACAGCGGCGCGCCGAGCGCGTTGCCGACGGTCTGCATGGTCCCGCTCCACCCCATGACCTCGCCGCGGCGCTGCTCGGGGACCAGCCGCACGAGCGTCGCGTTGATGGACGACAGCGCGGGCGCGCATGGCAGGCCCGCGACGAACACGGCCACCGCGAGAGCGACCGGGCCCTGCACGAACGCGGCCGGGAGCGTCGCGGCGGCGAGCACCGCGACGAGCAGCAGCGGTGACGGCTGCCGCGGGCTCGCGCCGTGCAGCAGGCCGCCGACGGCCGACCCGCCGGCCCACAGCGCGATCATCCAGCCGACGTCCGTGGCGCGCCCGGCGTCGTTGAGCGCCGCGACGAGCGACACGTCGGTGCCCATCAGCACGAACGACGCGGCGGCGGCCGCGAGCAGCACGACCAGCAGGTGCGCGGACAGCACGCGCGTGCCGGGCGGCAGCGGCGCGTGCTCGACGCCGGCCGTGCGCGTCGGGGGGTTCGCCCACAGCAGCAGCAGGCCCGCGGCGACGGTCGCCGACCCGACCACCGTGAGCGCGAGCGCGCTCGACCCCTGCGTCACGAGCAGCACGCCGAGGACGGGGCCGAGCATGAACGTGAGCTCGGTGAAGACCGAGTCGAGCGCGTAGGCCGCCTTCTGGTGCGCGGGCGGCACGAGCACCGCGAGCGACTGCCGCGTCACGGAGAAGACGGGCACGAGGAAGACGCCCGCGACGAACGCCGCGGCGATCAGCGGCACGTACGCGAGGTGGGGCGCCGCGAGCCAGACGCCCGACTCGACCACCACCGACGGCAGGACGGCACGGCGCAGCCCCACCCGGTCGACGAGGCGACCGCGCCACGGCGCGCCGATCGCGAGGCCCACGGTCATCGCCGCGGCGACGACGCCCGCACGCGCGTACCCCTCGTCGAGCGCCGTGACGACGTGCAGCGTCAGCACGACGCCGGTCGTCGCGTGCGGCACGCGCGCGACGAGCGAGACGAGGAACAGCCGCAGCACGCCGGGCAGGCGCAGCACGTCGCGGTACGAGGAGATCACGAGTCCGTATCGTCACACGCCGCGCACCGTGCCCCGGTCCGCCCGTCCCGGGCGCACCGCAGCGACCTGTCCGGCTCGTCCCGTCCCGTCCGGAGCGCACCCGTCACGCGCGGCGCGACTGCGCCCGACGTCACACGTCGCACGCCTATCCTGGGGCGATGAGCGGCCCGAGCGGACCCGTCCCCTCCCCCGGACCCCAGCCCCCTGCCGTCCCGCCGTCGGTGCCGCCGGGCGGCTGGCCGGCCGCGGCGCCGAGCCCGCAGCCGGCACCCACGGACGCTCCCCCGCCCGCGCGGCGCCGGCGCCCCGCGGTCGCGGTCCTCGCGGTGCTGCTGGTGCTCACGCTGGTCGGCGCGGGCGTGCTCGGCACGTACCTGTGGCGCACGAGCGACTCGTGGCGCGACACCGCGGCGGACTGGGAGGCGCTCGCGCGCGAGCACGGTGCGCAGGTCGCGCAGACGCAGGCCGACCTCGAGGCGACGTCGTCCGAGCTCGAGGCGACCCGCGGCCAGCTCGCGACGGCGCAGACCCGCATCACCGAGCTCGCGGACGAGAAGGCGCAGCTCGGCGACACGACGGCCGCGCAGCAGCAGCTCGCCGACTACCAGACGCGCGTCTCGCGCGCGGCGGGCGACGTCGCGACGGCGCTGACGAACTGCATCGACGGTCAGAAGCGCCTCATCGAGTACCTCGGCGACACGTCGCGCTACGACGCGGACGACCTCGCGCGGTTCCGCGCGGACGTCGAGCGCGTGTGCGGCGCGGCGACCGACGCGAACGCGGCGCTGCAGCGGGAGCTCGCGCGGTGAGCCGCCGCGTGGGCGCGGCGACGCTCGTGGGCGTGCTCGCGCTGGCCGGGTGCGCGGCGCTGCCGCAGCCCGCGCCGCCCGTGCCGGGCAGCGTCGTCCCGAGCAGCGCGCCCGCGCCGTCCGCGAGCGCGGACGGTTCGCAGCTGTCGCCCGACGGCTTCGACGCCGCGCAGCGCATGGCCGTGCGCATCCGGAACATCGGGTGCGGGGCGCTGTCGACCGGGTCGGGGTTCGCGGTGGACGAGCACACGCTCGTGACGAACCGGCACGTCGTCGCGGACTCCGCCGAGCTCGAGCTCAGCACGTACGACGGCCGGGACGTCACCGCCGAGGCCGCGAGCACGGCCGCCCTCGCGGACCTCGCGGTCGTGCGGACGGTCGACGCGCTGCCCGCCGCACCCGTGCTCGCCGACGCGGACCCGGCCGTGGGCGACCCCGTGACGGTCGTCGGTTACCCGCTGGGGCGGCAGCTGACGGTGACCGACGGCCGCGTCGTGGGTGCGGTCACGGACCCCCTCAACGAGAACCTGGGCGAGGTGCTCGTGACCGACGCGCCCGTCGAGCCCGGGTCGTCCGGGTCGGCGGCGCTCGACGCCGAGGGACGCGTCATCGGCGTGGTGTACGCCAAGAACGCCGACGACATGAGCTTCCTCGTGCCCGTGAGCACGCTGCGCGACCTGCTGGCCGACGAGACGGCCTTCGCACCCGCACCCGCGTGCGGGTGACCCCACCGAGAGGACGCACGACATGGGTGACCACCGCCTCGACCCCGCCGCGCTGACGCGCTCCGCCGACGACACGTTCACGGTCCGCCGCGTGTTCGGCGAGCCGTACGAGCGGGACGGTGCGCTCGTCGTGCCCGTCGCGCGCGTCACGGGCGCCGTGGGGACGGCGACCGCGACCGGGGACGGCGGTGTGCGCGGCCCACGGCGCGACGACGACCGCGGCGCCGGGCCGTACGGCACCGGCGACGCCGGTGCGGGCGCGTTCGGCACGCACGTCAAGGCGGTCGGCGTGTTCGTCGTCGACGACGACGGTGCGCACTGGCACCCGGCGCTCGACCTCAACCGCGTGATCCTCGGCGGGCAGCTCGTGGGCGCGGTCGTCGGGTGCGCGTTCGCGCTCGCGTGGGCGCTGCGGCGTCGCTGAGACGACCCGCCGGCGTCCGCTGGGACGACCCGCCGCGGGCGAGGCCGCTCAGGCCGTGCGGACCCGCAGCTCGAGCGAGTCGACGCGCGCGGCGACGTCGGGGTGCTGCGCGAGCGCCGCGTTGACCTGACCGAGCACGCGGTCGAGCGCGGCGCGGTCGAGACCGGGCAGCACCGCGAGCTCGACGGCGACCTCGGCGCGCGTCCCGGGCACCGCGTCGGCGCCCGCGACGAGGCGCACGCCGGCCACGGCGTCGCGCACCGCGGCGCGGACGGCGTCGTCGACCCGGCCCGCGCGCACCGCCGGGCGCCACGGCTGACCCTGCGCGAGCGCGTAGACGGCCGTGCGCGGCAGCACCGCGGTGACCGGTCCGCCCGCGTCGAGGACCATGACCTCCCAGCCCTCGGTGACCGCCGAGAGCGCGGCGCGCGCGACGTCGGACGGCACCGGGCGCGCGTCGGCGCGCCAGCGGGTCATCGCCGCGACGCCCGTGAAGACGGGCAGCGCCGTGCGGCCGTCGGGCGTGCGCAGCGCGACGACGCCGGCCGACGCCTCCTTGTCGACGGTGTGGGCGTGGCCGTCGTGCTCGACGACGCCCTCGACCTCGAGCTCGGCCAGCACGGGCACGAGCACGCGCGTCGGCGCGAGCGCGGCCACGACGTCCGCGAGCTCGGCGCCGCCGTCGGCGTACCGTGCGAGCGTCGCCGTGAGCGCGGGGTCGGCCGAGCCGTCGTCGCCCGCGAACGGTGACGACGGCGGCAGCGCGCGGCCGGTCACGGGCGCCCGGCGACGTCCAGCGCCTGCGGCAGCGTGAACGCACCCGCGTACAGCGCCTTGCCGACGATCGCGCCCTCGACGCCCGCCGGCACGAGCGTGCGCAGCGCCGCGACGTCCTCGAGGCTCGAGACGCCGCCCGACGCCACGACCGGCGCCGACGTGCGCGCGCACACCTCGCGCAGCAGGTCGAGGTTCGGGCCGCGCAGCGTGCCGTCCTTGGTGACGTCGGTGACGACGTACCGCGCGCAGCCCGCGTCGTCGAGGCGCGCGAGCACCTCCCACAGGTCGCCGCCCTCCTGCGTCCAGCCGCGGGCCGCGAGCGTCGTGCCGCGCACGTCGAGACCGACGGCGATCTGGTCGCCGTGCGACGCGATGACCCGCGCGGTCCACTCGGGGTCCTCGAGCGCGGCCGTGCCCAGGTTGACGCGCGTCGCACCCGTCGCCAGCGCACGCTCGAGCGACGCGTCGTCGCGGATCCCGCCCGACAGCTCGACCTTGACCCCCTTGGCGGCGAGCTCGGCCGCGACCTTGCCCAGCAGCACCGCGTTGGTGCCGCGCCCGAAGGCGGCGTCGAGGTCGACGAGGTGGATCCACTCGGCACCGCCCGCGTACCAGTCGAGCGCCGCGGACAGCGGGTCGCCGTACGACGTCTCCGAACCGGCCTCGCCCTGCACGAGGCGCACGGCCTGGCCGTTCGCGACGTCGACGGCGGGCAGCAGCTCGAGCCGGGGCTCACGCGTGGGTGTCATGGGTCCTCTCCGGGTGGGGTCCGCGCGCGCCGGAGGCGGGTGCGGGCGGTGCTCAGCGCAGCGAGCCGACCCAGTGGGACAGCAGCTGCGCGCCGGCGTCGCCGGACTTCTCGGGGTGGAACTGGGTGGCCGACAACGGCCCGTTCTCGACCGCGGCGACGAAGCGCCCGCCGTGGTCGGACCACGTGACGAGCGGCGGCGGGAGCGGGTGCTCGCCTGCGGCCGGCGCGTCGTGCAGCGGGAAGGTGCGCGCCGCGTAGGAGTGCACGAAGTAGAAGCGCTCGTCGGCGAGCCCGTCGAACAGCACCGAGCCCGCGGGGGCGTCGACCGTCGCCCAGCCCATGTGGGGCACGACGTCGGCCTCGAGGCGGTCGACGACGCCGGGCCACTCGCCCAGGCCGTCGGTGCGCACGCCGTGCTCGACGCCCTCGCCGAACATCACCTGCATGCCGACGCAGATGCCGAGCACGGGACGTCCGCCCGCGAGTCGGCGGTCGACGATCTGGTCGCCGCCCACGGCGCGCAGACCGGCCATGACGGCCGCGAACGCGCCGACGCCGGGGACCACGAGCCCGTCGGCCTCGAGCGCGGCCTGCTTATCGGCGGTCAGCTCGACGTCGGCGCCGACGCGGGCGAGGGCCCGGACGGCGGAGCGCACGTTGCCGAAACCGTAGTCGAGGACGACGACGCGAGGAGACACCCGGACAGGCTACCCGCGCCCCGGTCGGCGCCCGTCGGGCGTCCGTCGGGCGGACGTCGGGCCGACGCGCCGCGCCGGCGCGTCAGCGACGGTGCGCCGCCAGCATGCGCATGGCCTTCCACCGCGACAGCCCGACCGACGTCACGACGCCCTCGAGCTCGCCCACCGGCACGTCGCCGAGCAGCAGGTCCTCGAGCACCGGGGGCGCGCCGGACAGCACGAGTCCTGCCGGCAGGTCCTTCTCGCGCGCACCGCCGACCCACTGCGACGCGGCGATCTTGCCCTCGCGCCGCTCGAGCAGGACCACCGGCACCTGCCGCAGCAGCCGCGACACGGCACCGGCCGCCTCCGAGCCGGCCGCCGGGTCGCGGACCACCGCGAGCGCGCCGATCGGCGAGGGCACGGCGTCGACGTCGACCTTGGCGAGCGAGCACGCCGCCGCGAGCGCGTCGGCGACCGCCACCTGCGTGACGACCACGGCGACGGTCGGCGGCTGCTCGGCCGTCAGGGACGACAGGTCGTCGGGGACCTCGACGCCGTCGAGGTCGTCCGTGCCGCTCACAGGGCCCCCTTGGTGGACGGCACGCCGTCCACCCGCGGGTCGAGCGCGACCGCGGTGCGCAGCGCGCGCGCGAGCGCCTTGAACTGCGCCTCGACGATGTGGTGCGGGTCGCGGCCCGCGAGCACGCGCACGTGCACCGTGAACGCCGCGTGGTGCGCGATCGACTCGAGCACGTGCGCCGTGAGCGAGCCCGTGAAGTGGCCGCCGATGAGGTGGTACTGCTGCCCCTCGGGCTCGCCCGAGTGCACGAAGTACGGCCGGCCGGAGACGTCGACGACCGCGTGCGCGAGCGCCTCGTCGAGCGGCACGGTCGCGTCGCCGTAGCGCACGATGCCGCGCTTGTCGCCCAGCGCCTCGCGCAGCGCCTGCCCCAGCACGATCGCGGTGTCCTCGACCGTGTGGTGCGCGTCGATGTGCGTGTCGCCCTGCGCGCGCACGGTGAGGTCGATCAGCGAGTGCTTGCCGAGCGCCGTGAGCATGTGGTCGTAGAACGGCACGCCCGTGTCGATCTGCGTGCGTCCCGTGCCGTCGAGGTCGAGCTCGACCACGACGCTCGACTCGCTCGTGCCGCGCTCGACGCGCGCCGTGCGACGGCCCGTCCCGCTGGGCTCCCCGCTCATCGTCCCGTCACCTCCACCAGGGCGTCCGTGAACGCCGCCGTCTCCGCCGGGGTGCCGACCGACACCCGCAGCCACCCCTCGGGGCCCGTGACGCGCACGAGCACGCCCCGGTCGAGCAGACCCTGCCAGACCGCGTCGCGGTCGTCGAACCGGCCGAACAGCACGAAGTTGGCGTCCGAGTCGGCCGCCTCGAACCCGCGGCCGCGCAGCCACGCGACGAGCGCGTCGCGCTCGTCGCGCAGCGAGCCGACCTGCGCCATGAGCTCGGGCGCGTGCGCGAGCGCGGCGCGCGCGACGGCCTGCGTCACGGCCGACAGGTGGTACGGCAGGCGCACGACCCGCAGCGCGTCGACGAGCGCGGGCGCGGCCGCCAGGTAGCCCACGCGGGCGCCGGCGAGGCCGAACGCCTTCGACATCGTGCGGCTCACCGCGAGGTGCGGGTGCTCCGCCAGCAGCTCGAGCGCCGACGGCGTGCCGGCACGCCGGAACTCGCCGTACGCCTCGTCGACGACGACCACGCAGCCGCCGGGCACGCGCGCCGCCGCGTCGAGGACCGCGCGCACGGTGGCGGCGGGCAGCGCGGTGCCCGTGGGGTTGTTGGGGCTCGCCAGCAGCACGACGCTGGGGGCGTGCTCGGCGATCGTCGCGCGCGCGTGCTCGGGGTCGAGCGTGAAGTCCTCCGCGCGTCGCCCCACGACCCACCGGGTCGAGGTGTCGCGCGCGTACTCGGGGTACATCGAGTACGTCGGCGCGAACGACAGCGCCGTGCGCCCCGGGCCGCCGAACGCCTGCAGCACGTGCAGCATGATCTCGTTGGAGCCGTTGGCGGCCCACACCTGGGCCGGCGTGAGCGCGACGCCGGACTCGGCGAGCAGGTACGCGGCGAGGTCGGCCCGCAGGTCCGCGAAGTCGCGGTCGGGGTACCGGTTGAGCCCGCGCGCGGCCTGCGCGACGGCCGCGGCGACGTCGGCGACGACCTGCTCCGACGGTGCGTACGGGTTCTCGTTGACGTTGAGCAGCACGGGCACGTCGAGCTGCGGCGCGCCGTAGGGCTCGAGGCCCGCGAGCTCGGGGCGCAGCGGCAGCACCGCGCCGGGGGCGCCGGCCGCGCCGCCGGTCGACGGGTCGGTCGAGGGGACGGTCGACGGGTCGGGCGGGAGGTCGGACGAGACGGTCACGCCCCGAGTGTAGGGACCGTGCGCGGCGCACCCGCGGCCCCGCCCACCCAGCGGGCGGTGTGGGTGCACGCACGTACGCTGCCGGTCATGCCGACCCACGCCGACCCCGCCGCCGTCGACCGCACCGCGCTGCGCGCGCAGGCCGAGGACGTGCTGCGTGCGCTGGTCGGGCGGCCCGACGCGCGCCTGCACGAGGACCAGTGGCAGGCCGTCGAGGCGCTCGTCGCCGACCGGCGTCGCGTGCTCGTCGTGCAGCGCACGGGGTGGGGCAAGTCGGCCGTCTACTTCGTCGCGACCGCGCTGCTGCGCCGCGGCGCGGCCGGTCCGCCGCGCGGCGCGACGATCATCGTGTCGCCGCTGCTCGCGCTCATGCGCAACCAGGTCGAGGCGGCGCGCCGCGCGGGCATCGCGGCCGAGACGCTGAACTCGGCGAACCAGCAGGACTGGGACGACGTGCACGCGCGCATCGCGGCGGGCGAGGTCGACGTGCTGCTCGTCTCCCCCGAGCGCCTCAACAACCCGAGCTTCCGCGACGAGGTGCTGCCGCGGCTCGCGTCCGACGCCGGTCTCGTGGTGGTCGACGAGGCGCACTGCGTGTCGGACTGGGGACACGACTTCCGCCCCGACTACCGCCGCATCCGCACGCTCCTCGCCGACCTGCCGCACGGCGTGCCGGTGCTCGCGACGACCGCGACCGCGAACGCGCGCGTGACGGCCGACGTCGCCGAGCAGCTCGCGGTCGGCGACGACGACGCGGGTGCGCTCGTGCTGCGCGGCACGCTCGACCGCCCGAGCCTGCGCCTGCAGGTGACCACGCTGCCCGACGTCGCGACGCGCCTGGCCTGGCTCGCGGCGACGCTCCCGGCGCTGCAGGGGTCCGGCATCGTCTACTGCCTGACGATCGCGGCGGTCGAGCAGGTCACCGAGCACCTGCGGGCCGCGGGGCTCGACGTGCGCGCGTACACCGGGCAGACCGACCCGACCGAGCGCGAGCAGGCCGAGGCCGACCTGCTCGCCAACCGGGTCAAGGCGCTCGTCGCGACGTCGGCGCTCGGCATGGGGTACGACAAGCCCGACCTCGGCTTCGTCGTGCACGTCGGCGCGCCGTCGTCGCCGATCGCGTACTACCAGCAGGTCGGCCGTGCGGGCCGAGCGACGCAGCGGGCGGACGTCGTGCTGCTGCCGGGCCACGACGACCAGGCGATCTGGGAGTGGTTCGCCTCGACCGCGTTCCCGCCCGAGGACCAGGTGCGCGCGACGCTCGTCGCGCTCGACGCGCACGGCACGCTGTCGACCGCGGGCCTCGAGACGTTCGTGAGCCTGCGGCGCAGCCGCCTCGAGGGCATGCTCAAGGTGCTCGACGTCGACGGCGCCGTGCGGCGCGTGCGGGGCGGCTGGGAGTCGACCGGTCAGCCGTGGTCGTACGACGGCGAGCGGTACGCGCGCGTCACGGCGGCACGGCGCGCCGAGCAGCGCACGATGCTCGACTACCAGGCGACCGAGGGCTGCCGCATGGCGTTCCTGCGGGCCGCGCTCGACGACCCGGACCTGCCCGACGGCTGGCGCTGCGACCGGTGCGACCGCTGCACCGGCGAGAGCGTGGGCGCCGTTCCGGACACGTCGGCGGTCGAGCACGCGCGCGAGCTGCTCGCGGTGCCGGGCGAGCCCGTGACGGCGCGGCGGCAGTGGCCGTCGGGCCTCGGGTCGCTGGGCCTGGACCTCAAGGGCCGCATCCCCGCCGACGAGCAGGTCGAGGAGGGGCGCGCGGTCGGCCGCCTGGACGCGCTCGGGTGGGGCGGTCCGCTGCGCGAGGCGCTGCGCGAGCAGGTCCCGGCCGAGCTGCCCGCGAACCTGCGCCCGCCGGTGCGCACGGTGCTCGACGCGTGGGCGCCGCAGGTCGACGTGGTCGTCGCGGTGGCGTCCGAGAGCCGGGGCGCGCTCGTCGAGCACCTCGCCGCTGGCACGGCGCGGCTGCTGGGCGTGCCGATCGTCGGCGCGCTCGTGCCGACGGGCACGCCGTCGCGGCACGACGTGAACTCGGCCCAGCGGCTCGCGGACGTGCTGCGGCACCTCGACCTGCCGCCCGACGTGGCCGCCGCGGTCGCGGGGCGACGCGTGCTGCTCGTCGACGACCGCACCGACACCGGGTGGACGCTCACGGTCGCGGGCCGCCTGCTGCGGCGCGCGGGCGCGCAGCAGGTGCTGCCGTTCGTGCTCGGCGTCGGCTGACCCGGGCGCTGCGTCGGACGGCCGGGCCGTCCGACCGTCGAGCGGCACGCCCGACGCGCGTCAGAACCGCGCGCGGACCGCCTCGCCGTGCGCGGGCAGGCCCTCGGCGTCCGCGAGCGCGACGACCCGGTCGGCCACGACCGCGAGCGCGTCGGCGTCGTACTCGATCACCTGGACGGCACGCAGGAACGAGTGCACGCCCAGGCCGCTCGCGAAGTGCGCGCAGCCGCCCGTGGGCAGCACGTGGTTGGACCCGGCCATGTAGTCGCCGAGCGACACGGGCGACCAGGGGCCGACGAAGATCGCACCGGCGCTCGTGACCCGCTCCGCCCACGCGGCCGCGTCGACCGTCTGGATCTCGAGGTGCTCGGCGCCGTACGCGTTGACGACGGCCAGCCCGGCCTCGAGGTCGTCGACGAGCACGATCGCCGACTGCGAGCCGCGCAGCGCGGTGGCGACCCGCTCGCGGTTCACCGTGTCCTCGACGCGGTCGACGAGCTTGGCCTCGACCGCGCCCGCGAGCTCGACCGACGGCGTGACGAGCACGGCCGCGGCGAGCGGGTCGTGCTCGGCCTGCGACACGAGGTCGGCCGCGACGTGCACGGCGTCGGCCGTGCCGTCCGCGAGGACCGCGATCTCGGTCGGCCCGGCCTCGGCGTCGATCCCGACGAGACCGCGCACGAGGCGCTTGGCCGCCGCGACGTAGACGTTGCCGGGCCCGGTGATGACGTCGACCGGCTCGCAGAGCGTCTCGCCGTCGACGTCCTCCGAGCCGGCGGCGCCGTAGGCGAGCATCGCGACGGCCTGCGCGCCGCCGACCGCGTAGACCTCGTCGACGCCGAGCAGCGCGCACGTCGCGAGCACGACCGGGTCGGGCAGCCCGTCGCGGTCCTTCTGGGGCGGCGACACGACCGCGAGCGACTCGACGCCCGCCTCCTGCGCCGCCACGACGTTCATGACCACCGACGACGGGTACACCGCGAGCCCGCCGGGCACGTACAGCCCGACGCGCCGCACGGGCAGCCACCGCTGGCGCACCTGCGCTCCGGGGGCCACCTCGACCGTGAAGTCGGCGGGTCGCTGCGCGGCGTGCACGCGACGCACCCGCACGATCGTCTCCTCGAGCGCCGCGCGCACGCGCGGGTCGAGCGCGTCCACCGCGGCCGCGACGACCTCGGCCGGCACGCGCACGTGCACCGGCCGCACGCCGTCGAAGCGCTCGGACAGGTCGCGCAGCGCGGCCGCGCCGTGCGCGCGCACCTGCTCGAGGATCGGCGCGACGGCCGCCGCGGCGTGCTCGACGTCGAGCTCGGCCCGGGGCAGCTCGTCGAGCAGCTCACGACGCGACAGGGTCCGACCGCGCAGGTCGATGCGGGAGATCACGTCTCGGATTCTAGGCCGCGAGGCGCGCGTGCTCCCGTCCGTCCGCGACACACCTCGCGCCCGGGTGCCGCCCCCGGGGCCGCGACCCGCACGGCCCGTCGTCGCACGTGCGCCGTGTCCTGCCAGACTGGGCGCGTGAGCACGCGCGACGACCCCATCCGCCTCGGCCAGTTCCTCAAGCTCGTCGGGCTCGCCGAGACCGGCGGGCAGGCCCGCGCGCTGCTCGACGACGACGCCGTGACCGTCAACGGCGAGCCGGAGACGCGCCGCGGCCGGCAGCTGCAGGTCGGGGACGTCGTCGAGGTCGACCTGCCGGGCGGTCCGCTGCAGGCGGTCGTCGAGCTCGACGACGAGGACTGAGCGCGGCGCACCGACCGACGGCGCCCTCCGCCGCGGGCGCGGTGCGAGGTCCGCGGGCGCCAGGTCCGCGGCGGCGCACCGGCCACGGACCCGCGCGCGCTAGGAGGCCAGCCCCACCGTCGCCTGCCCCGGCGTCGCGAGGCAGCTCGGCCCGAGCAGCGCCTTGAGGTCGCCGTACAGCGACGGCGAGCGCTCGACGCGGAACCCGTCGCCGAGCCGCATGACGACCGCGCGGCCGGGGCTCGTGAGCCGCAGGTGCACCTCGGTCACGCCGGGGTGCGTCGACAGCACCTCCCGCAGCCGCTCGACGACGGGCGGCGTGCAGCGCGACTCGGCGAGCGACACCACGACGGGCGCGTCGGCGACAGCCGACGTGTCGGGGATCGTCACCTCCATCGCCTGCAGCTGCATCTGGTCGTCGCGCCGTCGCACGCGCCCGCGGATCACGAGCACCGCGTCCTCGGCGAGCACGGTCGAGTAGGCGAGGTAGGTCTCGCCGAAGAACATGATCTCGACGGAGCCCTCCATGTCCTCGAGCGTCACGGCGGCCCACGGGTTGCCCTGCTTGGACATCTTGCGCTGCAGGCTCGTGACGAGCCCCGCCACCACGACGGTCGACCCGTCGGGGCGCGCCTCGTCGGCGTTGAGCGTCGCGATCGAGACGTCGGCCTGTGCGGACAGCACGTGCTCGAGACCCGACAGCGGGTGGTCGGACACGTAGAGGCCGAGCATCTCGCGCTCGAACGCGAGCCGCTGCTTCTTGTCCCAGTCGGGCAGGTCGGGGATCGTCACGGCGATGCCGCTGCCGGTCTCCTCGTCGCCGCCCAGCTCGGCGAACAGGTCGAACTGGCCCGTCGCCTCCTTGCGCTTGACGTCGATGACGGCGTCGACCGCCTGCTCGTGGATCAGCAGCAGCGAACGCCGCGCGTGCCCGAGCGAGTCGAAGGCGCCCGCCTTGATGAGCGACTCGATCGTCCGCTTGTTGCACACGACGGCCGGCACCTTGTCGAGGAAGTCCGTGAACGACGTGAACGCGCCCTTCTCCTCGCGCGCCGCGACGATCGCGTCGACCACGTTGGCGCCGACGTTGCGGACCGCGGTGAGGCCGAAGCGGATGTCGGCGCCGACGGCCGTGAAGTTCGCCGACGACGAGTTGACGTCGGGCGGCAGGACCGTGATGCCCATGTGGCGGCACTCGCCGAGGTACAGCGCCGACTTGTCCTTGTCGTCGCGCACCGACGTGAGCAGGCCCGCCATGTACTCGGTCGGGTAGTTCGCCTTGAGGTAGGCCGTCCAGTACGACACGACGCCGTACGCCGCGGAGTGCGCCTTGTTGAACGCGTACCCGGCGAACGGGACGAGCACGTCCCACACCGCCTGGATCGCCGCGTCGGAGTAGCCCCGCTCGCGCATGCCCGCCTGGAAGGGCACGAACTCCTTGTCGAGGACCTCCTTCTTCTTCTTGCCCATCGCGCGGCGCAGCAGGTCGGCCTGGCCGAGCGAGTACCCGGCGAGCTTCTGCGCGGCGCGCTGCACCTGCTCCTGGTAGACGATCAGGCCGTGGGTGACGCCCACCACGTCCTCGAGCGGCTCGACGAGCTCGGGGTGGATCGGCTCGATCTCCTGCAGCCCGTTCTTGCGCAGCGCGTAGTTCACGTGCGAGTTCATGCCCATCGGGCCGGGGCGGTACAGCGCGATGACGGCCGACACGTCCTCGAAGTTGTCGGGGCGCATCTGCCGCAGCAGCGACCGCATCGGCCCGCCGTCGAGCTGGAACACGCCCAGGGTGTCGCCGCGGCCCAGGAGCTCGTACGTCGCGCGGTCGTCGAGGGGGACCTCCTCGATCGCGATGGGCTCCTTGCCGTTCATCACGATGTTCTCGAGCGCGTCGTCGAGGATCGTGAGGTTGCGCAGGCCCAGGAAGTCCATCTTGATCAGCCCGAGCGCCTCGGACGCCGGCTGGTCGAACTGCGTGATGATCGCGCCGTCCTGCGGGCGCTTCATGATCGGGATGATGTCGAGCAGCGGCTCGCTCGACATGATGACGCCGGCCGCGTGCACGCCCCACTGCCGCTTGAGGTTCTCCAGGCCGCGCGCGGTCTCGAGCACGCGCTGCGCCTCGGGGTCCGCCGCGACGACCTGGCGGAACTCGTCCGCCTCGGCGTACCGCGGGTGCTCGGGGTCGTACATGCCGGACAGCGGGATGTCCTTGCCCATGACGGGCGGCGGCATCGCCTTGGTGAGCTTCTCCCCCATCGCGAACGGGAAGCCCAGCACGCGCGACGCGTCCTTGAGCGCCTGCTTGGCCTTGATGGTGCCGTAGGTGACGATCTGGCAGACCCGGTCGTCGCCGTACTTCTCGGTGACGTACCGGATGACCTCGCCGCGCCGACGCTCGTCGAAGTCGACGTCGACGTCGGGCCAGGACACGCGCTCGGGGTTGAGGAAGCGCTCGAAGATCAGGCCGTGCTCGAGCGGGTCGAGCTCGGTGATGCCCATCGCGTACGACGCCATCGAGCCGGCGGCCGAGCCACGGCCCGGCCCGACGCGGATGCCCTGCGCCTTGGCCCAGTTGATGAAGTCCGCGACCACGAGGAAGTAGCCCGAGAACCCGAGCTGCGTGATGACGCCGACCTCGTAGTCGGCCTGCTTCTGCACCGCGTCCGGGATCGAGCCGGAGTAGCGCCGCAGCAGACCGTTCTGGACCTCCTTGACGAACCAGGAGTCCTCGTTCTCCCCCGCGGGCACGGGGAACCGCGGCATGTAGTTCGCGCCGGTGTTGAACGACACGTCGCACTGCTCGGCGATGAGCAGCGTGTTGTCGCACGCCTCGGGCAGCTCGGCCCACGTGCGGCGCATCTCGGCCGCGGACTTCACGTAGTAGCCCGTGCCGCCGAACGCGAACCGCGACCCGCCGTTGTCGCTGGTCGGCTCGTCGAGCGTCGACCCGGACTGGACGGCGAGCAGCACCTCGTGCGCGTGGGCGTCCTCCTCGCGCGTGTAGTGCAGGTCGTTCGTCGCGACCAGCGGCGCCCCGATGGCCTCGGCGACGCGCAGCAGGTCCTTGATGACGCGCTTCTCGATGTCGAGCCCGTGGTCCATGACCTCGACGTAGAAGAACTCCTTGCCGAAGATGTCCTGCAGCTCGCCCGCCGCGCGCACGGCCTCGTCCCAGTGACCCAGGCGCAGCCGCGTCTGCACCTCGCCCGACGGGCAGCCCGTGGTCGCGATCAGGCCGTCGGCGTAGCGCGACAGCAGTTCGCGGTCCATGCGGGGCCACTTGCCCATCTGCCCCTCGACGGACGCGAGCGACCCCATCCGGAACAGGTTGTGCATGCCCGCGGTGGTGCGGCTCAGCAGCGTCATGTGCGTGTACGCGCCGCGCGCCGACACGTCGTCGGCGGCCTGGTGCGCCTCGCCCCACCGCACGCGGTTCTGGTCGAACCGGCTCGTGCCCGGCGTGACGTACGCCTCGACCCCGATGATCGGCTTCACGCCCCGGTCGGTGGCCTTCTGCCAGAACTCGAACGCCCCGAACAGGTACCCGTGGTCGGTGATCGCCATCGCCTGCTGCCCGAGGCGCGCGGCCTCGTCGAGCATCTCGCCGATGCGGGCGGCACCGTCGAGCATCGAGTACTCGCTGTGCACGTGGAGGTGGACGAAGGACGGGTCCGGGGATCCTCCAGCAGCCATGCGTGCGATCCTACGTCGCCCCACCGACGCCCCCGACGCGGCCCGCCGGGCGAGGGGTGCCGATCAGGAGTAGGCGCCCCGCAACGCCTCGAGCGCCGCCGCGAGGTCGTCGGGGTACTCGCTGCGCGTCTCGAGCCACTGCCCCGTGCCCGGGTGCTCGAACCCCAGACGGACGGCGTGCAGCCACTGCCGCCGCACGCCCACGCGCGCCGCGAGCGCCGGGTCCGCGCCGTACGTGAGGTCGCCCACGAGGCTGTGCCGCAGCGCCGCGAAGTGCACGCGGATCTGGTGCGTGCGCCCGGTCTCGAGGTGCACCTCGACGAGCGACGCGCCTGGCAGCATCTCGAGCACCTCGTAGTGCGTCACCGACGGCTTGCCGTCCGCGACGACCGCGAACTTCCAGTCCGACGACGGGTGCCGGCCGATCGGTGCGTCGATCGTGCCGGTCGTCGGCGACGGGTGGCCCTGCGCGAGCGCGTGGTACACCTTCTCGACCGTGCGCTCCTTGAACGCGCGCTTGAGCACCGTGTACGCGTGCTCGCTCTTCGCCACGACCATGAGGCCCGACGTGCCCGCGTCGAGGCGGTGCACGATCCCCTGGCGCTCGGCCGAGCCGGACGTCGAGATCCGGTAGCCGGCCGCCGCGAGCGCCCCGACCACCGTCGGCCCCGTCCACCCCGGCGACGGGTGCGCGGCCACGCCGACGGGCTTGTCGACGACCACGACGTCGTCGTCGTCGTGCACGATCCGCATGCCCGGCACGGGCTCGGGCACGACCACGGGCGTCGCCGGTGCGGGCTCGGTGAGGTCGACCTCGAGCCACGTGCCCGCGACCAGCCGGTCCGACTTGGCGACCGCGCGGCCGTCGACCCGCACGGCGCCGTCCGTCGCGAGGTCCGCCGCGCGCGTGCGCGAGAGCCCGAGCAGCCGCGCGAGGGCCGCGTCGACCCGCTCGCCGGCCAGGCCGTCCGGGACCGGCAGCGACCGCACGCCGCTCACGCGGCACCGTCCCGGCCCGGTGCCGTGCCCGGACCGTCGTCGACGGCGGCAGCGGGCCGGCCGGCCGGCTCGGCGGGCCC
>NZ_BCRB01000067.1 GCF_001552375.1 Cellulomonas iranensis NBRC 101100 = JCM 18110 | reverse complement strand
GAGCCGGTCGGGTCGGGCGTCGGCTCGGGCGTCGGCTCGGGCGTCGGCTCGACCGCCGCCGCGACGACCCGCAGGTCCGCCGTGGCGAGGGTCTCGTCGGCGGTCACGGCCGCGACCCGGTAGTCACCGGCGGCGACCGACGCGGGCACGGTGACCGTGGTCTCCGCGACCCCGTCCGCCGCGACCTCGACCGTGCCGAGCGCGACGGGGTCGGCCGCGGCGCGTGCCGCACCCGACGTCGCCGCGACGAGCTGCAGCTCGACCGTGGCGCGTGCCGGGAACCCGGTCGCCGTCACGGTGACGTCGCCGCCCGCCCGCACCTCGTCGGTCCCGAGCGCGAGGGCCGGCGTGCGTCGCTCGGCGAGCCGTGCGACGCCCCAGCGGGCCGTGTTCTGGTAGCCCTGGCCGGTCGGGTCGGCCCACGCCTTGACGCCCGTGCGGGCGTTGCCGGTCGCGTCGTTGACCTGGAAGTCCAGGCCGTGGAGCGTGCCGGGCCCGCCCGCCGCGAGGAGGCTGATCTCCGCCTCGACCACGTAGCCCGTGTCCGTCTGCCGGGTGGCGGACGCCACGACGCGGCCCGCGCCGCTCGAGACCGCGTTGTCGGCCGCGATGCGGATCTGGACGTCGTCGGCGCGGTACGCGCCGTTCTTGGCGTTGCCCGGGTCGACGAAGATCTCGAGCGAGTCCTTCTCCCACGCGTTGTTCGGCGCGAGGCTGACCTGCGGGTCGGTGACCTCGGCCAGCAGGAAGAACGACGAGCCGTCGCCCGACCACACCGTGCGCACGTCGGCGTAGGCCGCCGCCGCGCTGCCCTGCGTGACCTTGTCGGTGCGGACCACGGGGGCCGCCGCCCACAGGTCGTCGACCTCGGCGTCGACCGCCGGGGGAGCGTCGACCTGGAGCACGTCGACGTGCGACAGCGGCTCGCGCAGCGTGAGCTCGCCGAGGATCCCCGGGGCGTTCCACCCCGCGGTCGTGGCACCGTCCGTCACGGCGACGTCGAACGGCACGGTGCCGCCCTCGGCCGCACCGGTCAGCGGCAGCTGCACGACGGCCGTCCAGCCGTCGGCGCGCTGCGTGACGGCACCCGGCACGTCACCCTCGCCGGACCGCGCGAACGTGTACCGCTGCGCGCCGACGCGGAACGTGACGGCGTCGGTCGCCTCGACGCTCGCGTCGGTCACGTCGACGTACGCCGTCAGCGTGTCGGGGGACCACCGCAGCGCGAACCGCGCGTGGTCGCCGACCGCGGCGGGCGCGACGAGCTGCCACTGCGGGTCGCTCGTGACGCGCGGCGCGTCGAGGTCGACCTCGCCGCCGAACACCGTCATCGCCTTCGGCTCGGCGGGCACGTCGCCGCCCAGGGCGCCGACGAGCGACCACTTCGGGTTGAGGTAGTCGTCGAACATCAGCGGCGCGCCGTCGTAGTACAGCCACGACCCCGCGTCGTTGAGGCCCCACACCGTGACCGAGAACAGGCGGTCGGGGTTGGCGCGGTCGTACGCGTTGAAGATGTCGAACGCGGTCCGGTAGTACTGCCCCTGCCGGATCGCCAGGCGCTCCGTCTGCGGGTAGCCGGTGGTCACGTCGAACTCGGTGACCGCGAGCTGCAGCCCGGTGGCGGTGAACTTCTCGAGACCCGTGCGCAGGTTCGCGGTCGGGGTGTTGAGGTTGACGTGGTACTGGTGCCCGACGCCGTCGATCGGCACGTCGCGCGCGATCAGCCGCTGCACGAGGTCGTAGTAGCGGTTGAGCTTGGACCCGGCGGCGTCACCGCCCTCGGTGCCGTAGTCGTTGATGAAGAGCTTGACCGGGCGGTCGCTGCCGGGGGCGGCGTAGACGTCGTTGAACGCCTCGTCCGCGTCGCGGAACGCCTGGTCGACGAACTGCTCGCCGAGCGTGTTGAACCACGTGCTGGTGCGCATGCCGTTCGACGCGGTCGACGCGCTGTCGGCGATGACCTCGTTGACGACGTCGAACGCCGCGAGCGGGTTGCCGGGCGAGCCGAACGGGCCGTACCGGTCCGACAGGTACTCGGCGACGTCGAAGATGTGCGTGCGCATGCGTGCGCTCAGCGCCGCGGCGTCGAGCGGCTGGCCGTTGCCGTCCTGGAAGAACCAGCCGGGGTTCTGCCCGTGCCACACGAGCACGTGCCCGTAGACGCGGCCGTCGTTGCGCTTGGCCCAGTCCATGAGCGCGTCGGCGCCCTCGTTGGAGGTCATCTCGGCGCCGGGCGAGCCGGCGAACTTGCCGTCGGCGCCGTACCAGGACTCGGGCTTCATGGCGTTCTCGGGCGTGACCTGGTCGAACTGCGCGCTGAGGACCTGCTCGGGCTCGGTGCCGACGAGGGTCGAGCGGCGCTCGACGGCGACGCCGACGGGGTAGCCCAGGGTGTTCTTGAGGGTCCCGGTGGCGGGCACGGGGTCGCCGACCCGCTGGCCGGAGACCATGGCGTCGTCGAGGTAGAACGTGCCCGTGGTGTTGTCGATCGACACCGTGAGCGGGGTCGCGCCGGCGGTGTGCGTGTAGGTGACGGCGACGCGCTTCCAGACGCCGGGCTGGAGGACGAGGTCCGTGCCCGCGGCGGCGGGCAGCGCGGTGCCGCCGACGGCGACGCGCGCGGTGAGCGGCGTGCCGGCGGCCACGGGGGTCGAGCCCTCGGCGACGTGCACCCACACGGAGATCGTGTAGGTCTGCCCGGCCGTGAGCAGGGTCGCCGGGATCGGCATCTGGGCGCCGTCGCCGACGTGGTCGCGCGCGGCGACGCGGAGGCTGCGCGCGTGGCTGACGCGCGTGCGCACGTCGGTGGTCGAGAAGGACGTGGCGGCCGGCGTGCCCGAGGGGCCCGCGACGTCGAGCGCGGACCAGGCGGGTGCCCGGCTGCCGACGCTGCTCTCGAAGTTGTTGAACATCACGGTGTACGGGACGGTGCCGGTGTCGGCGGCAACGGCGCCGGGTGGTGCCACGAGACCGGTGAGCACGAGGGCCGTGGCGGCCGCCGCACCTCCGATCGCGCGCCGGTGCCGTCGCCCCTGGGCGGGTGCGTGCATGTCGCTCCTTCGCGTGCATGCCGACGCGGCTGCGGTGCCGTGTCGGGGACGTGCCGCTCCTCACCCCGGCGGGCGCGCCGGTGCGCCCGGGATCGGTGGGGAACGTTATCGAGAACGTTATCGAGACGCGTTGACCAGCGACAATGACCCTTTCGGGGCATGCCGACGCCCGGTTTGCGGGGGTCTGAGCCGTCACAGGCGACATGACACGTCTGCACGCCCCACGGCGCGTCCGGCGGCGCAGGCCCACGCGCCGCGACGCGACGGACCGGCGGCGGGGGGACCCACCACGTCTAGACTCCAGGCCATGTCCACCCTCTCCCGCGACGAGGTCGCGCGCGTCGCCGCGCTCGCCCGGATCGACCTGACACCGGCCGAGACCGACCGGCTGGCGGGCGAGCTCGACGTCATCGTCGAGTCCGTCGCCCGCGTGTCCGAGGTCGCCACCCCGGACGTGCCGGCCACGAGCCACCCGCTGCCGCTGTCCAACGTGTTCCGCGCCGACGAGCCCGTCGCGCCGCTCGACCGCGACGAGGTGCTCGCGCAGGCGCCCGCCGCGCAGGACGGCAAGTTCCTCGTCCCGCAGATCCTCGGGGAGGAGTGACGTGACCGACCTGACCCGCCTGACCGCCGCCGAGCTGGCCGACCGCCTGACCGCGCGCGAGGTGACGAGCGTCGAGGCGACGCAGGCGCACCTCGACCGGATCGCGGCCGTCGAGCCCGCCGTCCACGCCTATCTGCACGTCGCGGCCGACGAGGCCCTCGCGACCGCCGCCGACGTCGACGCGCGCCGCGCCGCGGGCGACGACCTGCACGCGCTCGCGGGCGTCCCGATCGCCGTCAAGGACGTGGTCGTGACCCGCGGGCTGCCGACCACGGCCGGCTCGCGCATCCTCGAGGGCTGGGTGCCGCCCTACGACGCGACGCTCGTCGAGCGCATCAAGGCCGCCGGCCTGCCGGTCCTCGGCAAGACCAACATGGACGAGTTCGCCATGGGGTCGTCGACCGAGCACTCGGCGTACGGCAACACGCACAACCCGTGGGACCTCGAGCGGATCCCCGGCGGCTCGGGCGGCGGGTCCGCCGCGGCCGTCGCCGCGTACGAGGCGCCGCTCGCGATCGGCACCGACACGGGCGGCTCGATCCGGCAGCCCGCGGCCGTCACGGGCACGGTCGGCGTCAAGCCCACGTACGGCAGCGTGTCGCGGTACGGGCTGATCGCGCTGGCCAGCAGCCTCGACCAGGCCGGGCCGTGCACGCGCACGGTGCTCGACGCGGCGCTGCTGCACGAGCTGATCGGCGGGCACGACCCGCGCGACTCGACGTCGCTGCCCGACCCCGCGACGGGCTACGTCGCGGCGGCCCGCGAGGGCGCGTCGGGCGACCTGCGCGGCCTCAAGGTCGGCGTCGTGCGCGAGCTGCAGGGCGAGGGCTACCAGCCCGGCGTCCTCGCGCGGTTCGAGGAGTCCCTCGACGCGCTGCGGTCGGCGGGCGCCGAGGTCGTCGAGGTCTCCTGCCCGCACTTCACGTACGCGCTCGCCGCGTACTACCTGATCCTGCCCGCCGAGGCGTCGAGCAACCTCGCGAAGTTCGACGGTATGCGCTTCGGCCTGCGCGTCGAGCCGTCCGAGGGGCCCGTGACCGCCGAGCGCGTCATGGCCGCGACCCGCGGCCAGGGCTTCGGCGACGAGGTCAAGCGCCGCATCATCCTCGGCACCTACGCGCTGAGCGCGGGCTACTACGACGCCTACTACGGCTCGGCGCAGAAGGTCCGCACGCTCATCCAGCGCGACTTCGACGCCGCGTTCGAGCAGGCCGACGTGCTGGTCTCGCCGACCGCGCCGACCACGGCGTTCAAGCTGGGCGAGAAGCTCGACGACCCGCTCGCGATGTACCTCAACGACGTCGCGACGATCCCCGCGAACCTCGCGGGCGTGCCGGGCATGTCGCTGCCGAACGGCCTGTCGGACGACGGGCTGCCGGTCGGGTTCCAGATCCTGGCCCCGGCCCGTGAGGACGCCCGCCTGTACCGCGTGGGCGCCACGCTCGAGCAGCTGCTGGAGACGAGCTGGGAGGGCCCGCTCCTGGGCCGCGCCCCCGAGCTGGCCGGAGGGGCAGCCTGATGACGACGACGAACGTCGACCTGGTCGACTACGACGACGCGGTGGCCCGGTTCGACCCGGTCATCGGCATCGAGGTGCACGTCGAGCTCGGCACCCGCACCAAGATGTTCGACGGCGCCGAGCAGTCGTTCGGCGAGGAGCCGAACACGCAGATCACGCCCGTGAGCCTCGGCCTTCCGGGCGCGCTGCCCGCGGTCAACGGCACCGCGGTGGAGTACGCGATCCGCATCGGCCTGGCGCTGAACTGCGAGATCGCGCAGTCCTGCCGGTTCGCACGGAAGAACTACTTCTACCCGGACGTGCCGAAGAACTTCCAGACGTCGCAGTACGACGAGCCGATCGCGCACGACGGGTACGTGGACGTCGAGCTCGAGGACGGCACGACGTTCCGCGTCGAGATCGAGCGCGCGCACATGGAGGAGGACGCCGGCAAGAACACGCACGTCGGCGGCGCCACCGGGCGCATCCACGGCGCCGAGTACTCGCTGGTCGACTACAACCGCGCGGGCGTGCCCCTCGTGGAGATCGTCACGCGGCCCATCACGGGTGCGGGCGAGCGGGCCCCCGAGGTCGCGCGCGCCTACGTGCAGACGCTGCGCGACCTGTTCCGCGCCCTCGGCGTGTCCGAGGCCCGCATGGAGCGCGGCAACGTGCGCGCCGACGTGAACGTGTCGCTGCGCGCGACCCCGCAGTCCCCGCTCGGCACCCGCACCGAGACCAAGAACGTCAACTCGTTCCGCTCGGTCGAGCGCGCGGTCCGCTACGAGATCGGCCGCCAGGCGGCCGTGCTCGACGCGGGCGGTGCCATCGTCCAGGAGACGCGGCACTGGCACGAGGACACCGGCATCACGACGGCCGGACGCGTGAAGTCCGACGCCGAGGACTACCGCTACTTCCCCGAGCCGGACCTCGTGCCGGTCGTGCCGGACCGTGCGTGGGTCGAGGAGATCCGCGCCGCGCTGCCCGAGCTGCCGCAGGCGCGCCGCCGCCGGCTGCAGGGCGAGTGGGGCTACGCCGACGCCGAGATGCGCGACGTCGTCAACGCGGGTGCCGTCGAGCTCATCGAGGCGACGGTCGCGGCGGGCGCGAGCCCGGCCGCGGCGCGCAAGTGGTGGATGGGCGAGCTCGCCCGTACGGCCAAGCAGCAGGAGGTCGAGCTCGCGGACCTGCCGATCACGCCCGCGCAGATCGGCGCGCTGCAGCAGCTCGTCGACGCCGGGCGGATCAACGACAAGCTCGCGCGCCAGGTGCTCGAGGGTGTGCTGGCCGGTGAGGGCGACCCCGAGCAGGTCGTCGTCGCACGCGGTCTCGAGGTCGTGTCGGACGACGGCCCGCTGCTCGAGGCCATCGACGCGGCGCTCGCGGCGCAGCCCGACATCGCCGACAAGATCCGCTCGGGCAACCTCGGGCCGGTCGGGGCGATCATCGGCGCGGTCATGAAGGCGACCCGCGGGCAGGCCGACGCCGGCCGCGTCCGCGAGCTCGTGCTGGAGCGCGTGCAGGGCTGACGGCCACACCCCGCGGCGCGGGTCGGGACGCAACACCTCGGTCACACGGGGCCCGTACGATCCGACGCGCGCCGCGGGGCACGTGCGTGCAGCGCCCGGCCACCGTGACCGGGCCGCGACGGGAGGTGCCATGCAGAAGCCGACGCTCCAGGGCGAGATGATCGTGCTGCGCCCGGTGCGCGCCGACGACGCCGACGCGATGTGGGACATGCTCGACGACGCCGAGGGCAACCGCCTCACGGGCACGACGCGCACGTTCGCGCGCGCCGAGGTCGACGCGTGGTGCGCGAGCCGTGAGGCCGCGCAGGGGCGGTACGACTTCGCGGTCACCGTCGACGGCGACGACGAGTTCCGGGGCGAGATCGTGCTCTCGGACGTCGACGAGGACGTGCGCTGCGCGAGCCTGCGCCTGTCGATGCGCCCGCTCTACCGCGGTCGCGGCTACGGCACCGAGGCCATCGAGCTGGTGCTCGAGTTCGCGTTCGAGGGCCTCGGGCTGCACCGGGTCGAGCTCGAGGCGCTGAGCATCAACACGCGCGCGGTGTCGCTGTACGAGAACATCGGCTTCCGGGTCGAGGGGCGCCGCCGCGACGCGTACCGCGACGGCGACGGCTGGTGCGACGCGGTCGTCATGTCGATGCTCGAGGACGAGTACCGCGCGGGGCGCATCGGTGGCTGACCGGGTGCTCACGGCGACCGTGCCGGACGACGACCTGCTGGCGCGCCTCGCCGACGTCGCCGCCGCGCACGCGGGCGGGCTCCGGCTGGTCCGCTGGGACCTGGCGGGCCCGCTCGACCCCGCGACGGCCGCGGCGGTCGACCTCGTCGTGATCCCGCACTACTTCGTGCGGCCCGGCGGGTTCGACGTGCTGCGCGACCTGCCGCGGCTGCGGTACGTGCAGCTGCCGAGCGCGGGGTACGAGCACGCGCTGCCGCACCTGCCGCCGGGCGTCGTGCTGTGCAACGGCCGCGGCGTGCACGACGCGGGCACGGCCGAGCTGGCCGTCGGCCTCACGCTCGCGGTCCAGCGCGACCTGCCGCGCGCGGTGCGCGCGATGGCGGACGGGCGGTGGGACAACCCGTTCGGGCCGTCGCTCGCGGACCGGCGGGTGGTCGTCGTCGGGCAGGGGTCGGTGGGCCGGGCGATCGTCGCCCGGTTCCGGCCCTTCGAGGTCGACCTCGTGCGCGTCGCCTCGACCGCGCGCGACGACGCCGACGGGCACGTGCACGGCGTCGACGAGCTGCCGGACCTGCTGCCCGACGCGGACGTCGTGGTGCTCGCGATCCCGTTGTCCCGCACGTCGTACCACCTGCTCGACGCCGCGGCGCTCGCGCGGCTGAAGGACGGCGCCGTGGTGGTCAACGTGGCACGCGGCAAGGTCGTCGACACCGACGCGCTGCTGGCCGAGCTCACGGCGGGCCGGCTGCGCGCCGCGCTCGACGTCACCGACCCCGAGCCGCTGCCGCCCGACCACCCGCTGTGGCACGCGCCGAACCTGCTGGTGACCGCGCACCAGGGCGGCAACACCGACGCGACGTTCCCGCGCGTCGCCGCGCTCGTGCGGCGTCAGCTCGAGGCGCTGCTCGCGGGGGAGCCCCCGGTCAACGAGGTCGCGCGCACCTGACGCGCGAGCCCGGCGCCGGCACGCGGCGACGGGCGTGCGGCGGACCCGCTCAGCCGGGCCGGCGGGCGTGGTCGCGCAGCGCGACCTCCCGCTCGTGCTTGTGGTCGACCATGCGCGCGGGGTAGCCGTGGGGAGGGCCGTCGGGCAGCCTCCACGGCTCGTGCACGGCGGCGCCCGGCACGTCGCGCAGCTCGGGCACCCACCGGCGCACGTAGTCGCCCGACGGGTCGAACTTCAGGCCCTGCGTCACCGGGTTGAACACGCGGAAGTACGGTGCCGCGTCGCGTCCGGTGCCGGCCACCCACTGCCAGTTGAGCTGGTTCTGCGGCACGTCGCCGTCGACGAGCCACGCCATGAAGTGGTCGGCGCCGCGCTGCCACTCGACGTGCAGGTCCTTGACGAGGAACGACGCGACGACCATGCGCACGCGGTTGTGCACCCAGCCGAGCGCGCGCAGCTGGCGCATGCCGGCGTCGACCAGCGGGTAGCCGGTCCGGCCCTGCGCCCACGCCGCGAACGCGTCGTCGGCCTCGGGGCCGGTGGCCCACGCGTCGGCGGGCACGACCTCGCGCAGCGAGCGGCGCGCGGCGGACGGGGAGTGCCACAGCACGTCGGCGTGGAACTCGCGCCACGCGATCTCCGACCGGTACGTCGCGACCGACGTCGCGAGCGCGCCCCGCGCGCCGCGCCCGGCCTCGGCGAGGTCCGCGAGGACCGTGCGCGGGTGGATCTCGCCGTACTTGAGGTGCACCGACATCCACGACGTCACGTCGAGGTCGGGGCGGTCCCGGTCGACGTCGTACCCCGCGAGGTCGTCGCGGACGAACGCGCGCCACCGCTCGCGCGCCGCGCGCTCGCCGGCGCGCGGCAGTCGCACGTCGGTCGCGGGGGCGTCGGGCACGCCGTCGCCGCGCAGCGTCGCCCACGGGACGTCGCGCGGGCGCGGCGCGGGCTCGTGCCAGCCGTGGTCGAGCCAGGCGTTCCGGAACGGCGTGAACACCCGGTACGGGCCGCCCTGCCCGGTGCTCAGGCGCCCGGGCGCGACCGCGTAGGGGCAGCCCGTGCGCACCAGGCGCACGTCGGCACCGAGCGCGGCCTCGACCGCGTCGTCGCGCCGCCGCCCGTAGGGCTCGGTGGCCGCGCTGACGTGCACCGACGTCGCGCCGGTCTCGCGCGCGACGCGCGGCACGACCTCCTCCGCGCGGCCGTGCCGCACCACGAGCCGGCCGCCGGTCGCCTCGTCGAGCGCACGCAGCGACGCCGCGAGGTACGCGAGCCGCGGCGCGCCGGCCGACCGCCACAGCGCGGGGTCCACGACGTAGAGCGCCACGACCTCGTCGTCGGCCGCGCGCGCCTGCGCGACGGCCGCGACCAGCGCGGGGTGGTCGGACAGCCGCAGGTCGCGGCGGAACCAGCAGATCGTCGGCACGCGGCACGCTAACCCGCGCGGCGGCGCGCCGCCCGGCGAGCCGGACGCGGTGCCCGGCGCGCCGACGACGGTCGCCGATGTGCACCCGTCGTGACGGCACGCCACGATGGCCGGATGAGCGACACCGCCGACGAACCGGGTCGCGCCGCACCGGGGCCGCGCGCGGCCGTCGCCGGCGGGCGCACCCTGCTGGGCCACCCGCTGGGGCTGTACACGCTGTTCACGACCGAGCTGTGGGAGCGGTTCAGCTACTACGGCATGCGGGCGATCCTCTTCTACTTCCTCACCGACACGGTCGTGAACGGAGGGCTCGGCCTCGACGACGCGTCGGGCGCCGCGCTGGTCGCGGTCTACGGGTCGGCGGTCTACCTCGTCACGGTCGTGGGCGGCTGGGCCGCCGACCGGGTGATCGGCGCGCGGCGCTCGGTGCTGTGGGGCGGCGTCGTCATCGCCGCCGGGCACGTGAGCCTCGCGCTGCCGTCGGCCGGCACCGCCTACCTCGGCATCGTGCTCGTCGCGCTCGGCACGGGGCTGCTCAAGCCGAACGTCTCGAGCATGGTCGGCGAGCTCTACTCGCGCGACGACCCGCGCCGCGACTCGGCGTTCTCGATCTTCTACATGGGCATCAACATCGGGTCCTTCACGGCCCCGTTCCTCGTGCAGGCCGCGCGCGAGGTCGGCGGCTACCACGCGGGGTTCTCGGTCGCCGCGGTCGGCATGGCCCTCGCGCTCGTGGCCTTCGTGCTCGGTCGTCGTGCGCTGCACGGCGCCGGTGACGCCGTGCCGAACCCGTTGACGCCCGCCGACCGCCCGCAGGTCGTGCGGACGGGCCTGCTGGTGCTGCTCGCGGTCGTGGCCGCGGGCGTCGTCGCGTGGCTCGTCGGCGCCGGGGGCGGTGGGCCGCTCGACGTCGTCATCGACGCGCTGTCCTACCTCGCGCTCGCGGCGCCCGTCGTGATGTTCCTCGTGATGTTCCGGTCGCCGAAGGTCACCGCGCCCGAGCGGTCGCGCCTCACCGCGTACGTGCCGCTGTTCGTCGCCGCCGCGCTGTTCTGGATGATCTTCGAGCAGGCGTCCAGCACGCTGTCGCAGTACGCGCGCGACCACACCGACCTCGACGTGCTGGGCGTGACGATCTCGCCCGTGCTCTACCAGTCGGTCAACCCGGCGGCGATCATCCTGCTGGCGCCCGTGTTCGCGTGGCTGTGGGTGCGACTGGGCGACCGCCCGTCGACCGCGGTGAAGTTCGCGCTCGGCCTCGCGCTCGCGGCGTCGAGCTTCCTGTTCCTCGCGGGCGCGTCCGCGGTCGCCGGCGAGGGGCGCTCGCCCTGGTGGGTGCTGGTGGTCGTGTACGTGGTGCAGACGCTCGGCGAGCTGTGCCTGTCGCCGGTCGGCCTCGCGGCGACCACGCTGCTCGCGCCGCGGGCCTTCCGCGGTCAGGCCATGGCGTTGTGGTTCCTCGCCCCCGCGGCCGGTCAGGCGGTCACGGCGCAGCTCATCACCGTGACCGAGGGCGTCAGCCGCACCGCGTTCTTCGGCGGCATCGGCGTCGTGTCGCTCGCGGTCGCGGGCGTCATGCTCGCGCTCGCGCCGTGGGTGACGCGGCACGTGCGCGAGGGCGCGGAGTCCGAGGCGGACGTGGCCGCGCGGTCCTGAGGCCGGGCCGCCGTCAGAAGGGCGGCGGGGGAGCCGTGGTCGAGCGCACGTGCAGCTCGGTGGCGAGCCGCAGGTGCATCGGCACCTCGCGGCCCGAGACGAGGTCGGCGAGCATCCGCAGCGCCGTCGCGCCCATCTCGCGCAGCGGCTGCGCGACCGTGGTGAGCGGCGGCTCGCTCAGCGCGGACTCGGGGACGTTGTCGAAGCCGACGACCGACACGTCGTGCGGCACGCGCAGCCCGAGGTCGCGCGCGGCGTCGAGCACGGCGAGCGCCGACAGGTCGTTGGCGGCGAACACCGCAGTGGGTCGGTCGGGCCGGTCCAGCAGGTCGTGCGCGGGCGCCGCCGACGTGAGCCGGCGGTACCCGCCGGGCAGCACGAGCGACTCGTCGACGGGCAGGCCCGCCGCGGCCATGGCCTGGCGGAAGCCCTGCTCGCGCAGCCGAGCCGAGTCGAGGTCGGTGCGGCCGCCGAGGTGCGCGATGCGGCGGTGGCCGAGCGAGATCAGGTGCTCGGTCGCCATGACGCCGCCGGCGAGGTTGTCGGAGTCGACGGTGGGCAGGCCCGAGGGGCCCGCGTGGGGGTCGATCGCGATCACGGGGACGCCCGGGTAGGTGTCGAGCACGGTGGGCGTGACGATCACGGCGCCGTCGATGAGCGTGCCGGACAGCCGCGACAGGTACCGGCGCTCCCAGCCGACCTCGCCGCCCCCGCCGCCCGAGTACGCGAGCAGCTCGTAGCCCGTGCTGGCGACCACGGAGCCGGCGCCCTTGAGCAGCTCGGTCGAGAACGGCTCGAACTCGGCGACGAGGATCCCGAGCACGTTGGTGCGGTGGCTGCGCAGCGACCGCGCGCCGAGGCTCGCCTCGTACCCGAGGTCGTCGATCACCTGCTGCACGCGCGCCAGGGTCTCCTGCGAGACGCCGTAACGGCCGTTGACGACCTTCGACACGGTCGCGACCGACACCCCTGCCGTCCGGGCGACGTCGGCCATCTTGACGCGGGTGACCTGCTCCACACGGTGAGCATAGGCCATCGTGCCGATATCGTTATCGACATCGTTTGACTTCGACCCGGACGCCGGTTCAGACTCGTCAGCGTCAAGCCCGGTCGGGGACGGCGACGTCGCCACCGACCGGGTGCCGAGGGCCGGCGAGGGGGCCGTTCCGTCGGTGCAGGATGCGTGTCCCGCGAGGTCGACGACCGAGCAGGGCGCGTCCCTACAGGGATCGACTCGACGAAGAGGACGGGTTCATGAACGTGAGGAAGACCCTGGCGCTCACCTCAGCGGTGTTCGTCTTGGCCGCCGGCATCACGGCGTGCTCGCAGGACAGCGGCGACGGCAGCGACGGCGGCGACGTCACGATGACGCTGTGGCACAACTCCACCACGGGTGACGGCAAGAAGTTCTGGGACGACACCATCAAGGCCTTCGAGGACGCCAACCCCGGCGTCAAGATCAAGGCCCAGGTCGTCCAGAACGAGGACATGGACGGCAAGCTGCAGACCGCGCTCAACGCGGGCGACGCGCCGGACATCTTCATGTCGCGCGGTGGCGGCAAGCTCGCCGACGTCGTCAAGGCCGGTCAGGTCATGGACCTGACCGACCTGATCTCGCCCGAGGTCAAGTCCGCGCTCGGCGACGGCGCGCTCTCCGCGCTCTCGGTCGACGGCAAGGTCTACGGCATGCCGCAGTCGATCCTGCCCGGCGGCATCTACTACAGCGAGGACCTCTTCAAGGAGGCCGGCGTCACCGAGACGCCGACCGACATGGCCTCGCTCAACGACGCGGTCTCCAAGCTCAAGGCCGCGGGCACCAGCCCGGTCGCGCTCGGCGCGAAGGACGCGTGGCCCGCCGCGCACTGGTACTACTTCTTCGCGCTGCGCGAGTGCTCGAAGGACGCGATCGACCAGGCCGCCGAGTCGCGCAGCTTCGACGACGACTGCTTCCTCAAGGCCGGTCAGGACCTGCAGGACTTCGCCGAGACGGAGCCGTTCAACGACGGCTACCTCACGACGTCGGCCCAGCAGGGCGCCGGCTCGTCCGCCGGTCTCATCGCCAACCACCAGGCGGCGATGGAGCTCATGGGCGCGTGGGACCCGGGCGTGATCAAGGACCTCACGCCGACCAAGGAGCCCCTCGCGGACCTGCGCTGGTTCCCCTTCCCGGCCGTCGAGGGCGGCAAGGGTGACCCGTCGGCCATGATGGGTGGCGTCGACGGCAACTCCTGCTGGGTCAAGGCCCCCAAGGAGTGCGCCGACTTCCTGAACTTCTACATGCAGAAGGAGTACCAGGAGAAGTACGCCGAGGCCTTCGTCACGCTGCCCGCCAGCAAGGAGGCGCAGGGCGTCGTCACCGACCCGGCCCTGCAGGACGTCCTCGCGGCGTACAACGACGCGGCCTACGTCTCGGTCTGGCTCGACACGCTGTTCGGCCAGAACGTCGGCAACGCGCTGAACGTCGGCGTGGTCGACATGCTCGCCGGCTCGGGCTCGCCCGAGGCGATCGTCAAGGCCGTCAACGACGCTGCCGCGAAGGGCTGAGGCAGAGTCCACGATGTCATCCATCAGCGAGAACGTGCGCGACGCACAGGGCTCGCCCACGGGTCTCGCAGCCGAGGGCGGCACGGTCACCGTGCCGCCCTCGGCGGGGCGGGCCCGCGGGATCGGTTGGCGCATGCGGGCGGAGATCGCCCTGCTCGCCGGCCCGGCCCTGATCGTCTTCCTGGCCTTCGTCATCTTCCCCGTCGTCATGGCGGCGTACTACGGGTTCTTCAGCTGGCAGGGCTTCGGCCCGCCGACCGACTTCGTCGGCCTGCGGAACTACGTCACGATCCTCACCGACCCGACGTTCCACGACGCGCTGCGGCACAACGCCTTCATCATGGTGATGTCGCTCGTGATGCAGGGACCGATCGCGATCGCCCTGGCGCTCCTGCTCAACCGCAAGATGCGCGGCCAGTCGGTCATCCGGGTCCTCATCTTCGTGCCGTACGTGATCTCCGAGGTCGTCGTCGGCACCGGCTGGAGCCTCATGCTCCAGACCTCGGGTGCGGTGAACGACCTGCTGGGCAAGCTCGGGCTCGAGGGCCTGCAGCGTGACTGGCTGTCGGACCCGAAGATCGCCATCTGGACCCTGATGATCATCATCACGTGGAAGTACGTCGGCTTCGCCGTCATCCTCTTCCTCGCCGGTCTGCAGGGCATCCCCGAGGAGCTCTCGGAGGCGGCCGCGATCGACGGCGCGTCGTACTGGCAGGTCCAGCGGCGCATCACGCTCCCGCTGCTCGGCCCCACGCTGCGCATCTGGGCGTTCCTGTCGATCATCGGCTCGCTGCAGCTGTTCGACCTCGTCTACATCGTCTGGGGCCAGTACGTGGCCTCGACCGCGGGCACCTCGACCATGGCGACCTACATGGTCGTCAACGGGCGGAACGCCGGCAGCTTCGGCTACGGCAACGCCGTCGCCGTCGTCCTCTTCGTCATCTCGCTGATCGTCGCGCTCATCTACCAGCGCTTCGTGCTGCGGCGCGACACCGAGGGCGCGACCACGGGAGGGAAGCGCTGATGGCGACCACCACGATCCGCCGTCCGGCCACGACCGCCACGACGGTCAGCAAGACCTCGAGCCGTCGCCGCGGCGACGCCGCGGTCTGGGGCGTCGCCGCCCTGCTGATCGCCGCGATCCTGGCGCCGGTCGTCTACATCGTGCTCGGCGGGTTCCGCACGAACTCGCAGATCACGCTCGACCCGTCCGGTCTGCCCTCGCCGTGGCAGGTCAGCAACTACCTCGACGTCCTCGGCGGCAGCGTCTTCTGGACCCAGGTGCTCAACTCGGCCGTCGCCGCGCTGAGCACGACGCTCGGCGTCGTCGCGCTCGGCCTCGCGGCGAGCTACGTGCTGGCGCGGTACCGGTTCCGCGGCCGCGGCGCGCTGTACTCGCTGTTCGCGGCGGGCCTGATGTTCCCCATGACGGTCGCGATCACGCCGCTGTACATCCTGGTGCGCGAGCTCGGCCTCATGAACTCGCTCGCGGGCGTGATCCTGCCGCAGGTCGCGTTCGCGCTGCCGACGACGATCATCATCCTGGTCCCGTTCCTGCGGGCCATCCCCGACGAGATCGAGGAGGCCTCGCTGCTCGACGGGTGCAGCAAGCTGTCGTTCTTCTGGCGGATGGTCGTGCCGCTGTCGATGCCCGGCGTCGTCACGGTCGGCATCCTCGCGTTCATCGCGAGCTGGAACAGCTACATGCTCCCGCTGTTCATCCTCAACGACGAGTCGGCGTTCACGCTGCCGCTCGGGGTGCAGGCGTTCGCGTCGCAGCACTCCGTCGACACGGCGCGCGTCCTGGCGTTCACGTCGCTGTCGATGCTCCCCGCCCTGGTGTTCTTCAGCCTGTTCGAGCGCCGCATCGTCGGCGGCCTGACGGGCGCGGTCAAGGGCTGACCGCACCGCGGTGCCCGCGCACGGTCGACGTGCGCGGGCACCGCCCCGTACCTGCTCCACACCCGTACCTGCGTCACACCTGCGTCGCGGCCGCCTGCCGCTCCCTGTCCCGAAGGAGTCGGATCCGTGACGGATCTCCAGACGGCTGCACCGTCGCAGCCCAGCACCCGCGTCCGCGACCTCCTGGAGCGCATGACGCTCGAGGAGAAGCTCGCCCAGATCGTGGGCTTCTGGGAGAAGAGCGAGGGCGAGGCCGTCGCGCCGCTGCAGGGCGAGTTCGAGGTCGAGCGCGGCCTCGACGACGTCATCAAGGACGGGCTGGGCCACCTCACGCGCGTGTACGGCACGCGTCCGATCGACGCGGTCGAGCGCGCGCGCTGGCTGTGGGACAAGCAGCGCTGGTTCGTCAACGAGACCCGCCTGGGCATCCCCGCGCTCGTGCACGAGGAGTGCCTGACGGGCCTGTCGGCCTGGGGTGCCGCCACCTTCCCGACGCCGCTGGCGTGGGGCTCGTCGTTCGACGCCGACCTCGTGACCCGCATGGGCGAGGTCATCGGCCGCTCGATGCGCACGCTCGGGGTCCACCAGGGCCTCGCGCCCGTGCTCGACGTCATCCGCGACCCCCGGTGGGGCCGCGTCGACGAGTGCATCTCGGAGGACCCGTACCTCGTCGGCACGCTCGGCACGTCGTACGTGCGCGGTCTGCAGTCCACGGGCGTCCACGCGACGCTCAAGCACTTCGTCGGCTACTCGGCGTCGCAGTCGGGCCGCAACTTCGGGCCCGTGCACGCGGGGCCGCGCGAGGTCGCCGACGTGCTCCTCCCGCCGTTCGAGATGGCCGTGCTCGACGGCGGCGTCCGCTCGGTCATGCACTCCTACGCCGAGATCGACGGCGTGCCCGTCGCCGCCAACCCCGAGCTGCTCACCGGCGTGCTGCGCGACCGGTGGGGCTTCGACGGCACGGTCGTCGCCGACTACTTCGGCGTCGCCTTCCTGCACCTGCTGCACCACGTCGCGGCCGACCTCGGCGACGCCGCCGGGCAGGCGCTCGCGGCGGGCGTCGACATCGAGCTGCCCACGGGCGACGCGTACCTCACGCCGCTCGCCGAGGCCGTGCGCTCCGGCACGGTCGACGAGGCGCTCGTCGACCGCGCCGTGCTGCGCGCGCTCGCGCAGAAGGAGGAGCTCGGCCTGCTCGACGCGCGGTTCGACGACGAGCCGCCCACCGAGGTCGACCTCGACAGCCCCGAGCACCGCGAGATCGCCGCGCAGCTGGCCGAGCGGTCGCTCGTGCTGCTGACGAACGACGGCACGCTGCCCGTCGCGCCCGACGCACGCATCGCCGTCGTCGGCCCCAACGCCGACCGCACGGCCGCGCTGTTCGGCTGCTACTCGTTCCTCAACCACGTGCTCGCGCACCACCCGGACGTGCCCGTGGGCATCGAGTCGCCCACGGTGCTCGAGGCGCTGCGCCGCGAGCACGCCGCGCAGATCACCTACGCGCGCGGCTGCGCGGTCGACGACGACGACCGCTCGGGCTTCGACGAGGCCGTCGCGATCGCGTCCGACGCCGACGTCGCCGTGCTCGTGGTCGGCGACCACGCGGCGCTGTTCGGCCGCGGCACGGTCGGCGAGGGCTGCGACCGCGACGACCTCGAGCTGCCGGGCGTGCAGCGCGAGCTCGTCGAGGCCGTGCTCGCGACCGGCACCCCCGTCGTGCTCGTCATGCTCACGGGCCGCCCGTACGCCGTGGACTGGGCGCTGGGGCGCTGCGCCGCGGCCGTGCAGGCGTTCTTCCCGGGCGAGGAGGGCGGCACCGCGATCGCGGGGCTGCTGAGCGGGCGCGTCAACCCGTCGGGCCGGCTGCCGATCAGCATGCCGCGCTCGGCCGGGGCGCAGCCGTACACGTACCTGCACCCCGCGCTGGGCGGCGACGGCGACGTCACCAACCTCAGCACGGTGCCCACGCTGCCGTTCGGGCACGGGCTGTCGTACACGACGTTCACGCACACCGACCTGCGGGTCGCGCCCGGCGCGACCACCGACGGCGGCCTGGCCGTCACGGTGACCGTCACCAACACGGGCGGCCGCACGGGCGCCGACGTCGTGCAGCTGTACGGGCACGACGTCGTCGCGAGCGTCACGCGCCCCGTCGCGCAGCTGCTCGGCTACCACCGCGTCGAGCTCGCCCCCGGGCAGAGCGTCGACGTCGAGCTCACGGTGCCCGCCGCGCGCCTGGCGTTCACGGACCGCTCGGGTCGCCGCGTGGTCGAGCCCGGCGAGCTGCGCGTGTGGGTCGGGCCGTCGTGCGCCGAGCGCGAGGTCGAGGCGAGCGTCGAGCTCGCGGGGGAGACCTACGCCGTGACGCTGGACGACGCGCGCTGGACGCACGTCACCGCCGTCTGAGCGTCCGGCCCTCGGAGGATCACAGGCCGGACGCGCGGGACGCCCCGCACCAGGGCCGACGTACGGTGGGCGGGCACCAGCACGGTGCCCGCCCCCGAAGGAGAACTGCGCGATGAGCCGTCCCCTGCGCTCACGTACCTCGACCCACGGTCGCAACATGGCCGGAGCGCGTGCGCTCTGGCGCGCCACGGGCATGGGTTCGGAGGACTTCGGCAAGCCGATCGTCGCGATCGCGAACTCGTACACGCAGTTCGTGCCGGGGCACGTGCACCTCAAGGACATGGGCGACCTCGTCGCGTCGGCGATCCAGGAGGCCGGCGGCGTCGCCAAGGAGTTCAACACCATCGCGGTCGACGACGGCATCGCGATGGGGCACGCGGGCATGCTGTACTCGCTGCCCAGCCGCGACCTCATCGCCGACTCGGTCGAGTACATGGTGCAGGCGCACTGCGCCGACGCCCTGGTGTGCATCTCCAACTGCGACAAGATCACGCCCGGCATGCTCAACGCGGCGCTGCGGCTGAACATCCCGGTGATCTTCGTGTCCGGCGGGCCGATGGAGGCCGGCAAGGCCGTCGTCGCGGACGGCGTCGCGAAGACGCACCTCAACCTCATCAACGCGATCAACTACTCGGCGGACGACAACGTGTCGGACGCGGCGCTCGCGAGCGTCGAGGAGAACGCGTGCCCCACGTGCGGCTCGTGCTCGGGCATGTTCACCGCCAACTCGATGAACTGCCTGACCGAGGCGCTCGGGCTGTCGCTGCCCGGCAACGGCTCGACGCTCGCGACGCACAGCGCGCGCCGCGAGCTGTTCCTCGAGGCGGGGCGCACGATCGTGGACCTCGCGCGGCGCTACTACGACGACGAGGACGACACCGCGGCGCCGCGGTCGATCGCGACCCGCGCGGCGTTCTCGAACGCGATGACGCTCGACGTCGCGATGGGCGGCTCGACCAACACCGTGCTGCACATCCTGGCCGCCGCGCAGGAGGCCGAGGTCGACTTCACGCTCGACGACATCGACGCGCTCAGCCGTCGCGTGCCGTGCCTGTCGAAGGTCGCGCCGAACCACCCGGACTTCCACATGGAGGACGTGCACCGCGCCGGCGGCATCCCCGCGCTACTGGGCGAGCTCGACCGCGCCGGCCTGCTCGACCACGACGTGACGAGCGTGCACACCCCGACGCTCCGCGCGTGGCTCGACGACTGGGACGTGCGCGGCGGCAAGGCCACGCAGCGCGCGGTCGACCTGTTCCACGCCGCGCCCGGCGGCGTCCGCACGACGCAGGCGTTCTCGACGTCGAACGTGTGGGAGTCCCTCGACACCGACGCCGCGAACGGCTGCATCCGCGACGTCGCGCACGCGTACACGGTCGAGGGCGGGCTCGCGGTGCTGCGCGGCAACCTCGCGCAGGACGGCGCGATCCTCAAGACCGCGGGCATCGACCCCGACGTCTTCCACTTCGTGGGGCGCGCGCTGGTGTGCGAGTCGCAGGACGAGGCGGTCGAGAAGATCCTGCGCAAGGAGGTCGAGCCCGGCCACGTCGTGGTCGTGCGGTACGAGGGCCCGTCCGGCGGCCCCGGCATGCAGGAGATGCTGTACCCGACGTCGTTCATCAAGGGCCGCGGCCTGGGCAAGATGTGCGCGCTCATCACCGACGGCCGGTTCTCGGGCGGGTCGTCGGGCATCTCGGTGGGGCACATCAGCCCCGAGGCCGCCGCGGGCGGCACGATCGGCCTCATCGAGGACGGCGACGAGATCGAGATCGACGTCGAGACGCGCCTCATCCGCGTCAACGTGCCCGACGAGGTCCTCGCCGAGCGGCGCGCCAAGATGGAGGCGCGCGAGAACCCGTGGCAGCCGGTCGACCGCGACCGCTACGTGTCGCCCGCGCTGCAGGCGTACGCCGCGATGGCGACGTCCGCCGACCGCGGGGCCGTGCGCGACGTGAGCCGCCTCCGCCGGGTCTGACGGTGGTCTGGCTGGGACTTGGGCCGCGAGGTAGCCTGATCTTCCGAGTCATATAGGGCAGATGAGAAGGCGGGTCGTCATGCCACGCAAGTCCGCGATCGCGCACCTCGACCGACCCGACGACGTGGACATCGAGGCGCTCAAGAACTTCCTGCGCGATCACGACGGAGCCTCGGTCGAGGTGGAGCTCGTGGCAGCGGACGGTTCGCGCGCCTCGGTCCCGGCGCGAGTCGCCGACGTGGTTCGACGCGTCATCGGTGCCGCGGCCGATGGGCGTGCGATGGACGTCGTCGACGACGTCGACGAGGTCACGCCCAACGAGGCCGCGGCGCTCCTCGGGGTGTCCCGCAACACGGTGCTGAAGCTCGTCGACGAGGGCGACCTGACGGCGAGACGCGTGCCTGGTTCCCGCCATCGACGCCTCCCTCGTGCCGACGTCATGGCGTTCCGTGCACGCAGGCGAGCCCTTGAGAACGCGCTCGCGGCAGCAGCCGAGGTTGCGCTCGAGGAAGACGTCTGGGACGCGGAGCTCCGGGACGGTGCGCAGACGGCACGATGACGCGTCCGCGGGTCTACGTCGACACGAACGCCCACATCCCTTACTACCTGAGTGACCTCTTCGGGTTCCTCGCCACGTACTCGGTGATCGACCTGCTGTGGTCGGACTACCTCGTCGACGAGATCCTCGAGGTGGTGGCGCGGGTGCACGGGCCCGGCTCGGTGAAGCCGCGCGTGGCGCAGTGGGCTGCGCTCCGTGCCGCGTTCCCTGAGGGCGAGGTCACCAGCGAGAACTGGCGGTCCCGGATGGCCGACGCCTCGGGCGTGGACGACGACGACCTGCCGCACCAGGCTGCGGCTCTGGCCGGTGGCGCCTCGGTGCTGGTGACCTCGGATCGTGCGGGGTTTCCCGCCGATGGTCTGGCACGCCACGGCGTCCTCGTCCTGACGCCGGACCAGTGCCTCGAGGAGCTGCTTCTCGAGGACCCGTTGGGTGTGGCCGAGACGCTGGTGGCGCGCTGCGCGATGTTCCGAAGGGCACCCCGGTCGCTCGACGAGTACCTCGACGTGCTCGCGCGATCCGTTCCGCGGTTCGCGCGCGCCGCCGAGGTGTGCGCGCATGGGCGTGACCTCGGTGGGGACTGACGACGAGAGGTCGCACTCGGGACGCGCGTCGTCGGCCTGGATCGCGCAGCGCACAGCCGCTGGCTCCGTGTCCGCGCAGCCGCGGAGGTCGGCCCGCCGGACGGTCGCACGACCGGGACACGCGCGTCAGACGTCGCGTGCCACCCAGCACGGGACTGCTTAGTCTCAGGCGTATGACGAGTGCAGGCGAGGGCGCCATCGACATCAAGCCGCGGTCGCGGCAGGTCACCGACGGGCTCGAGGCGACGGCGGCGCGCGGCATGCTGCGCGCGGTCGGGCTCGGGGACGAGGACTTCGCGAAGCCGCAGGTCGGCGTCGCGAGCTCGTGGAACGAGATCACGCCGTGCAACCTGTCGCTCGACCGGCTCGCCAAGGCCGTGAAGGCGGGCGTGCACGCGGGCGGCGGGTACCCGCTGGAGTTCGGGACCATCTCGGTGTCCGACGGCATCTCGATGGGCCACGAGGGCATGCACTACTCGCTCGTGAGCCGCGACATCATCGCCGACAGCGTCGAGACCGTGATGATGGCCGAGCGGCTCGACGGGTCCGTGCTGCTGGCCGGGTGCGACAAGTCGCTGCCCGGCATGCTCATGGCCGCCGCGCGCCTCGACCTCGCGAGCGTGTTCCTCTACGCGGGCTCGATCATGCCGGGCTGGGTCAAGCTGTCCGACGGCACCGAGAAGGACGTGACGATCATCGACGCGTTCGAGGCCGTCGGTGCGTGCGCACGCGGGCTCATGAGCCGCGAGGACGTCGACCGCATCGAGC
>NZ_BCRB01000066.1 GCF_001552375.1 Cellulomonas iranensis NBRC 101100 = JCM 18110 | reverse complement strand
GGCGGCGGCGCCGCCGCGCCGCAGGTCGTCCGCCGCCGGCGGCGGCGGACGCTGTCGGTCGCGTGGGTCGCGCCGCTGGTCGTGCTCGCCCTCGTCGCGGGCGTCGGGGGTGGCGTGCTCGGCGCGCGCCTGCTGCCGGACGACGCGCGACCGGCCGACGCGGCGCTGCCCACGGTCGCGGTCCCCGGGGGGACCGGGGCGCCGGTGGACCGCGCGCCCGACTCGGTCGCGGGCATCGCCGCGGGCGTGCTGCCCAGCGTCGTGTCGATCGAGGTCCGCACGCCCGACGGCGAGGGCTCGGGCTCGGGCTTCGTGCTGCGCGAGGACGGCTACGTGCTGACCAACAACCACGTGGTCGCGGGCGCGGACTCCGGTTCGCTCGTGGTCGTGTTCGGCGACGGCTCCGAGCTGCCCGGCACGGTGGTGGGGGCGACCGGCGAGTACGACCTCGCGGTCGTCAAGGTCGAGGCCTCGGGGCTCACGCCGCTCGTGCTCGGCGACTCCGACGCGGTCGTCGTCGGCGACCCGGTGGTCGCGGTCGGCGCGCCGCTCGGGCTCGTCGGGACCGTGACGACGGGGATCGTGAGCGCGCGGAACCGACCCGTCGTCGCGGGGGACTCGAGCGACGCGGCCTTCATCAACGCGATCCAGACCGACGCCGCGATCAACCCCGGGAACTCCGGCGGGCCGCTCGTCAACGCCGCGGGCGAGGTCGTCGGCATCAACTCCGCGATCGCGCAGCTCCCGGGGCGTCTCACGAGCGCCGGCAGCATCGGGCTCGGCTTCGCGATCCCCTCGAACCAGGCGCGCCGCACGGCCGAGCAGCTCATCGAGACGGGCCGCGCGACGTACCCCGTGATCGGCGTGCTGCTCGACAACGAGTACTCCGGCGAGGGCGTGCGGGTCTTCGAGCAGGACCCGGACGGTCAGTCGGCGGTCACGCCCGACGGCCCGGCCGACGCCGCCGGGATCCGGCGCGGCGACGTCATCCTCGCGATCGACGGCCGGCCCGTGACCGCGTCCGAGGAGCTCATCGTCGCCATCCGGGCCCACCGGCCGGGAGACACGGTGGTGCTGCGGGTGCGGACCGGTGAGAGCGAGCGCGACGTGCGCGTGCGCCTCGACGAGGCGCCCTCGGACTGAGCTGTAGCGCCGTCACCGCGGCCCTGACGCGCGGCCTCCCACCGACCGGACGGACCGCCGGGGACGGGGCGCGCCGCGCGGTAGCCTGGTCGCGTGTTCGGGATCAACGGAGGCGAGCTGATCATCCTGCTGCTCGTCGTCGCGCTGGTCGTCGGACCCGAGCGGCTCCCGGGGTACGCCGAGCAGCTCGCGGGCTGGGTGCGCCAGGCGCGGGACGCGGCGCGGGACGCGCGCCGCCGCGTCGACGACGAGCTGGGTGGCACGGACGTCGACTGGGAGGCGCTGGACCCGCGCCGCTACGACCCCCGCCGCATCGTGCGCGACGCCCTGCTCGACGACCCGGGCCCCCGCTCCGCGCGGCCGCCCGGGCCCGCGGGGCCCGTCGCCGCGGCGTCTGTCGCGACGCTCGCCCCGGGCACCCCGGCCCCGTTCGACGACGAGGCCACCTGACCCGTGACGCGCCGCCCGCACGCCCGCCCCGCGCACGCCCGACCCGCCCCCGACCGGCCCGCGCGCCGGTCACCCCTCCAGGAGGCCCACGCATGACCCAGGTGCTGCCCACGGCGCAGCCCGCCGCGACGTCCACGTCCGGCGCCCGGATCTTCTCCGGCATGCAGCCCACGTCGGACTCGTTGCAGCTCGGCAACTACCTCGGGGCGCTCACGCAGTGGGTCGCGCTGCAGGAGACGCACGACGCGATCTACTGCGTCGTCGACCTGCACGCCCTGACCGTCGCGCCCGACCCGAAGGTGCTGCGCGAGCGCACGCGCCGCACGGCCGCGCAGTACCTCGCGGCGGGTGTCGACCCGCAGCGCTCGATCCTGTTCGTGCAGTCGCACGTGCCGGAGCACGCCGAGCTCGCGTGGGTCCTGTCCTGCCACACGGGGTTCGGCGAGGCCGGTCGCATGACGCAGTTCAAGGACAAGTCCGCCAAGCAGGGCACCGAGGGCACGACGGTCGGGCTCTTCACGTACCCCGTGCTCATGGCGGCGGACATCCTGCTCTACGACACGCGGCTCGTGCCGGTGGGGGAGGACCAGCGGCAGCACCTCGAGCTCACGCGCGACCTCGCGCAGCGTCTCAACTCGCGCTTCGGCCGTGGCACGGTCGTGGTCCCCGAGCCGCACATCGTCTCGGCCACGGCCAAGATCTACGACCTGCAGGACCCGACGTCGAAGATGAGCAAGTCCGCCGAGAGCCCCAACGGGCTCATCGAGCTGCTCGACGACCCGAAGGTCGTCGCCAAGCGCATCCGCTCCGCGGTGACGGACGCCGAGCGGGAGATCCGCTACGACGTGGCGGCCAAGCCGGGCGTGTCGAACCTGCTGACGATCTTCTCGGCCCTCACGGGGCGCACGGTCCCGTCGCTCGAGCAGGACTACGCGGGCAAGGGGTACGGCGACCTCAAGAAGGACCTCGCGGACGTCGTGGTGGACTTCCTCACGCCGTTCCAGGAGCGCGTCCGGCACTACCTGTCGGACCCGTCGGCGCTGGACGACGTCCTCGCGGACGGGGCGGACCGGGCACGCGAGCTCGCGACGCCGACGCTCGAGCGGATCTACGACCGCTCGGGCCTGCTCCCGCGTCGCCGGACGCGCGCATGAGGCTGCCCCGGGCGGGTGCCGACGAGACGGTGGTGGGGGTCGCGCTCGCGATCCCCGAGCCGTTCCGCACGCAGCTGCACGACGCCCGGGTGCGCTTCGGCGACCCCGAGGCGCACAACATCGTGCCGCACGTGACGCTCGTCGGGCCCACGCCCGTCGCGCTCGACGCGCTCGACGCGCTCGACGCGCACCTCGCGCGCGTCGCGGGCTCGCACGCGCCGTTCCGGGTGGTGCTGCGCGGTACGCAGACGTTCCGGCCCGTGTCGCCCGTGGTGTTCGTCGCGCTCGAGCGCGGCGGCGACGACTGCGCCGCGCTCGAGCGGGCCCTGCGCGCGGGACCGCTGGACGTGCCGTCGGCGTTCCCGTTCCACCCCCACGTCACGGTCGCGCACGACCTGGACGACGCCGCCCTCGACGGCGCGCAGCGCGACATGGCCGGCTACGAGGCCGCGTTCGACGTCACGCACCTGCACCGGTTCGTGCACGACGGGGCGGCGTGGCGTCCCGTCCGGCAGTTCGCGCTCGGCGGCGACGGCTCGGCCGGCGCCGACCGCGCGGCGTCGACGCCCGCCCGCACCGTCTGAGACGACGGCGCGCCGCCCCGCGCCGGGCACGCCGCGGCCGACGTGTCGCGCGGCACGGCCCGCGCCGTCCGCAGCGGATGCCGCGGCGCGGAGGCCCACCTAGATTCGGCGCATGGAGCGCCGCACCCGGTCCGAGCCGTCCGTCGCCCGCCCGCCCGCCGGCGCGGGCGAGGCGCACCGGCACGCCGCCGAGCTGGCCCCCGACCCCGAGGGGCCGCGCCGCAGCGCCGGGTTCGCGGGTCTGGTCGAGCGCGTCCAGGCGCTGCTGGCGTGGTGGCAGCGGACCCGCGCGGCACGGGCCAACGCGCGCTTCGGCGCGGCCGGGGGCGGCCTGCTCACCGGCGGGATCGCGTACGCGACGCTCTTCTCGGTGTTCGCCGGCCTGACGATCGGCTGGACCGTGTTCATGGCGGTGCTCGGCGGCGACGAGGCCCTGCGGCAGCGGGTGCTCGACACCGCCGCGTCCTCGCTGCCCGGGCTCATCGACACGGGCGACGGGCAGGGCATGCTCGACCCGTCGGACCTGCAGATGAGCACGGGGCTGAGCGTCGCGGGCGTCGTCGCGTTCGTCGTGCTGCTCGTGAGCGCGATCTCGGCGGTCGCGGCGCTGCGCACGGCGGTGCGCGCGATGTTCGCGGCGGACGACGCCGTCACCGCGGTCGCGGGCAAGCTGCGCGAGCTCGGCGGCTTCGTCGCGATCGGCGCGGCCGTGCTCGTGTCGGCGCTCCTCGGGCTCGCCGTGACGACGGCCGCGGACTGGCTCATGGGCACGCTCGGGTGGTCCGACGGCACGGGCCTCGTGGTGCGCGTGCTCGGTGTGCTCGTGGCGTTCGTCGTGGACGCGGGCGTCTTCGTCATGGTCGTCCGCGTGCTGGCCGGGCAGCACCCGCCCCGGCGGGACCTCCTGGGTGGCGCCGTGATCGCGGGCGTCGGGCTGGGCGTGGTCCGCGTGCTGGGCACGTCGGTCGTCGCGGGATCGGTCGACCGCAACCCCGTGCTCGCGTCGTTCGCGGTGATCGTCGTGCTGCTGCTGTGGATCAACCTCATCGCGCGGATCGTGCTGCTCGCCGCGGCCTGGACGGCCGACCCGCCGCAGGCGGAGCCGTCCGGCGACCGTGGTGCCGACGACCGCGGGGCCGACCACCACGGGGCGGGCTCCCGCGGGCGCTGAGCCGAGGCGTCCGGGCGTGCGACGGCCCCGCCGGACCGGGGGTCCGACGGGGCCGTCGCGGCGTCCGGGCGGGCGTCAGAAGGCGCGCGTGATCATCGCGCGCTTGACCTCCTGGATCGCCTTGGTGACCTCGATGCCGCGCGGGCACGCCTCGGTGCAGTTGAAGGTCGTGCGGCAGCGCCACACGCCCTCCTTGTCGTTGAGGATCTCGAGGCGCTGCGTGCCGCCCTCGTCGCGGCTGTCGAAGATGAACCGGTGCGCGTTGACGATCGCGGCGGGCCCGAAGTACTGCCCGTCGGTCCAGAACACCGGGCAGGACGACGTGCACGCGGCGCACAGGATGCACTTGGTCGTGTCGTCGAACCGCTCGCGCTGCTTCGGGGACTGCAGGCGCTCCTTGGTGGGCTCCGTCCCCGTGGTGATGAGGAACGGCATGATCTCGCGGTAGGACGCGAAGAACGGCTCCATGTCGACCACGAGGTCCTTGACCACGGGCAGGCCCTTGATGGGCTCGACCACGATCGGCTTGGACGGGTCGAGGTCCTTGAGCAGCGTCTTGCAGGCGAGCCGGTTGCGGCCGTTGATCCGCATCGCGTCCGAGCCGCAGATGCCGTGCGCGCACGACCGGCGGAACGTCAGCGAGCCGTCCTGCTCCCACTTGATCTTGTGCAGCGCGTCGAGCACGCGGTCCGTGCCGTGCACGTCGACCGTGAACTCGTCCCAGCGCGGCTCGGCCTCGAAGGCCTCGCCGAACGTGGGGATCGCGTCGTCCGACGGCAGGAACCGGCGGATCTTCAGCGTGACCTGGAAGGACGGCACGGCGCCGGCCTCGGGTGCGGGGGCGTCCAGGGTGGCGGTCATCAGTACTTGCGCTCCATCGGCTGGTAGCGGGTGACGGTGACGGGCTTGGCGCCGAGGACGAGCTGGTACCCGTCGAACTCCTCGGCCCGGGAGAACGCCCCGTCGTCGTCGCCCACGGTGACGGCACCCGTGGCGAGCGGGCGGCGGTACGCCATGGTGTGCTGCATGAACCTCGCGTCGTCGCGCTGCGGGAAGTCCTCGCGGAAGTGACCGCCGCGGGACTCCTCGCGGTTGAGCGCGCCGACGACGACGGTCTCGGCGATGTCGAGCAGGAAGCCCAGCTCGACGGCCTCGAGCAGGTCGGTGTTGAACGTGCGGGTCTTGTCCTGCACCGACACGGCCTCGTACCGCTTGCGCAGCGCCTTGAGGTCCTCGAGCGCCTGCGTGAGGGACTCCGCGGTGCGGAACACCTGCGCGTTGGCGTCCATCGTCTCCTGCAGCGCGCGCCGGATGTCGGCCACGCGCTCGCCGTCGGGGCGCGTGCGGATCGTCTCGAGCTCGGCCTCGACGGTCGTCGCGGGCGACTCGGGCAGCTCGACGAACGACGCGGTCGCCGCGTACGCGGCGGCCGAGCGGCCGGCGCGCTTGCCGAAGACGTTGATGTCGAGCAGCGAGTTGGTGCCGAGGCGGTTCGACCCGTGCACCGACACGCACGCGACCTCGCCGGCGGCGTAGAGGCCCTTGATGACGTCGTCCGCGTTGCGCAGGACCTCGCCCTCGATGTTGGTCGGGATGCCGCCCATCGCGTAGTGCGCGGTCGGGTAGACGGGCACGGGCTCGGTGTACGGCTCGATGCCGAGGTACGTGCGCGCGAACTCCGTGATGTCGGGGAGCTTGGCGTCGATGTGCGCGGGCTCGAGGTGCGTGAGGTCGAGCAGGACGTAGTCCTTGTTGGGCCCCGCGCCGCGCCCCTCGCGCACCTCGTTGGCCATCGACCGGGCGACGATGTCGCGCGGGGCGAGGTCCTTGATCGTGGGCGCGTAGCGCTCCATGAAGCGCTCGCCGTCCGCGTTGCGCAGGATGCCGCCCTCGCCGCGCGCGGCCTCCGACAGCAGGATCCCCAGGCCCGCGAGGCCGGTCGGGTGGAACTGGAAGAACTCCATGTCCTCGAGCGGGATGCCGCGGCGGTAGGCCAGGGCCATGCCGTCGCCCGTGAGGGTGTGGGCGTTCGACGTGGTCTTGAAGATCTTGCCGGCGCCGCCGGTCGCGAACACGACGGCCTTGGCCTGGAAGACGTGGATCTCGCCGGTCGCGAGCTCGTACGCCACGACGCCCGAGACGTTGACCTCCTCGCCCGCGGGCACGTCGCCCGCCGCGAGGTCGTGGTCGACCAGCAGGTCGAGCACGTAGAACTCGTTGAAGAACTCGACGTCGTTCTTCACGCACTGCTGGTACAGGGTCTGCAGGATCATGTGGCCGGTGCGGTCGGCCGCGTAGCACGACCGCCGCACGGCGGCCTCGCCGTGGTTGCGCGTGTGCCCGCCGAACCGGCGCTGGTCGATGCGGCCCTCGGGCGTGCGGTTGAACGGCAGGCCCATCTTCTCGAGGTCGAGCACCGCGTCGATGGCCTCCTTGGCCATGACCTCGGCGGCGTCCTGGTCGACGAGGTAGTCGCCGCCCTTGACGGTGTCGAACGTGTGCCACTCCCAGTTGTCCTCCTCGACGTTGGCGAGGGCGGCGCACATGCCGCCCTGCGCCGCACCCGTGTGGGAGCGCGTCGGGTAGAGCTTGGAGATGACGGCCGTGCGCACGCGGGTCGAGGACTCGAGGGCTGCGCGCATGCCGGCGCCGCCCGCGCCGACGATGACGACGTCGTACTGGTGGGTCTGCATCGGCTGCGATGCCTTCCTTCGCTGGGGGCGTCCGGTCGGGGGCGTCCGGTGGGTCAGGCCGTGCAGAACGACGGCAGGAGGGAGGCCGGGCTGTTCGGCGGGCACGGGTCGAACGTGAAGATCACGAGCGTGCCGAGCGTCACGACCAGCACGGTCGCGACGTACAGCGCGACCTTGAGCACCATGCGCGTCGTGTCGCGCTCGGCGTAGTCGTTGATGATCGTCCGGACGCCGTTGGTGCCGTGCAGCATCGCGAGCCAGAGCATCAGCAGGTCCCAGACCTGCCAGAACGGCGACGCCCACTTGCCGGCGACGAAGCCGAAGTCGATCGCGCTGATGCCGTCGCCCACCATGAGGTTGACGAACAGGTGGCCGAAGATCAGCACGACGAGGACGACGCCCGACGCGCGCATGAAGACCCAGCCGTACAGCTCGAAGTTGCCGCGGGTCGTGCGGCGCGACGGACCGGGGCGCGAGGCGCGGGGGGCCTTGGGATCGGCGACGGCGCTCATGTCAGTGCCCCCCGAAGACGTTGGAGAGGTGGCGCGGCAGGAACCCGGCCATGGTGACGACGAGCAGCCCCATCACGACCCAGAGCATGACGCGCTGGTAGCGGGGGCCCTTGGCCCAGAAGTCGACCAGGATGATCCGCAGGCCGTTGAACGCGTGGAACACGATCGCGAGCACGAGCCCGGCCTCGCCCAGACCCATGATCGGGTTCTTGTACGTGCCGATGACGTCGTTGTACGCCTCGGGGGACACGCGCACGAGCGCGGTGTCGAGGACGTGCACGAGCAGGAAGAAGAAGATCGCGAAACCGGTGATGCGGTGCGCGACCCACGACCACATGCCTTCGCGCCCGCGGTAGAGCGTTCCGGCCGGCCGCGGTGGCGCGGTGGGCGCTGAGGACACGGTGGGGGGCCTCCTGTGGCGAGTCAGCGTGCGGACGTCGGTGTCCTGACGTGCCCCTCACTGTAGTGACCCGTACCCGCGGCCCGCCCCACCTCGGTGGGTCGGAAGGCCCGGCGGGGTGGCGTTTGTGACCAAGCCCACAGGTCGCGCCGTGCCGTGCGGGACGTCGGTCCGTCGCGTCCGTGGCCCGACGGGGTCCGGACGCGCGCGCGGGGCGGAGGGGCTGGGAGCCGCCGCGCGCCGTCGCTACCGTTGCGCCATGCCGGACGCACCCCTCAGCGACTTCCACGCCGTCGTCCCCGCCGGGGGAGCCGGCACCCGCCTGTGGCCGCTCTCGCGCGCCGGGCACCCGAAGTTCCTGCTGGACCTCACCGGCAGCGGGCGCTCGCTGCTGCAGGCGACGGTCGACCGCCTGGTCCCGCTCACCGGCCCGGGCCACGTGCTGGTCGTCACCGGCGCGCGGCACGCCGCGGCGGTCGCCGCGCAGCTGCCCGGGCTCGCGGACGGCGACGTCCTCGCCGAGCCGAGCCCGCGCGACTCGATGGCGGCCATCGGGCTCGCCGCGGCGGTCCTCGCGCACCGGCACGGACCGGACGTCGTGCTCGGGTCGTTCGCGGCCGACCACGTCATCACCGAGCTGCCGGTGTTCGAGGCGACGGTCCGCGAGGCCGTCGCCGTCGCCCGCACGGGCAAGGTCGTCACGGTCGGCATCCGCGCGACCGAGCCGTCGACCGGCTTCGGGTACGTGCGCAGCGGCGCGCCGCTCGACCTCGCCGACGCGCCGCACGCGCACCACGTCGCGGGCTTCACCGAGAAGCCCGACGCGCAGACCGCCGCGGAGTACCTCGCGACCGGTGAGTACAGCTGGAACGCCGGCATGTTCGTCGTGCGCGTCGGCGTGCTGCTCGACCACCTCGCGGCGCAGCTGCCCGCGCTGCACGACGGCCTGCGCGCGATCGCCGAGGTGTGGGACACGCCCGAGCGTGCGGCGCGGCTCGCCGACGTCTGGCCCGGCCTCACCCGCATCGCGATCGACCACGCGATCGCCGAGCCGGTCGCCGCCGCGGGAGGCATGGCGGTCGTGCCCGGGGCGTTCGGGTGGGACGACGTCGGCGACTTCGCGTCGCTCGGGACCCTCCTCGACACCGGCGCGGACGGCGCCACGCTCGGTGAGGCCGCCCACGTGCTGCGGCTCGCCTCCGACGGTGCGGTCGTCGCGACCGGCGGGCGCACCGTGACGGTCGTCGGCGTGCCCGACGCGGTCGTCGTCGACACGCCCGACGCCGTGCTGGTCACCACGCGTGCGCACGCGCAGGACGTCAAGCAGGCCGTCGACGCGTGGCGCGAGCGCGGGCGCGACGACCTGCTCTGACCGTCGGACGCCGGGGCGGTGGACCTCGCCGGGCGCGTCCGGGCTGCGGCGATACCCTCGGTGACGTGCCCATCCCGTCGTCCGGCCACCCGTCCGTGCCGCTCTCGCCGAGCGACGTGCCGCCGCTGAGCACGCTCGCCCCGGAGTCGTCCGACCCGGGTGCGCGCGTGCTCGCGTCCGCCGTCGCCGGGCTGCGCACCGAGCTCGTCGCCTTTCGGCGCGACCTGCACGCGCACCCCGAGCTGGGGCGCACCGAGGAGCGCACGACGCGCGTCGTCGCGGAGCGTCTGCGGGCCGCGGGGCTGACGCCGCACGTGCTGCCCGGGTCCGGGCTGTGGTGCGACGTCGGCCCGACGGTCGCCGCGTCGGGCGCGCGGCTCGTGGCCCTGCGTGCGGACCTCGACGGGCTGCCCGTGCCGGACACGTGCGGCCTGCCGTGGTCGTCGACGCACCGCGGCGTCGCGCACGCGTGCGGGCACGACGTGCACACCACCGCGGTCCTCGGCGCGGGGCTCGCGCTCGCGCGGCTCGCGGACGAGGGCCTGCTCACCACCCGCGTCCGGCTCGTCTTCCAGCCGGCCGAGGAGGTGCAGCCCGGCGGCTCGATCGACGTGATCAACGCCGGCGGTCTCGACGGGGTCGCGCAGATCTTCTCGGTGCACTGCGACCCGAAGCTCGACGTCGGCCTCGTCGGCACGCGCATCGGGCCCATCACGTCGGCCTCCGACGAGGTCACCGTGACGCTGACCGGGCCGGGCGGGCACACGTCGCGGCCGCACCTGACGGGCGACGTGGTGTTCGCGCTCGGTCAGGTCGTCACGCAGGTGCCCGCCGTCCTGGGCCGCCGGCTCGACCCGCGCTCGGGGGTCAACCTCACGTGGGGCGCGGTGCGCGCGGGGACGGTGCACAACGCCATCCCGTCGACGGGCACGGTGATGGGCACGCTGCGGTGCCTCGACGTGCGGGCGTGGGAGCGCGCGTCGGCGGTCTTCGAGCAGGCCGTGCACGACGTCGTGCACCCGCTGGGCGTCGAGGTCGAGGTCAAGCACCAGCGCGGCGTCCCGCCCGTGGAGAACGGCGCGGAGAGCACCGGGGTGCTCGAGGCCGCGGCGCGCGACGTGCTGGGCCCCGAGTCGGTGCACCTGACCGAGCAGTCGCTGGGCGGCGAGGACTTCGCGTGGTACCTCACGAAGGTCCCGGGCGCGATGGCGCGGCTGGGGACGCGCACGCCCGGCGGCCACACCTTCGACATCCACCAGGGTGACCTGCGCGTGGACGAGCGGGCCGTCGAGGCGGGGGCCGTGCTGCTCGCCCGCGCCGCGCAGCTGGCGGGCCGCCGCGCCGCCGCGCCGGCCTCGTCCTGAGCGTCGTCTCGCGCCTCGGACCGCGCGTCCGAGGCGCGGGAACAGGTTGCGTTTTCATCACAGAACCTGCGCAGATACGGGTCGGTAACAAGAGCGTGACCTGGGGGTGCCTAGGGTCCGCAGTGATCATGCCGACCGGATCCGGGCGGCGCCGGTGCGACGAGGCACCGGCGGCACCGGCCACGCCGCGCGGCGCGACGACGAGAAGCAGGAGACAACCTGTCGTGAAGAAGATCATCCGAGTGGCCGCACTGGGTGGGGCGGTCGCCCTCGCGCTCGCGGCGTGTGGCAGTGCTCCCGAGGCGTCCGAGCCCACGGCCGGCGGCAGCGACAAGGCTGCGTCCGACTTCAAGGCCTGCATCGTCTCCGACGCCGGCGGGTTCGACGACAAGAGCTTCAACCAGCTCAGCTACGAGGGCACCAAGGAGGCGACCGAGGCGCTCGGCGCCGGCTTCGCCGAGGTGCAGTCCGACTCCGAGGCCGACTTCGCGCCGAACCTCGAGAGCCTCGTGGCCGAGAGCTGCAACACGATCGTGTCCGTCGGCTTCGCGCTGTCGGCCGCGACGGTCGAGCAGGCCAACGCCAACCCCGACATCGACTTCATCCTGGTCGACGACGCCGCGGACAACGACTTCGACGGCCAGAAGGACGCCGAGAACATCAAGCCGCTGCTCTACGACACGGCCCAGGCCGCGTTCCTCGCCGGCTACCTGTCGGCCGGCTACTCGGCCGGCAACGGCGTCAACAAGGTCGGCACGTTCGGCGGCCAGCCCTACCCGACCGTGACGATCTTCATGGACGGCTTCAAGCAGGGCGTCGAGTACTACAACAAGGTCAACGGCGCGTCCGTGCAGGTCATCGGCTACCAGGGCGGCGACCAGGGCTCGTTCACCGGCGGCTTCGACGCCAACGACACGGCCAAGCAGGTCGCGGCCGGCATCATCGACCAGGGCGTCGACGTGATCCTCCCCGTCGGTGGTCCGATCTACCAGTCCGCGATGGACGCCATCGCCGACTCGGGCCGCGAGGTCGCGCTGATCGGCGCCGACGCCGACGTCTTCGAGACCGACCCGTCGACGCAGGACCTCGTCCTCACGTCGATCCTCAAGAACATGAAGCTCTCGACGAACGAGGCCGTCACGGCCGCGGGCGAGGGCAAGTTCGACGCCGAGACCTACGTCGGCACGCTCGAGAACGAGGGCGTCGGCATCGCGCCGCTGCACAACTTCGAGTCGAAGGTCGACGCGGGCCTGCTGACCGAGGTCGAGGACCTCAAGCAGCAGATCATCGACGGCGACGTCACGGTCACCTCGTACCTGGCGAAGTGATCGCGTCGTCGCACGCGTGACGCGACGCCCCGGACGGCCGGCGACGGCTCGTCCGGGGCGTCCCCCGTGCGACGATCTCCCGGACGGCTCACCGGCGCGCCACGAGCGCCTCGCCCGAGCCCTCCACCCGCACCGTCCCGAACCCCGAGGACCCCATGAAGCTCGAGCTGCGCGGCATCACCAAGCGCTTCGGCGCCCTGGTCGCCAACGACCACATCGACCTGACGGTCGAGCCCGGCGAGATCCACTGCCTCCTCGGTGAGAACGGCGCCGGGAAGTCGACGCTCATGAACGTGCTGTACGGCCTGTACCAGGCCGACGAGGGCGAGATCCTGCTGGACGACGAGGTCCAGCACTTCGCCGGACCGGGCGACGCGATGACCGCCGGCATCGGCATGGTGCACCAGCACTTCATGCTCATCCCGGTGTTCACGGTCGCCGAGAACGTCATGCTCGGCCACGAGCAGACCCGCGCGGGCGGGCGCCTCGACCTCGAGTCGGCCCGCACCCGCGTGCGCGAGATCGCCGACCGCTTCGGCTTCCACGTGGACCCCGACGCCGTCGTCGAGGACCTCCCCGTGGGCGTGCAGCAGCGCGTCGAGATCATCAAGGCCCTGTCGCGCGACGCGAAGGTGCTCGTGTTCGACGAGCCGACCGCGGTGCTGACGCCTCAGGAGACCGACGAGCTCATGGGCATCATGCGCCAGCTCAAGGAGGGCGGCGCCGCGATCGTCTTCATCACCCACAAGCTGCGTGAGGTGCGTGCCGTCGCGGACCGCATCACGGTCGTGCGCCGCGGTGCGATCGTCGGCGAGGCCGAGCCCACCGCGACCGACGCCCAGCTCGCGTCGCTCATGGTCGGCCGCCCCGTCGAGCTCGTCGTGCACAAGGACGCTCCGCGCCTCGCCGAGGGTGGCCTGAGCGTGCGCAACCTCCAGGTCACCGACGCGCGCGGCGCCGTGCTCGTCGACGACGTGTCGTTCGAGGTCCCGAGCGGCGAGATCCTCGTCGTCGCCGGCGTCCAGGGGAACGGGCAGACCGAGCTGGCCGAGGCGCTCGCGGGCCTGCAGGACCGCGTGACCGGCAGCATCCGCCTCGACGGCACCGAGCTCGTCGGGCGCACCGTGCGCCAGGTGCTCGACGCGGGCGTCGGCTACGTCCCCGAGGACCGCAACGAGGACGGCCTCGTCGGCTCGTTCACCGTCGCCGAGAACCTCGTGCTCGACCGCACCAACGGGCGCCCGTTCGTCCGCGCGGGCGCGTTGCAGCTGCGCGCGCGCGACGCGTTCGCGCGCGAGAAGGTCGAGGAGTACGACATCCGCACGCAGGGCATCGGCTCGCCCGTCGGGCGTCTGTCGGGCGGCAACCAGCAGAAGGTCGTCGTCGCGCGCGAGCTGTCGCGCGACCTGCGCCTGCTCGTCGCCGCGCAGCCGACGCGCGGCGTCGACGTCGGTTCCATCGAGTTCATCCACAAGCGGGTCGTCGAGACCCGGGACGCGGGCGTGCCCGTGATCGTGGTCGCCACCGAGCTCGACGAGGCGGTCGCGCTCGCCGACCGGATCCTCGTCATGTACCGCGGCCGCGTCGTCGGCATCGTCCCGTCCGACACCCCCCGCGACGTCCTCGGCCTCATGATGGCCGGCGTCGCCCCGACCGAGGGAGAGGCCGCGTGAGCGAGCCGCAGCACCCGGCCACGGACGCCACGTCCGTCGCGCCCGGGGTCGTCGCACCGGACGCGGGCGGCGACGACGCCGGACCCCCGGCCGTCGCACGGGACACCCGCTGGAACGACGCGATCGCGCGCGTCGTGTCGGGCGGCTGGGCGGTGTCGCTGGGCGCCGTCGTCCTGGCGGTGCTCGCCGGGTCCGTGATGATCGCGTTCACCGACGAGGGCGTGCAGGAGGCCTCGTCGTACTTCTTCGCGCGGCCCGGTGACACGCTCGCGGCCATCGGCCAGGCGGTCGGCGGCGCGTACTCGGCGCTCTTCCGCGGTGCCGTCTACAACTACACGGCCGACTCGTTCGTGCAGGGCATCCGTCCCCTGACGCAGTCGCTGACCTACGCGACGCCGCTGATCGTCGCCGGTCTCGGCCTCGCGATCGCGTTCCGCTCCGGCCTGTTCAACATCGGTGGCCAGGGCCAGATGCTGATCTCCGCGGCGGCGGCCGGCTGGGTCGGCTTCGCGTTCGACCTGCCGGTCGGGCTGCACGTGGTCGTCGCGCTCGTCGCGGGCGTCGCCGCCGGCGCGCTGTGGGGTGCCCTCGCGGGCCTGCTCAAGGCCACCACGGGCGCGCACGAGGTGATCGTCACGATCATGCTCAACTACGTCGCGTTCTACCTGCTGTCGTACCTGCTGGCCACGCCCGGCCTGCTGCAGGCGCCCGGGTCGGCGAACCCCAAGACGCCGCCCATGGCGGAGACCGCGCTGCTGCCGCGCCTGCTCGGGCCGTCGTTCCGCCTGCACCTGGGCTTCCTGCTCGCGCTCGCCGCGGTGTTCCTCGCCTGGTGGCTGCTCGAGCGCTCGAGCCTCGGCTTCTCGCTGCGCGCCGTGGGCGAGAACCCCCACGCGGCGCGCGTCGCCGGCATCGACGTCTCGCGCTCGACCGTCCTCGCGATGCTCGTCAGCGGTGCGCTCGTCGGGCTCGCGGGCAGCACGCAGGTGCTCGGCCTCATCACCACCGGCTTCAGCTACGACATCGACGCGGGGATCGGGTTCGACGCGATCACGGTCGCGCTGCTCGGGTCGTCCAACCCCGTCGGGGTGCTGTTCGCGGGCCTGCTGTTCGGCGGGTTCAAGGCGGGCGGCTCGGTCATGCAGGCGTCCGAGGGCATCCCGATCGAGATCGTGCTCGTCGTGCAGTCCCTCATCGTCCTGTTCATCGCGGCGCCGCCGCTGGTGCGCGCGGTCTTCCGGCTCCCGCAGCCGGGCCGTCGCACGCCGGCCAAGGGCCGCCGTCTCGGCGCCGCGCGCCGCCAGGAGGTGCAGCGATGAGCACGACGACGGCGCAGCCGGTGCCCGCACCGGACGAGGTCGTCGAGCCGCGGCTCGTGACCGTCGTGTCCCGCAAGGTCCCCGTGGTCCTCGCGGTCGTGACCGCCCTGTTCGCGCTGCTGCTCGCGCTGCGTGCGCGCGAGGGCGACGCGACGTTCCGGCTCTCGAGCTCGGGCGACCTCGTCGCGCTGCCGAGCATCGACGTGCCCGGCACCGCGACCGGCTGGGTCGCGGTGGTCCTCATGGCGCTGCTCGCCGCGTTCGCGTTCCTGCGCGTCGCCGGCCGCCGCAAGGTCCCGGGCTGGGTGTCGGCGGTGTTCGCGGTCCTGTTCCTCGTCGGGTTCCTCGCGTGGGCGGCCGCCGGCAGCCCCAACGACGTGCCGCTCGTGCGCGTGATCGGCGGCTCGGTGCTGCTGGCCGTGCCGATCGTGTTCGGCGCGCTCGGCGGCGTGATCGGCGAGCGCGTCGGCGTCGTCAACATCGCGATCGAGGGCCAGCTGCTGGCGGGGGCGTTCTGCGCGGCCGTCGCGGGCTCGGTCACCGGCAGCCCGTGGGCCGGCGTCGTCGCGGCGGTCGTCGCGGGCGTCCTGGTGTCGCTCGTGCTGGGCGTGTTCACCATCACCTACAAGGTCAACCAGGTGATCGTCGGCGTCGTCCTCAACGTGCTGGTCATCGGCGTGACGAGCTTCCTGTACTCGCAGGTGCTCGTCTCGAACCCCGAGCTCAACAGCACCACGCGGTTCTCCAACGTCGCGATCCCGGGGCTGTCGCACATCCCCGTGATCGGCCCGTCGCTGTTCAACCAGTCGCTGATCGTCTACCTCATGTACCTCGTGGTGCCGGGCGTCTGGTACGCGCTGTACCGCACGCGCTGGGGCCTGCGGGTCCGCGCGGTCGGCGAGCACCCCAAGGCGGCGGACACGGTCGGCATCAAGGTCGAGCGCACGCGCTACCTCGCGCTCATGGTCGCGGGCGCGATCGCCGGCATCGGCGGCGCGTTCTACACGGTCGTCTCGGTCTCGAGCTTCGGCAAGGAGATGACCGCGGGCGCGGGCTTCATCGCGCTCGCCGCCGTGATCTTCGGCAAGTGGGACCCGGTCCGTGCGGCCCTCGCGGCGCTGCTGTTCGGCTTCGCGTCGAACCTCGAGGGGGCGCTCAGCATCGTCGGCGCGCCCGTGCCCAGCCAGTTCATGCTCATGCTGCCGTACGTCGTGACGCTGCTGGCCGTCGCGGGGCTCGTCGGGCGCTCGCGCGCCCCGGCCGCCACCGGCCAGCCGTACGTCAAGGAGTGAACCGAGGAGTGGACATGGCGAGCACGACGCAGGCCGTCGACTGGGACGGCCTGCGGGCCGCGGCACGCGACGCGATGACCCGGGCGTACGCCCCCTACTCCCGGTTCCCGGTGGGGGTCGCGGCCCTCGTGGACGACGGCCGGGTGGTCGTGGGCTGCAACGTCGAGAACGCGTCGTACGGGGTCGGCCTGTGCGCCGAGTGCAGCCTCGTGTCGATGCTGCACGTCACCGGCGGCGGCCGGCTCGTGGCCTTCACGTGCGTCGACCAGCACGGCAACGTGCTGGCGCCGTGCGGCCGCTGCCGGCAGCTGCTGTTCGAGCACGGCGGACCCGACCTGCTGGTCGAGACCGTGCGTGGCGTCCGCCCCATGAGCGAGGTGCTGCCCGACGCGTTCGGGCCCGTCGACCTCGTCGAGCGCGGCGCCGACCAGGACCAGGAGGAGAAGTCATGACCGAGGCGTTCGACGCCGTCGACGTGATCGTCGCCAAGCGCGACGGCCACCGGCTCACCGACCCGCAGATCGACTGGGTGATCGACGCGTACACGCGCGGCGTCGTCGCCGACGAGCAGATGTCCGCGCTCGCGATGGCGATCCTGCTCAACGGCATGGACCGCGCCGAGATCGCCCGGTGGACGGCGGCGATGATCGCGAGCGGCGAGCGGATGGACTTCTCCGGGCTGTCGCGCCCGACGTCCGACAAGCACTCGACCGGCGGCGTGGGCGACAAGATCACGCTGCCGCTCGCGCCGCTCGTCGCGGTGTTCGGCGTGGCCGTCCCGCAGCTGTCGGGCCGCGGCCTGGGCCACACCGGCGGCACGCTCGACAAGCTCGAGTCGATCCCCGGCTGGCGCGCCGCGCTCAGCAACGACGAGATGATGCGGCAGCTCGAGGACGTCGGCGCGGTCATCTGCGCCGCCGGCTCGGGCCTGGCGCCCGCCGACCGCAAGCTGTACTCGCTGCGCGACGTCACCGGGACCGTCGAGGCGATCCCGCTCATCGCGAGCTCGATCATGAGCAAGAAGATCGCCGAGGGCACGGGCTCGCTCGTGCTCGACGTCAAGGTCGGCTCGGGCGCGTTCATGAAGGACGCGGACCGGGCGGGCGAGCTCGCGCGGACGATGGTCGAGCTCGGCACCGACGCGGGCGTGCGCACGGTCGCGCTGCTCACCGACATGTCGACGCCGCTCGGCCTCACCGCGGGCAACGCCCTCGAGGTGCGCGAGTCGGTCGAGGTGCTCGCGGGCGGCGGACCCGCCGACGTGGTCGAGCTGACCGTCGCGCTCGCGCGCGAGATGCTCGACGCCGCCGGGCGCCCCGACGCCGACCCCGAGGCGGCGCTGGCCGACGGCCGCGCGATGGACGTGTGGCGCCGCATGATCGCCGCGCAGGGCGGCGACCCCGACGCGACGCTGCCCGCCGCGCGCGAGAGCGAGCAGGTCCTCGCGGAGCGCGACGGCGTCCTGACGACGCTCGACGCGTACGCCGTGGGCGTCGCGGCGTGGCGCCTGGGCGCGGGCCGCGCGCGCAAGGAGGACCCGGTGCAGGCCGGCGCGGGCGTCGAGATCCACGCGCGCCCCGGGGGCACGGTCCGGGCCGGGCAGCCGCTGCTCACGCTGCACACCGACACCCCCGAGCGCTTCGGGCGCGCGCGCGAGGCGCTCGCGGGCGGCGTGGTCGTCGACCCCGACGGCGTCGCGGGTGCGCGCACGTCGCTCGTGCTCGACCGGGTCGCCGCGGGCTGAGCCCCGGCACCACCCCGGGGCCGGCCGGCCCCGGGGTGGTGCGGTGCGGCGCCCGCGGCGCCCCGAGGTCGCGGTGGCCGCGCGGGCGAGCCACGATGAGGACGTCCGCCGCCCACGACCACGAGGAGGAGCCATGAGCACCGTGCCCGGACCGCAGTCCTGGAGCGACGCGGGGCTGGTCCCCGTCGACCCCGAGGAGCCGCTGCGGCTGACCGACGCCGACGAGGGCGACGCGCCGGACGAGCGCGACGCCGAGGAGTACGCACCCGCCGTGCCGCGCGCCGACCTCGAGGGGGAGGCCGACGAGGCCGACGTGGTGGACCAGGCGGCCGAGGTGCCGCTCGACGAGGACGAGGAACCCGACGCGTGACATCGCTGGACAGGCCGGACGGCCCCGAGCAGGACCTGGACGCGACGCTGCGCGCGCTGCCGAAGGTGCTGCTGCACGACCACCTGGACGGCGGTGTGCGACCCGCGACGGTCGTCGAGCTGTCCGCCGAGGTCGGGCACGCGCTGCCCACCACGGACCCCGACGCGCTCGCGCGATGGTTCGTCGACGCCGCGGCGTCGGGCTCGCTGCCGCGCTACCTCGAGACGTTCGAGCACACGCTCGCCGTCATGCAGACGGCGGACGGCCTGCGTCGCGTCGCCCGGGAGGCCGCGCTCGACCTCGCCGCCGACGGCGTCGTGCACGCCGAGCAGCGGTACGCGCCCGAGCAGCACCAGCGCGCCGGGCTGACGCTCCAGCAGGTCGTCGACGCGGTGCGCGAGGGGTTCGCCGAGGGCGAGGCGCAGGCGCGCGAGCAGGGTCACGAGATCCGGGTCGTGCAGGTGCTGTCCGCGATGCGGCAGGCCGACCGCGCGGACGAGATCGCGGCGCTCGCCCTGGCGAACCGGGACGCGGGCGTCGTCGGCTTCGACATCGCGGGCCCGGAGGACGGGTTCCCGCCGTCGCGGCACGCGTCGGCGTTCCGCACGGTGCGGGAGGCGAGCTTCCCGGCCACCGTGCACGCCGGTGAGGACGGCGGGCTCGACTCGATGGCCGAGGCGCTGCACGTCGCGGGCGCGCTGCGGCTGGGGCACGGCGTGCGCATCGCGGACGACGTGCGGGTCGAGCCCGACGGCACGTACCGCCTGGGCACGCTCGCGCACTGGGTGCGCGACCGCCGGGTGCCGCTCGAGGTGTGCCCGTCGTCGAACCTGCAGACCGGCGCTGCCGCGTCGGTCGCCACGCACCCCCTGACGACGCTGCTGCGCGCGGGGTTCGAGGTGACGGTCAACACCGACAACCGGCTGCAGTCCGGCACGAGCCTGTCGCGCGAGCTCGGCCTGCTGGTCCGCGAGGCCGGCTGGACGCTCGACGACGTCCTCGCGGTCACCGTGGCCGCGGCCCGCCACACGTTCCTGCACGAGGACGAGCGCCGCGCGCTCGTCGACCGCATCGTCCGCCCGGCACGCACGCCGGGGACCGCACGCCCCGGGAGGCACCGCGCATGACCACCGACCCGACCCTCGACCCCGCCGCCGCACGGCAGCCGCTGGACGCCGTCGCGCTCGCGCGCCTCGTCGACCACACCCTGCTCAAGCCCGAGGCGACGCGCGCGGACGTCGAGGCGCTCATCGCCGAGGGCATCCGCCTGGGCGTGTACTCGGTGTGCATCTCGCCGTCGTTCCTGCCCGTCGAGGTGCCGGTGGGGATCGACGGCGCGCCGGACCTCCAGGTGGCGACGGTCTGCGGGTTCCCGTCCGGGAAGCACCACAGCGACGTCAAGGCCGCCGAGGCCGCGCGTGCGGTGCGTGACGGCGCGCACGAGGTCGACATGGTGATCGACGTGGGCGCCGCCAAGGAGGGCCGCTTCGCGGACGTCGAGGCCGACGTGCGCGCGGTCCGGGACGCCGCCCCGGCGCCCACGGTGCTCAAGGTCATCATCGAGTCGGCCGCGCTGACCGACGACGAGATCGTCGCGGTGTGCCGCGCGGCCGAGGCCGCGGGTGCGGACTTCGTCAAGACGTCGACCGGGTTCCACCCCGCGGGCGGTGCGAGCGTGCACGCCGTGCGGCTCATGGCGCAGACCGTCGGCGGCCGGCTGGGCGTCAAGGCCTCGGGCGGCATCCGCTCGGCGGCCGACGCGCTCGCGATGGTCGAGGCGGGCGCCACGCGCCTGGGGCTGTCGGGCACCGCCGCGGTGCTCGCGGGCGTCACGGCCGACGGCGACTACTGACGGCGACGACCCGGTCACCACGCATGAGAGGCGCGTGAGAGTTCGACTCTCGCGCGGGTGAAATACTCCCGAGACGGACGAATCGGGCGTTGACTTCGTCGTCGACGCCGGACGATGGTGGACGGTCGTCCGACAGGCGCAGGCCCGTCGGACGCCCGTCACGTCCGCAGCAGCACCCGGTCGCAGGACGCTCGGCGTGCACGACCGGGAGGGGAGACGCACGCGGCATGGGCCGTATCACGCGCGGCGTGCTCGTCGTCGTCCTCGTCGTCGCGTTCGGGCTCGGGGCGGCGCTGGCCACGGGGCTGGGCGCCGCCGACGACGGGCGGCGCGCGCTCGTCGTGCCGGCCGGCTGGCGCGACGCGTGGGCGGACGCCCACGTGGTCGAGGGCGACGCGGTCGCGCTCGCGTGGGGCGACCGCGCCGGCGAGGACCCGACGACCGCACCGCCCGACCTGCGCTTCGACCCCGACCGCACGCTCGCGCAGCTCGAGGCCCTGCTCGCCTTCGACGTCGAGGCGCTCGGACCCGCCGCGCAGGACGGCCCGCTGACGGGTCGCAAGGTGCTCGTCGTCGTCGACGGCACGTGGTCGCACGGTCCCGGCGCGGCGCGGCCGGGGGTCGACGCGTCGGTCGACGGCGGCCTGTCGGTGGCCGCGGACGCGACACCGGTGACGTCCGGCGCGGTCGTCGACGGCGTCGGCCTGCTGCGGGTCGACCCCGCGGTGCTCGCCCCGCGGGCCGCGGCGGACGGCGCGACCGCGCCGGGGACGCCCGAGGCCGGCTCGGCCGTCCCCGCGGGCACGCCCTGGGAGCTCGCGCGCGGCGTCGCCGAGACCGTGCAGCACCTCGTCGCGGCGGCGCACCCGGGTCGTGGCCTCACGCCCGAGTCGGCCGCGACGCTCCGGGCCGCCGGGTCGGCCTACCTCGCGACGCTGGCCGTGCCCGGGCGGTACGCCGACGTGTCGGACCAGGTGCACGCGCCGCAGCTCGCGTGGGGCAGCCCGCGGCACGGCGACGCGGGCTGGCTGCTGCTGCAGCAGCTCGTCTCGCGGTCCCACCCCACGCTGCTCGGCGACCTGTGGTCGAGGTCTCTCGACACCGAGGACGTGCTCGACGCGTACGCGCGGCTCACGTCGTCGGACGCGTCGGCGCTCAACCGTCGCATCGCCCAGTACGCGCTGCGCGCCGCCGTCGCCGACCTGCCCGGTGCGGGCGCGCCCGGCGACGTGCTCGCCGAGGTCGACCCCGTGCTCCGCGCGCAGCGGACGACCCCCGTCGACGCGGTCCCCGACGACCCGGGCCACCACCGCGTGCTCGGGACGTTCGCGCCGGGCGCCTACGGGTACACGGTCGTGCGCCTCGCGCCCGACGGCACCGGCGAGATCACCGTGCGGGTGCGGGGGCACGCCGACGGTCTCGGGGAGAGCGCGGGGTGGAGCTTCGGCATGGTGGCGCTCGGCCCGACCGGGCCCCGGTACAGCCCCGTCACCGAGGCGGACGACGCGCAGCTGACGCTCGCGCTGCGACCCGGCGAGGAGGAGGTCTACCTGGTCGTGACCGCGACCCCCGGGGTGATCGCGCCGACCCCGCCGGTCGGCTTCGCGGCGACGCCGCGGTACCCCTACGAGTTCCGGGTCGCCGGGGCGGCCGTCGTGGCCGACGCGGCCCAGGACGTCACCGGCGGGCACCGGCACGCCCACGGCGGCGGGTGGGTCGACGACCGGGCGACGGTCGACCCGACCGCGTGGGTCGGTCCCGACGCCGTGGTGCGCGGCGACGCGGTCGTCGGGCCCGGCGTCCGGATCGAGGGGCGGGCGTGGGTGCAGGGCGGCGCCCGGCTGGCCGACCGGGTCGTGGTGCGTGACGTCGCGGTCGTGCGCGGGACCGCGCGCCTGTCGGGTGACGTCGTGGTCGGCGGTGACGCGGTCGTGGGCTTCACGTGCGACGCGGGCACCTACACGACCTACCGCGCCCGTGCGACCTGCGACCCGGCGAGCGTCGACAGCGACGTCAACGCGACGGTCACGCCGTTCGCCGCCGGGGAGGTCGTGATCGAGGCCGCCGCGGCGACGAGCGCGCCGACGACGTCGCCGGACTCGCAGGGCGCGCCGGCGGACCCGCCGCCGACCGCCGCGTCGCC
>NZ_BCRB01000065.1 GCF_001552375.1 Cellulomonas iranensis NBRC 101100 = JCM 18110 | reverse complement strand
CGGGCCCCGACCTCGCCGGCCTCGGGGCGCGGGCGCGCGGCGCGGCGCTCGTCGGGCGCGTCCGCGTGCGCCGGGCGAGGGCGGTCCGGGGGCGGGAGGTCGTGCTGGTCGACGACGTCCTGACCACGGGTGCGACCCTCGCCGCGTGCCACGCCGCGCTCGTCGCCGCCGGCGCCCGCGTGCGGGCCGCGTGCACGCTCGCCGCGACGCCGTCGCCGGACGACCCGGCGGCCGCGAGGGTCCCCCGGACGGCCGTGGCGCATGTGCGTTCCGGTGCCCGCTCGGGATAGCGTGGGGTCCTGGGAACGACGCCGCGAGGCGCCCGCCGCAGCAGTCGAGCGGTGGTGCGTGCGCGCGGAGGAGGTGATGCCGCCCGTGCCCCCGTCGTGGGGCCGCAGACGTACTCGTCCGGGCGGGCGGCGCCCGCCCCCGACCTCTCAGGAGGCCCACATGGAGATCGTGGTTGCAGGCCGGCACACCGAGGTGACGACGCGGTACCGCGAGCACCTCGCGAACAAGCTCGCCAAGATCGAGCAGCTGGCCCCCCGCGCGCAGCGCGTCGACGTGCTCGTCTCGCACGAGGCGAGCCACAAGCAGTCGGGCAGCAGCGAGAAGGTCGAGCTCACGGTGATCGACAAGGGGCCCGTGATCCGGGCGGAGGCGTGCGCGGACGACGCGTACGCGGCCCTGGACATCGCGATGGGGCGCCTGCTCGAGCGGCTGCGGCGCGCGCGCGACCGGCGCAAGGACCACCGCAACCACACTCCGCTGACGCCCGTCGACGTGCGTCCGCCGAGCCCCCCGCAGGAGGAGGCGGACGCCGCACCCGAGCCCGGGCCGGACGGCGTCGTCGAGACGCCGCTCGGCGACTCGCCGGTGCTGATCCGCGAGAAGGTCCACCGGGCCGAGCCGATGACGGTCGACGACGCGCTGTACGAGATGGAGCTCGTCGGGCACGACTTCTTCCTGTTCGTCGACGCCGAGACCGCGCAGCCGTCGGTGGCCTACCGCCGGCGCGGCTGGAGCTACGGGGTGATCAAGCTCGACGTGCCGGTCGCCACGACGCAGGCCGCCGCGGGCTGACGCGGGCTGCGCCGCGCGACGTGCGGGGACGGTCGCCGACCGTCCCCGCACGTGCGCCCGGCCCGGTGTCGGTGGTGACCGGCAGGATCCGCGCATGACCCGCGTGCCACCGACCGAGCGGCTCACGCCCGCGCAGGCCCGCCGGGCCGTGCTGCGCGCGTCGGGGCTGCACCGCCGCCGCCCCGAGCGCCCGACGCCCGCCGGCACGCGCGCGCTCCAGCAGGTCGTCGACCGGCTGGGGCTGCTGCAGATCGACTCGGTCAACGTGCTCGCGCGCGCGCACCTGATGCCGGTCTACGCGCGGGTCGGCCCGTGGGACGTCACGGCGCTCGACCGCGCGACGTCGCGCCCGCCGCGCCGGCTGGTCGAGACGTGGGCGCACGAGGCCTCGTTCGTGCCGCCCGCGACGTTCCGGGACCTGGCGTTCAAGCACGCCGCGAACCGTGCGCGCGTCGAGCGCCGCGGCGACGCCCTGCACGGCGTCCCCATCGCAGACGCGCCCGAGGTCGCGCGCGTCCGCGCGGTGATCGACGAGCGCGGGCCCCTGACCGCGCGCGAGGTGCAGGCCGTGCTCGGCGGCGACGGCCGCCGCGCGCAGGCGTGGGGCTGGGCGTGGACCGACGCCAAGCGCGCCCTCGAGCACCTGTTCCTCGTCGGCGAGCTCACCAGCGCCGGACGCAACGCGCAGTTCGAGCGGCGCTACGACCGTCCCGACCGCGTGCTCCCGCCCGACGTGCTCGCGGCGCCCCCGGTCGACGAGCCCACCGCGCGCCGACGGCTGGTCGAGCAGGCGGCGCGCGCGCACGGCGTCGCGAGCGTGCGCTGCCTCGCGGACCACTGGCGCACGGCGCTCGCCCCGACGCACGCGGTGGTCGCCGAGCTGGTCGACGACGGCACGCTCGTCCCGGTCGAGGTGGCGGGCTGGCGTGGGCCGCTGTACCGCCACCGCGACGCGACGGTCCCGCGACGTGCCGAGGGCCGCACGCTGCTGAGCCCGTTCGACCCCCTCGTCTGGGAGCGCACGCGCACCGAGTCGCTGTTCGGCCTGCGGTACCGCATCGAGATCTACACGCCGGCGCACGCGCGCGTGTGGGGCTACTACGTGCTGCCGTTCCTGCTGGGGGACCGGCTCGTCGCGCTCGTCGACCTCAAGGCCGACCGGCGTGACGGCGTGCTGCGCGTCCACGCCGCCCACCGTGCGCCCGGCCCGGCGGGCGACGTGGCCGCCGGTGCGCCCGCCGACGGCGAGGTCGCGCACGAGCTCGCCGCCGAGCTGTGGTCGGTCGTGCGGTGGCTCGGGCTCGACGACGTGCGCACGGGCCCGGACGCGGCGGGCGACCTCGTCGCACCCCTCGCCGGCGCGCTCCGGCCGACCGCGCCCTGAGGGACGCTCACGCAGGTCGCGCGGCTCGCCTACGATGGTCGGGCCCCGGCCGAGCGGTCGGGTGACATGCGCCGCCCCGATGCCGCGAGCGGACGGGCGCCAACGACGTCGGGAGAGTTGCGTGACGGCGATCCTCGAGAAGGTCCTCCGGCTGGGCGAGGGGCGGATCCTCAAGAAGCTGTCCGGCATCGCCGCCCAGGTCAACGCGCTGGAGGACAGCTTCCTGTCGCTGTCCGACGCCGAGCTGCGCGAGGAGACCGACCGGTTCCGCGCCCGGCTCGCCGACGGCGAGAAGCTCGACGACCTGCTGCCCGAGGCGTTCGCCGCGGTGCGCGAGGCGTCGCGCCGCACGCTCGGGCAGCGGCACTTCGACGTCCAGCTCATGGGCGGCGCCGCGCTGCACCTCGGCAACATCGCCGAGATGAAGACCGGTGAGGGCAAGACCCTCGTCGCGACCGCGCCCGCCTACCTCAACGCGCTGACCGGCAAGGGCGTGCACGTCGTCACGGTCAACGACTACCTCGCCGGCTACCAGGCCGACCTCATGGGGCGGGTCTACCGCTTCCTCGGGCTGACGACCGGCACGATCCTGTCGAACCTCACGCCGGCGCAGCGCCGCGAGCAGTACGCCGCGGACATCACGTACGGCACGAACAACGAGTTCGGCTTCGACTACCTGCGCGACAACATGGCGTGGAGCGTCGACGACCTCGTGCAGCGCGGCCACCACTTCGCGATCGTCGACGAGGTCGACTCGATCCTCATCGACGAGGCCCGCACGCCGCTCATCATCTCGGGCCCGGCGTCGGGCGACGCGAACCGCTGGTACGGCGAGTTCGCGAAGGTCGTGCGCCGCCTCGAGCGCGAGCGCGACTACGAGGTCGACGAGAAGAAGCGCACGGTCGGCGTGCTCGAGCCGGGCATCGCGCGCGTCGAGGACTACCTCGGCATCGACAACCTCTACGAGTCGCTCAACACGCCGCTCATCGGGTTCCTCAACAACGCGATCAAGGCCAAGGAGCTGTTCCGCCGCGACAAGGACTACGTCGTCCTCAACGGCGAGGTGCTCATCGTCGACGAGCACACGGGCCGCATCCTGCCCGGCCGTCGCTACAACGAGGGCATGCACCAGGCCATCGAGGCGAAGGAGGGCGTCGCCATCAAGGCCGAGAACCAGACGCTCGCCACGATCACGCTGCAGAACTACTTCCGCCTCTACAGCAAGCTCGGCGGCATGACCGGTACCGCCGAGACCGAGGCGGCCGAGTTCCAGGGCACCTACAAGCTCGGCGTCGTCCCGATCCCCACCAACCGGGACATGGTCCGCATCGACCAGAAGGACCTCGTCTACAAGAGCGAGGAGGGCAAGTTCGACGCGGTCGTCGCCGACATCGTCGAGCGGCACGCCAAGGGCCAGCCCGTCCTCGTCGGCACGACGAGCGTCGAGAAGTCCGAGCTGCTGTCCGCCAAGCTCAAGAAGCAGGGCGTGCCGCACGAGGTCCTCAACGCCAAGCAGCACGCGCGGGAGGCCGCGATCGTCGCGCAGGCCGGCCGCAAGGGCGCCGTCACGGTCGCCACGAACATGGCCGGTCGAGGCACCGACATCATGCTCGGCGGCAACGCCGAGTTCACCGCGATCGCGGAGATGGCGCAGCGCGGTCTCGACCCCGCCGAGAACGCGGAGGAGTACGAGGCCGCGTGGCCCGAGGTGCTCGAGAAGGCGAAGGCGTCGGTCGCGGCCGAGCACGAGGAGGTCACCGAGCTCGGCGGCCTGTACGTGCTGGGCACCGAGCGCCACGAGTCGCGCCGCATCGACAACCAGCTGCGCGGCCGCTCGGGCCGTCAGGGCGACCCCGGCGAGTCGCGGTTCTACCTGTCGATGCAGGACGACCTCATGCGCCTGTTCAACTCCGGGCTGGCCGAGTCGATGATGACGCGCGCGGGCTTCCCCGAGGACATGCCGCTCGAGTCGAAGATCGTGACGCGGGGCATCCAGTCCGCGCAGTCGCAGGTCGAGGCGCGCAACTTCGAGATCCGCAAGAACGTCCTCAAGTACGACGACGTCATGTCCCGCCAGCGCGAGGTCATCTACGACCAGCGGCGGCGCGTGCTCGAGGGGGAGGACCTGCAGGAGCAGGTCGCGCACTTCCGCACCGACGTGCTGACGGACTACGTGCAGCTCGCGACCGCCGAGGGGCGCCCCGAGGACTGGGACCTCGAGGCGCTGTGGACGTCGCTGCGGGGCGTGTTCCCGATCACGATCACGCCCGAGGAGGTCGTCGAGCAGGCCGGCGGCGAGACGCGCCTGTCGTCCGAGCTCATCCTGCGTGAGGTGCTCTCGGACGCGGAGCACGCGTACGCCGAGCGCGAGGCCCAGCTGGGCGAGGCGAACATGCGCCAGCTCGAGCGGCGCGTCGTGCTGTCGGTCCTCGACCGCAAGTGGCGCGAGCACCTCTACGAGATGGACTACCTCAAGGAGGGCATCGGGCTGCGGGCCATGGCGCAGCGCGACCCGCTGGTCGAGTACCAGCGCGAGGGCTTCCAGCTGTTCAACGCGATGACCGACGCCATCAAGGAGGAGTCGGTCCAGTACCTCTACAACCTCGAGGTGCAGGTCCAGGAGCCCACGGACGCCGCGGCGCCGGGTGCGCCGGTCGTCAGCGCCGACTCGGCCGCGCTCGCGGCGGGTTCTGCGGGTGCCGCGGCGGCCGCGCAGCGGCCCGCCCCGGCGGACGCGGGCGAGGGGCGACTGGTCGCCAAGGGGCTCGACGGCCCGGCCGAGCGGACGCCGCTGCAGTACACGGCCCCGTCGGCCGACGGTGACGGCGCGGTCGTCACGAGCGGCGAGGACGGCGCCCCCGCCCGCAGCGCCGCCTCGGGCGACGGCAACCGCGCGGACCGTCGCAAGAAGGCCAAGGGCCAGCGCAAGCGCTGACCACGTGACGACGCCCGCCGCGGGGAGACCCGCGGCGGGCGTCGTCGTGCTCGGGCGGGTCAGCCGATGTCGAGCGTCGTGACGCGCCACGTCCCGCGGTGCGCCTCGATCCGCAGCGCCACGGCGCGGACGCGGACGCCGTCGTCGACCACGAGGCACGCCTCGGCCGCGTGCGGGTCGACCGCGCACACGCGCACCCGGCGAGCCGCCGGCTGGCGCGCGTGGGTCAGCACGCCGGTGCGGCGCACGAGGTCGGCGCGCCGCTGCAGCGAGTCCAGCACGCCCGGCGCGACCCATCGCGCGAGCTGGGCCGCCGGGCGCCGCCCGAGCGCCGCCTCCACGCATGCGATGCCCACCCCGTGCGCGAACCGCCGTGGGTCGGTCGTGGGAGGCGCGCCCCTGTCGTCCTCGTCGACCACCAGCGAGCGGTCCACGACCGAGAGTCGCCGGACGCGCTCGGTCAGGGTCGGCGGCGGCTCGGCCCGTGGTGCCGCACGCACGGCGGGGGGCTCGGGCGCCGGGACCAGGCGCAGGCGGGGTCGAGACCCGTGGGCGGCGCCGGGTGCGTCGGGCGGCGGTCCTGCCCGGTGGGCGACGGTCACGTCCGGGGCGGGCGCGACCAGGTGCGCGGCCCGCGCGGTGTCCCGTGCGGCGAAGACGGCCTCGAGCGGCGTCGGGAGGTCGTCGTGCGAGAGCTCGCTCATCGGGCGGCCCCCTCGAGCGGGCCGGGGGCGCGCAGCACCTGGCCGGGACGCAGGACGTCGGGGTCCGGCCCGATCGTGGCCTCGTTGGCGCGGTACCAGCGCGGCCACTCCGCGGCGATCTGCGCGTCCGTGGCGCCGGGCCCGAGCTGACGTGCCGCGACGGCCCAGAGGCTGTCACCGACGGCCACGACGACCGTCCCCTCCGTGTCGTGCTCGAAGGTAGTGAGCGTTGACGGGTCCCCGGGCGAGGCGCCGGACGGCCCGTCCGACGCCTCCGTGGCGCTGGGCGCCGCGTCACGCGCGTTCCCGGCCACGGCGGCCGGTGCGTCGGAGCGAGCCTCGTCGGGGTCGTCGTGCGTGGCGGTGCGGCCGTGCGCGGGGGACGCGTCGTCGCCGTCCGCGCGCTTCGCGGGCGCCGGAGGGGACGGCGTGCGCCCCTGCGTGGCGTCGTGGGTCCGTGAAGGCGCACCGACGGTGCCCGGTGCGTCCGTGGGTGCCCACCCCAGGTCGACGACGGTCGTGACGGCGGCGGCCGGGGGAGCGGCGTCGGTGGTCGCGTGCGCGCCGGTGGCGGCTCCGAGCCCGACGCCCGCGGCCACGGCGAGCGCGAGCGAACGGCGCACGAGCCCGGGCGCCCAGCGCTGCACCACGCGCTCGCCGGAGCGCCAGACGCCACCCGTCGCCCGCGCGAGCGCGCAGACGGCGGCGGCCAGCGCGGAGGCCCCCACCCACGCCGCGGCGGCCGCCCCGGCCGTCACCACGCCCGGGCCCACGAACGACTCGACCCGCCACAGGCGCGTGCTCGTGACCTGGTCGAGCGACCACCACGCGAGGAGCAGCGCGACGGCGAGCGCGGCCGTCCCTGTCAGCAGGAGGGTCGTCGCCGCGACGACCGGACGGCGGGCGCCCGATCGGGTGGGTGTCGTCGTCGTCTCCACGTGGCATCTCCCCTGATGATGTCGTTTGATGTCGTTTGATGAAGCTAGGTGCCGTTAGGTGTAGTCCATGCGGGGGGATATGTCCAGTAAGGTCCGGCGCGTGACGAGCGACCACCCGGTGCGGCAGCCCCTCCCAGGTCGCTGGGAGCAGCTGTTCGCCGACCTCGAGGCGCAGCTCGCGGCCGGCCGCGAGCAGGACGCCCGCTGGGACGTCGCCGAGCTCACGCGTGCCGAGCGGTCACGGGTCCGGCTGGTCGACCGCCTGCGCGCCTCGGTGGGGAGCCGGGTGCGCGTCGTGACCGGGGGCGGTGACGCCGTCGACGGCCTCCTCGTCGAGGCCGCGGACGAGTGGCTGCTCGTCGACCTCGGGGTCGGGCGGCGCGCCGTCGTGCCCACGGCGGCCGTCCGCGTCGTCGAGGGCGTGGGTGCCCACGTCGCCCCGCCCGCGACGCGGACCGCGTCAGCCCTGGGGCTCGGCCACGTGCTGCGGGCGCTGGCGCGCGACCGCGTCGTCGCGTCGGTCCGCACCGAGGCGGCCACCCTCGTCGGCCGCCTCGAGAGGGTCGGTGCGGACCACGTCGACGTCGCGCTCGAGGCGCCCGCCTCGCGCGTCGCCGTGGTGCCGTTCGGCGCGGTGCTGGCGGTCGTCTCGCGATGAGGCCGCACGGGCGCGCGGGCTCGGCCGGGGGGACCGCGCGACGACGGCCCGGGGAGGCAGCCTCCGAGCGCGTGAACGGGTCAGACGGCGCCGTCGGAGGTCGCGCCGTGCGCGTTGCGTGCGCGCGTCTCGGCGTACATGCGCTCGATGTACCGCTCGAGCTCGGACGCCTCGACGCGCCACTGCATGCGGCCGCCGATCTGGATCGCGGGCAGCTCGCCCGACCGCACGAGCGCGTACGCCTGCGGCGCCGAGACGTTGAGGATCTCGGACACGTCGGCGAGCGTGAGGAACCGCGGTGCCATGGCGGCAGTCTCGCACGGGCACGCGCCGATCGGCAGTCGTCCACAGGCCTGGCCTCCGCATCCCCGGGCGCCGCGCCGACGCGCCACACTCGACCCTCATCCGCCGCTCCTCGCCGTCCGTGCCCGGGCGCCGAGGGCGCGGGTGCGCCACCCGTTCGACCCGACCGACCAGGAGCCGCCGTGGACACCTCCGTGCTCGACCTGCCCACCCCCGTCGCCGCGCGCGTCCGCCGGCCGGGCTGGCGCGACCCGCGCCTGCTCGTGGGGATCGCGCTCATCGCGGGATCGGTCGCGCTGGGCAGCTGGGTCGTGACCGACGCCCAGCGCACCGTGCCGGTGTACGTCGCCCGCGACGCGCTCGTGCCGGGCGCCGCGCTGACGGCCGACGCGATGGTCGTCGCGGACGTCCGGCTCGGCGACGACGTGGAGGCCTACCTGCGTGCCGACCGCCCGCTGCCGCCCGACGCGGTGCTGCTGCGCACCGTCGGCGGCGGCGAGCTCGTGCCGTCGGCCGCGGTCGGCGCGGCCGCCGAGCTCGACGTGCGCGCCGTGCCCGTGCCGCTCACGGGGCCGGCGCCCAGCGGGCTGGTCGCCGGTGGGCGGGTCGACCTGTGGTGGACGCCGGCCGACGTCGCGGAGACGGGCAGGGCGGCGCCCGAGCAGCTCGCAGACGGCCTGACGGTCGCCGAGCTCAGCACGTCGGACGGCGCGTTCGCCGCCGGCGGGGCACGGACCGTGCACGTCCTCGTGCCGCGCTCCGAGCTCTCGACCGTCCTGGGCGCGCTGGCCGGCGAGGGCACCGTCGGCGTCGTGCCGGTGCCGGGGGCCTGACGTGGGCGTCGGGGTGCTGTGCGCGGTGCAGGGGGCCGCGGAGACGGCGATCGTGCAGGCCGTCGAGGGATCGGGCGGGCTGCTGTCCGTCACGCGGCGCTGCGCCGACCTCACCGAGCTGCTCGCGGCCGCCGAGGCCGGGCTCGGCGGTCTCGCGGTGGTGTCGGGCGACCTCGACCGGCTCGACCGTGAGGCGGTCGCGGTGCTGCACCGCTGCGGCGTGCGCGTCGTCGGCCTGGGCGACCCGGCGCGGCCCTGGCTGGCCGAGCGGCTCGCGGCGCACGGCGCCGACGTCGTCGTCGACGTCGCGGCCGACGACGACGGCGCCGACGTCGTGAGCCGTGCGCTCGGGGTGCTGGGGGACGGCCCGCCCGTGGTCGCCGAGCCCGTGCCCGTCGCGGCGACGCGCCGCGGTGCGACCGTCGCGGTGTGGGGGCCCACCGGCGCGCCCGGGCGGACGTTCGTCGCGGTGAACCTGGCCGCCGAGATCGCGGCGCTGGGGCGCGCCACGCTCCTCGTCGACGCCGACACGTACGGCGGGGTCGTGGGGCAGGTGCTCGGCGTCCTCGACGAGGCGCCCGGGCTCGCGGCGGCGGCGCGCGCCGCCGGCCAGGGCGCGCTCGACCTGCCGACGCTGGCGCGGCTCGCGCCCGTCGTGCTGCCCGACCTGCGCCTGCTGTCGGGCATCGCCCGGGCCGACCGGTGGCCCGAGCTGCCCGGCAGCTCGCTCGAGGTCGTCCTCGGCCAGGCACGTGGTCTCGCCGACCTGACGGTGGTCGACACCGGGTTCTGCCTCGAGCAGGACGAGGTGCTCAGCTACGACACGCGTGCACCCGCGCGCAACGCGGCCACGCTCACGGCGCTCGAGCAGGCGGACCTCGTCGTCGTGGTCGGCGCGGCCGACCCGGTCGGCGTCCAGCGCCTCGTGCGGGCGCTCGGGGACGCGGCCGACGCCGGGCTCGCCACGACGCGCCGCGTCGTCGTCAACCGCGTGCGCCCGACGGTGGCCGGTGCGCGACCGGGGGAGGCCGTGGCGGCGGCGCTCGCGCGGTACGCCGGTGTGCAGGACGTCGTGCTCGTGCCCGAGGACCGTGCCGCGGTCGACGCCGCGATGCTCGAGGGGCGAGCGCTGCGCGAGGTGGCGCCCGGGTCGCCCGCGCGGCGCAGCGTCGCGGCGCTCGCGGCCGAGGTCGTCGCGGGGCTGACGGTCGACGCGCCGGAGGTGCGCGTCCCCGTCGCCTGACGCCGCGCGGCGGCACACTGGTCCCGTGCGCGTCTACCTGCCCGTGACCCTCGACGAGCTGCAGCACGGGTCGCCCGTGCTCCTGACCCCGCGCGTCGCGCACGCCGTGACGCCGCAGCTGCGCGCGACGTGGCCCGACGAGGACGAGGAAGGGTGGGAGTACGCCGCGCAGGCGGGCGCGGCCGACGACTCCCTCGTGCGTGTCGCCGGCAGCCCGGACGCGCCGCCGCTGCGCGTGGTCGTGGCCGCCGACGTGCCCGACGCCGCGGTGCGCGCCCTGACCGATCCTCCGGTGCCGTCGGCGGTCGAGCTGACGGCGGCCGTGGACCTTGCGGCGGTCGTCAGCGTGCACGTCGACGAGCCCGAGGCCGCCGCCGACGTGCGGGCCGTCGTGGACGGCGACGAGGCGGCGATCGAGCGGCTCGAGGAACGCGACCTGCTCTGGTACGACGTCTCCGAGGTCGCCGACATCCCGTCGGTGTGACGTGCGTCGCGGCCCGGTGACGGACGGTCCCGTGACGTGATCCGCACCACCCCGGGCCGGTTGGACCGCACGCCCTCGGCTCGGGTAATGTTCACGGCCGGTGCGAGGCCGCGAGGCGCGCACCGCAGGAGCCGTGGTTTCCCCGTCGGGGCAGGTCACAGCCCTTGGGGTATGGTGTAATTGGCAGCACGACTGATTCTGGTTCAGTTAGTCTAGGTTCGAGTCCTGGTACCCCAGCGTTTGCACGGAGAGCTTCGGCTCTTCGTGCTGCACGAGCGCGTCCATCCTGGTGGTGGGTCCGTGGGCCACGGCGAGTTTCGACTCGGCGAGGTCATCGGGTAGAGTGCTCACTCGGCACACGGCCTTCGGGACGTGAGCAAGGCCCCCGTTGTGTAGCGGCCTAGCACGCCGCCCTCTCACGGCGGTAGCGCCGGTTCGAATCCGGTCGGGGGTACGGTCGAAGGCCCGGTCACCACAGGTGACCGGGCCTTCTCCGTGTCCGCTTCACTGCGTGCCGGGTGCTGCGCGCCCTCGGGGCGTCGTGTCCCGTGACGTCGCACCCCGGGGCGTGCCTCTCCCGCGGGGTGCGACGCGTCGTGTCCCACGTCCGGGCCGCCCGAGGACGGACCGGCCCCGCCGAGGGCGCTCCGACCGTGGTCGGGACGCCCGCGACGGGGCCGGTTGCGACGTGCTCAGTCGGCGGTGCGCCGGAGCACCTCGGTGAGGCGGTTGGCGGCCGAGACGACCGCGGCGGCGTGGAGCCGGCCCGGCTGGCGCGACAGGCGCTCGAGCGGACCCGACACGGACACGGCGGCGACGACGCGCCCCGACGGGCCGCGCACGGGCGCCGAGACCGACGCGACGCCCACCTCGCGCTCCGACACCGACTGCGCCCAGCCGCGGCGGCGGACGCCCGACAGGATCGTCGCGGTGAACTTGGCGCCCTGCAGGCCGCGGTGCAGCCGGTCGGGCTCCTCCCACGCGAGCAGGACCTGCGCGGCCGACCCGGCCTGCATCGTGAGCGTCGCGCCCACGGGGATCGAGTCGCGCAGCCCGATCGGCCGCTCGGCGGCGGCGACGCAGATGCGCTGGTCGCCCTGGCGGCGGTAGAGCTGCGCGCTCTCGCCCGTGTGGTCGCGCAGGAGCGTGAGCACGGGGCCCGCGGCCGCGAGCAGCCGGTCCTCGCCCGCGGCGGTCGCGAGCTCGGAGAGACGGGGCCCGAGCACGAACCGACCCTGCAGGTCGCGGGCGACCAGGCGGTGGTGCTCGAGCGCGACGGCCAGCCGGTGGGCCGTCGGGCGGGCAAGATGGGTGGCGGCGACCAGCTGTGCGAGGGTCGCGGGTCCGGCCTCCAGAGCGCTCAGCACCGACGCGGCCTTGTCCAGGACGCCGACTCCGCTAGAGTTGTCCATAGGTCGATATTGGCGTCTCGCAGGCTGAGATGCAAGCCGGAGGGCGACACACCCCCCCGGCGACGAGGTCGACAGCCACACCGGGAGGCCCCCGCCCCGGACGAGAGGAAACGAACTGACATGGCCCGCACGCTCGCGGAGAAGGTCTGGGACGCGCACGTCGTGCGGCGCGGCACGGACGGCGCACCCGACCTGCTGTACATCGACCTGCACCTCGTGCACGAGGTCACGAGCCCGCAGGCGTTCGAGGGTCTGCGGCTCGCGGGTCGTCCCGTGCGGCGCCCCGACCTCACGCTCGCGACCGAGGACCACAACACGCCCACGCTCGACATCGACCGGCCCATCGCCGACGCGACGAGCCGCACGCAGATCGAGACGCTGCGCGCCAACGCCGCCGAGTTCGGCGTGCGCATCCACTCGCTCGGCGACGCGGACCAGGGCATCGTGCACCAGGTCGGCCCGCAGCTCGGGCTCACGCAGCCCGGCCTCACGGTCGTCTGCGGCGACTCCCACACGTCGACGCACGGCGCGTTCGGCGCGCTCGCGTTCGGCATCGGCACGTCCGAGGTCGAGCACGTGCTCGCGACGCAGACGCTGCCGCTCGCGCCGTTCAAGACCATGGCGATCACCGTGAACGGCGCGCTGCCCATCGGCGCGACGGCCAAGGACATCATCCTCGCCGTCATCGCGAAGATCGGGACCGGTGGCGGGCAGGGGTACGTCCTGGAGTACCGCGGCGAGGCGATCCGCAGCCTGTCGATGGAGGGCCGCATGACGGTCTGCAACATGTCCATCGAGGCCGGTGCGCGCGCGGGCATGATCGCGCCCGACGAGACCACGTTCGAGTACCTCCAGGGCCGCCCGCACGCGCCCGAGGGCGCCGACTGGGACGCCGCGGTCGAGTACTGGCGCACGCTGCGCACCGACGACGACGCGCAGTTCGACGCCGAGGTCGTGCTCGAGGCCGCCGACCTCGAGCCGTTTGTCACGTGGGGCACCAACCCCGGCCAGGGCCTGCCGCTGTCGGGACGCGTGCCCGTGCCCGAGGAGATCGCCGACGCCAACGAGCGCGTCGCCGCCGAGCGCGCGATCGAGTACATGGGCCTGACGCCCGGGCAGCCGCTGCGTGACATCAAGGTCGACACGGTCTTCATCGGCTCGTGCACCAACGGGCGCATCGAGGACCTGCGGGCCGTCGCCAAGCTTGTCAAGGACCGCACCAAGCACGAGGACGTCCGCGTGCTGGTCGTGCCCGCGTCGGCGCGCGTGCGGCTGCAGGCCGAGGCCGAGGGGCTCGACAAGATCTTCCTCGACTTCGGTGCCGAGTGGCGCAACGCCGGCTGCTCGATGTGCCTGGGCATGAACCCCGACCAGCTCGCACCGGGGGAGCGCTCGGCGTCGACGTCGAACCGCAACTTCGAGGGCCGGCAGGGCAAGGGCGGGCGCACGCACCTCGTGTCGCCGCTCGTCGCGGCCGCCACCGCGATCCGCGGCACGCTGTCCTCGGTCGCCGACCTCGGCGACGACGTGCCCGTGCCCGACGGCAGCCCGCTGGCGCCCGACGCCACGCTGCAGACCGTCTGACGCCCCCGCGACCCCCCGACAGGCAGGCTCATCATGGAGAAGTTCACCCAGCACACCGGGGTCGGCGTCCCGCTGCGCCGCAGCAACGTCGACACCGACCAGATCATCCCGGCCGTCTACCTCAAGCGCGTCACGCGCACGGGGTTCGAGGACGCGCTGTTCGCGGCGTGGCGCGGCGACCCGGAGTTCATCCTCAACCAGGACGCCTACCGGTCGGCGTCGGTCCTCGTGGCCGGCCCCGACTTCGGCACCGGCTCGTCGCGCGAGCACGCCGTGTGGGCGCTCAAGGACTACGGCTTCCGCGTCGTGATCTCCTCGCGGTTCGCGGACATCTTCCGCGGCAACTCGGGCAAGCAGGGGCTCCTCGCGGCGCAGGTCGCGCAGGAGGACGTCGAGCTGCTGTGGAAGGTCCTCGAGACGCGTCCGGGCACCGAGGTGACGGTCGACCTCGACGCGCGGACGGTCACGTGCGACGACGTCGTCGTGCCGTTCCAGGTGGACGACTACACGCGTTGGCGCCTCATGGAGGGCCTCGACGACATCGGCCTGACGCTGCAGCACGCCGACGAGATCACGCAGTTCGAGCAGCGCCGCGAGGCGTGGCGCCCGGCGACCCTGCCGGCCAAGCACCTGCCGCCGGTGCCGGTGCGTCCCGCGCGCCCGGTCGTGCCGCTCGGCCTGGGTCCCACGCAGACGACCTGACACGGCCCCCGGGGCCGCGTGACCAGCGGCCCGACCCCTCGGCGGGCGCACGGACGACCGTGCGCCCGCCGAGGTGCGATGTGAGGGTTCTGGGTGGACGCTGGACGCGAGGGGGCGCGATGGCGTCGCCACGCCCGCGCGTGAGGGACGATGTGCACATGACCGACCTGCTGTACGTCGACGGCGGCAACCCGCTGCGCGGTGAGATCACCGTCCGGGGCGCCAAGAACTTCGTCTCCAAGGCGATGGTCGCCGCGCTCCTCGGCGAGACGCCGAGCGAGCTGCGCAACGTCCCCCAGATCCGTGACGTCGCCGTGGTCTCCGGGCTGCTGCGCCTGCACGGCGTGAGCGTCGACATCGACGACGACGCCGGCACGCTGCGGCTCGACCCGACGGACGTCGAGTCCGCGCACGTCGCGGACATCGACGCGCACGCCGGCTCGAGCCGCATCCCGATCCTGTTCTGCGGCCCGCTGCTGCACCGGCTCGGCGAGGCGTTCATCCCCGACCTCGGCGGCTGCCGGATCGGCGACCGGCCGATCAACTACCACCTCGACATCCTGCGGCAGTTCGGCGCGGTCGTGGACAAGACGCACAACGGCATCCACATCCGTGCCCCGCACCGCCTGCAGGGCACCAAGATCGCCCTGCCGTACCCGAGCGTCGGGGCGACCGAGCAGCTGCTGCTCACCGCCGTGCGTGCCGAGGGCATCACCGAGCTGTCCAACGCGGCCATCGAGCCCGAGATCATGGACCTCATCAACGTCCTGCAGAAGATGGGCGCGATCATCTCGGTCGCGACCGACCGCGTGATCCGCATCGAGGGCGTCGACCGGCTCGTCGGGTTCCAGCACACCGCGCTGTCCGACCGCATCGAGGCCGCGTCGTGGGCCGCGGCCGCGCTCGCGACCGGCGGCGACGTCTACGTGCGCGGTGCGACGCAGCCCGAGATGACGACGTTCCTCAACACGTTCCGCAAGGTCGGCGGCGAGTTCACGATCGACGACGAGGGCATCCGGTTCTTCCACCCCGGCGGCGACCTCAACTCGATCCAGCTCGAGACCGACGTGCACCCGGGTTTCATGACCGACTGGCAGCAGCCGCTCGTCGTCGCGCTCACGCAGGCGCGCGGGCTGTCGATCGTCCACGAGACCGTGTACGAGAACCGCTTCGGGTTCGTCGACGCGCTGCGCGGCATGGGCGCGACCATCCAGGTCTACAAGGAGTGCCTGGGCGGGCGGCCGTGCCGGTTCGGGCAGCGCAACTTCTACCACTCGGCCGTCATCTCGGGCCCGACGCCGCTGTCCGCGGCCGACATCGAGGTGCCGGACCTGCGCGGCGGCTTCAGCCACCTCATCGCCGCGCTCGCGGCCAAGGGCCAGTCCGCGGTGCGCGGCATCAGCCTCATCGACCGCGGCTACGAGCACTTCACCGAGAAGCTCGACGCGCTCGGCGCGCAGTTCAGCCGGGAGGCCGACGTCCGCCGCTGACGGACGCCCGTCCGGGGCGCGGCGGCACGCGGCTACCATCGGTTCCCGTGCCGTCGCCGTCGCGCTCCAACCGCGCCTACCGCAACGTCGCCCGTGTCGTGCGCACGTTCCTGTTCGCGACGACCCGACCCGACTGGCACGGTGCCGAGCACCTGCCCGTCGAGGGCGGGTTCGTCGCGGCCGCGAACCACATGACCGAGGTCGACCCGCTGACGTTCGCCCACTACCTGTGGGACAACGGCCACGTGCCGCGCGTGCTCGCCAAGGCGTCGCTGTTCTCGGTGCCCGTGGTCGGCCCGGTCCTGCGCGCGACGGGCCAGATCCCGGTGCACCGTGACACGGCCGCGGCGGGCGACTCGCTGCGGTCCGCGGTCACGGCCCTCGAGGCGGGCGAGTGCGTCGCGGTCTTCCCCGAGGGCACGCTCACGCGCGACCCCGACCTGTGGCCCATGAAGGCGCGCACGGGTGCCGCGCGGCTCGCGCTCACGACGCGCGTCCCGCTGGTCCCGGTCGCCCAGTGGGGGCCGCAGGACCTGCTGCCGCGCTACGGCAAGCTGCTGCGCCCGTTCCCGCGCAAGAAGGTCACGGTCGTCGCCGGGCCGCCCGTCGACCTGTCGGACCTGTACGACCGCCCCCAGGACGCCGCGACGCTGCGCGAGGCCACCGAGCGCCTCATGGCGGCGATCACGACGATGCTCGCCGACATCCGCGGCGAGGAGCCGCCCGCCGAGCGGCACGACATGCACCGGCGGCCCGCTCCGGGCGGCGGCGCGCACGACGAGGGGAGTGCGGCGTGACGCCGCCGGCCGCACCCCTGCGGGCCGCCGTGCTCGGCTCCGGCAGCTGGGGCACGACCTTCGCCGCCGTGCTCGCCGACGCGGGCTGCGCGGTCACGGTGTGGGGCCGCGACGCCGCGACCGTCGAGGAGATCACGCACGAGCACCGCAACTCGCGGTACCTGCCGGGTGTCGAGCTCCCCGCGGGCGTGTCCGCGACCACGGACCCGCGCGCCGCGGTCGCCGGCGCGGACGTCGTCGCGGTCGCCGTGCCGTCGCAGCGGGCGCGCGACGTGCTCGCGCCGCTCGCCGACGCGCTGCCCGACGCCGCGGTGGTCGTGTCGCTCATGAAGGGCGTCGAGCTCGACACCGACCAGCGCATGAGCCAGGTCGTCGCGCAGAGCCTCACGATCGACCCCGCCCGCGTGGCCGTGCTGTCGGGGCCCAACCTCGCGCGCGAGATCGCGCTGCGCCAGCCGACGGCGACGGTCGTCGCCTCGACGAGCGCCGACACCGCGCAGCTCGTGGCGCGCGCGTGCGCGTCGTCGTACTTCCGGCCGTACACCAACCCCGACGTCGTGGGCGTCGAGCTGTGCGGCGCCGTGAAGAACGTCATCGCGCTCGCGGTCGGCATCTCGCAGGGCCGCGGCATGGGCTACAACACGATGGCCACGGTCATCACGCGCGGGCTCGTGGAGATCACGCGGCTCGGCCTGGCGCTCGGTGCCGACGCCGAGACCTTCCCGGGCCTCGCGGGCATGGGCGACCTCATGGCGACGTGCGCGTCGCCCGACTCGCGCAACCACACGCTCGGCGTGCACATCGGCCGTGGCATGTCCCTCGACGACGCGGTCGTCGCGACCGGCGGCACCGCCGAGGGCGTGAAGTCGTGCCGGTCGGTGCTCGAGCTCGCGACGTCGCTGGGCGTCGAGATGCCCATCACGTCGGCGGTCGTGCAGGTGCTGCACCAGGGCCTGCCGGTCGACGAGCTCGCCGGGCTGCTGCTGGCGCGCCCGCACCGGGCCGAGGGCGTCTAGCGGCCGGCCGACGGCCGCTCGGCAGGGCGCGCCCGGGCCGTCCGGCCGGGAGGCTCAGCCGGCCGACGGCACCGCCGCCGCGAGCGCGGCGTCGAGGTCGCGCCACAGGTCCTCGACGTCCTCGACGCCGACCGACAGCCGCACGAGGTCCTCGGGCACGGTGGGCGACTCGGTCGCGAAGCGGCGACGGCGCTCGAGCGTCGACTCGACGCCGCCGAGGCTCGTCGCGGGCACCCACAGCGCCACGGCCGCGACGAGCGCGTCGGCCGCCGCGGCGCCGCCCGCGGGGCGCAGCCCGATGATCGCGCCGAAGCCGTCCATCTGCGCGGCCGCGCGCGCGTGGCCCGGGTCGCCGGGCAGGCCCGGGTAGCGGACCTCGGCGACTCCCGGGTGCGCGGCCAGCCGGCGCGCGAGCTCGCCCGCGTTCGCCTGCGCGCGCTCGACGCGCAGCGCGAGCGTCCGCAGCCCGCGCAGCGCGAGCCACACCTCGAACGGTCCGGCGATCGCGCCGTGCGTCGTGCGGTGCGCGACCAGGCGTGCGTGCAGCGCGGGGTCGTCCGTCACCGTGGCGCCGAGCACGACGTCCGAGTGGCCCGCGAGGTACTTGGTCACGGAGTGCACGACGACGTCGGCGCCGAGCGCGAGCGGACGCTGCACGAGCGGCGTCGCGAACGTGCTGTCGACCACGACGAGCGCACCGACGTCGTGCGCCGCCGCGACCAGCGCCGCGACGTCGGCGACCTCGAGCATCGGGTTGGTCGGCGACTCGAGCCAGAGCAGCGCCGCGGGCGCGTCGTCGCCGGTGCCGCGGACGGCCGCCACGACGGCGTCGGTGTCGGCGACGTCGACCGCGTCGACGCGCAGCAGGCCCCGCTCGGCCTGCTCGCGCAGCAGCACGAGCGTCACCTGGTACGCGTGCCGCGGCACGACGACGCGACCGCCGAGCGGCACGAGCGACAGCGCGGCGTCGATCGCCGCCATGCCCGACGCGAACACCGTGGCCGGCGGCCCGTCGGTGCGGCGGCCGGTCGCGACGTGGTCGATGCGCTCGAGCGCCGCGAGCGCCTCCTCGAACGGCTCCCACGCCGGCGTGCCGATGCGGCCGTAGAGGTGCTCGCCCGCGGTCGGGGCGCCCTGCGACACGAACGTCGAGGTCAGCACCACGGGCGGGTTGAGCGCGCCGCCGGGCGCGCGCGGCGGGCGCCCCGCGCTCACCGCGAGCGTGCGCGGCGACACGTCGGACGCGTGCGGGGCGGGGGACTGGTCCGGGGAGGCGGGCGCCGGGGTGGTCACCCGGGCAGGTTACGTGAGGCCGCCGCGGCGCCGCGCCGCCGGTCCGCGTGCGCACGGTCGGCCGGGACCACCACCGCCCCGGCGTCGGGAGGGTGACGAACCGGACGTGCGCCGTGCCGGGCCGAGCCCGGCGCGGGCGGTAGGGTCGGTCCGCGATGGACGCCACCAGCACCCCCCTCAGCGACGACGCCCGCCCCGGCGCGACCGACCCGCGTCGGCCCCGCGTCATGGTGCTCTTCGGCGGCCGGTCCGGCGAGCACGCGATCAGCTGCGCCACCGCCGGCGGCGTGCTGCGCGCGATCGACCGCGACCGCTACGACGTGCTCGCGGTCGGCATCACGCGTCGCGGCGAGTGGGTCCTCGCGGACGACGACCCGGACCGGTGGGCGATCCGCGACGGGCACCTGCCCGAGGTCGAGGACACCGCGACGCGCGTGCTGCTGCCGCAGGGCACGGCCGAGCGCGACGTCCAGGTGCTGCACGAGGGCCAGCTCGGTGCGCCGCTCGGCGCGGTCGACGTCGTGTTCCCGCTGCTGCACGGGCCGTTCGGCGAGGACGGCACGCTGCAGGGCATGCTCGAGCTGGCCGACGTCCGCTACGTCGGCTCGGGCGTGCTCGCGTCGGCGGTCGGCATGGACAAGCACATGATGAAGCTCGTCCTCGCGGGCTCCGGCCTGCGGGTCGGTGCGTTCCGCGTGGTCCCGGCGGGTCCGGCCCCCGATCCGGCGGTGCTCGACACGATCGTCGCGGACCTCGGGCTGCCGCTGTTCGTCAAGCCCGCGCGCGCCGGCTCGAGCCTCGGCATCACGCGCGTCGCCGACGCGGCGGACCTGCCCGCGGCGATCGCCGCGGCCCGCGAGCACGACCCCAAGGTCGTCGTCGAGGCCGCCGTCGTCGGGCGAGAGGTCGAGTGCGGCGTGCTCGGGGGACGCGGCGGCGCGGCACCGCGCGCGTCGCTGCCGGGCGAGATCGTCGTCGCCGAGGCGAGCCACACGTTCTACGACTTCGCCGCCAAGTACCTCGACCAGACCGGCGTCACGCTCGCGTGCCCCGCCGACCTGCCCGCCGACGTCGTCGCGCGCGTGCAGGACGCCGCGGTGCGTGCGTTCGAGGCGGTCGGGTGCGAGGGCATCGCGCGCGTCGACGTGTTCGTGACGGACGACGGCGAGGTCGTCGTCAACGAGATCAACACGATGCCCGGGTTCACGCCGTACTCGATGTACCCGCGCATGTGGCAGGCCAGCGGGGTGGACTACCCGGAGCTCGTCGACGAGCTGCTCGCGCTCGCGCTCGAGCGGCCCACCGGGCTGCGCTGAGCCGCACGGCCGCGCACGCCCGGCGTCCGCCGGTCCGGCGGGGTCGCGTCAGAGGCACTGCCGCAGCTGCTCGGTGCGGGCGACCGCCGGGCCCAGCGCGTCGACGAACGACGTCGACCGGGACTCGGCCACGGCGCCGGGCACCAGCAGCTGCACCGCGGGCTCGCGCCCGTAGGTCGTGAACGTCCAGTCGCCGTCGTCCTCGACGATCACCCAGTCGATCGTCGGCCCGTTCGGCGTGGTCACCGACTCGCACCGCTCGGTCGTGGGGCCGAGGGGCTCGACGCCGCAGCGCAGCACGACCGCGTCGCGCGGCTCGCCCCACGCGGTCGTCGCCTGCGCGTCGGTCGCGACGCGGTCGAGGCCGTCGCCGAGGGAGTCGGGGGTCGCCAGCACGACCGCCGCGCACACGGGGTCGGTCGCGTACGGCGCGGCCGTCACGGGCACGGTGGGCGCGCAGGCCGCGAGGAGCAGGAGGGCGCCGGTCGTGGCGGCCGCGGGGACGACGGGACGCGGGAGCACGCCGCCACGGTACCCGCCCGGGTGAGGTGCACCGTCGGCACCGGCACCCGCCCCGGTGCACCCGGTGCGCCGCGGACGGTCTAGCGTGGGCGCGTGCCCGCCGAGAGTCCCGTCGTCGCCGACCTGACCGAGCAGGACCTGCTCGACCGGATCTTCCCGCACCTGCCCGTCGGGTCGCGCACGCTCGTGCCGCCGGGCGACGACGCCGCGGTCGTCACCGCGCCGGACGGCCGGTTCGTCGTCACGTGCGACGTGCTCGTCGAGGACGTGCACTTCCGTCGGCGCTGGTCGACCGGGCAGGACGTGGGGCGTCGCGCGGCGATGCAGAACCTCGCGGACGTCGTCGCGATGGGCGCACGACCCGTCGCGCTCGTCGTCGGTCTCGTCACGCCCGGTGCGACGCCCGTGTCCTGGGTCGAGGGCCTCGCGCGCGGCCTCGGCGACGCGTGCCGGCCGCTCGACGTCGGCGTGGTGGGCGGCGACCTGTCGTCCGGGCCCGTCGTGATGGTGTCGATCACCGCGCACGGCGACCTCGAGGGCCGCGCGGCCGTGCGGCGCAGCGGGGCCCGCGCCGGCGACGTCGTGGCGTACGCGGGACGGTGCGGGTGGTCGGCCGCGGGCCTTGCGCTGCTCACGGCGGAGCGACCCGACGTCGACCCCGGGCTCGTCGCCGACCACCGGTCGCCCGAGCCCGTGCTCGCGGCGGGCCCCGACGCCGCGCGCGCGGGCGCGACCGCGATGATGGACGTGTCGGACGGTCTCCTGCGCGACGGCCGACGGCTCGCGCGGGCCAGCGGGGTCACGCTCGACCTCGACGACGTACGCGTCGCCTTCGCTGCGGACGCCCGACGGCTGGCCGCGGCGGCCGACGCGCTCGGCGCGGACGTCGCCGAGTGGCTGCTGACGGGCGGCGAGGACCACGGCCTGCTCGCGACGTTCCCGGCGGGCGTGCCGTTGCCGGAGCCGTTCCGACGCATCGGCGTGGTGTCGACGCGCTCGGCGGACCTCGTCCGCGTCGGGGGCGAGCCGCCACGCGCCGCGGGGTCCGGCTGGGACCACTTCCGCGACCGAGGTCAGCCGCGGCGGTAGCGCACCTCGAGCAGGTCGACGCCGCCCCGGTTCTCCAGGCGCTCGACCCCGTCGGGCGTGAACCCGTGCCGCCGGTAGAAGTGCCGGGCGCGCGCGTTGTCGGCGAGCACCCACAGCGACACCGGCGTGCCGTCGCCGAGCTCCGACAGCACGGTGCGCATGAGGTCCCGGGCCACGCCGTGGCCCCACGTCCCCGGGTCGAGGTAGATCGAGTAGATCTCGCGCTCGCCGCGGCGCGCGTCCTCGTCGCGCGCGGGACCGTACGACGCGAAGCCCAGCAGCCGGGGCCCCGCCTCGGCGACGATCGTGCGGACGTGGTCGGCCGGGCCCTGCGCGAGCAGCTGCGCCCAGCGCTGCGCACGCTGCGCCGGGTCGAGCGCGCGCAGGTAGTCGTCGGGCACGATGCCCGCGTAGGCCTCCTGCCAGGAGCGGACGTGCACGCCCGCGATGCCGGCGGCGTCGTCGGTGGTCGCCGGGCGGATGGTCACCTCGTCGATCTGCTCGACCATGCGTCCACCCTGCCACACGGCCCCGCGCGCTTGAAGGGGTCGTGCCGATCCGGACGTGCCGGGCACGCGTCGCGGCCGCGGGACGGTCAGGGGCCGTCCGACAGCGCGACGAGGAGCGCCGCGACCGCGTCCGGACGGTCGCACATGAGCAGGTGGCCCGCGCGGCGCACCGCGACCGTGCGGGCGCCCGTCCGGGTCGCGAGGCGCCCGTCGGCCCGGCGCTCGCGCGCGGCGCCGCGCACCGGCACCGCGAGCACGACCTCCGCGCGCGG
>NZ_BCRB01000064.1 GCF_001552375.1 Cellulomonas iranensis NBRC 101100 = JCM 18110 | reverse complement strand
TGCGATCCGGTCACCCTCCCCGGCGGTGTCAGGCCTGCAGGGCCTGCGCGACGACGTCCTTCGCGGCCTCCTGCACCTGCGCGAGGTGCTCGGGGGACACGAACGACTCGGCGTAGATCTTGTAGACGTCCTCGGTGCCGGACGGGCGGGCCGCGAACCACGCGTTCTCGGTGGTGACCTTGAGGCCGCCGATCGCGGCGTCGTTGCCCGGCGCGCGCGTGAGCTTGGCCGTGATCGGCTCGCCCGCGAGCTCGGTGGCCGTGACCTGCTCGGGAGAGAGCGCCGCGAGCGTCGCCTTCTGCTCGCGCGTGGCCGCGGCGTCGACGCGCGCGTAGAACGACTCGCCGAACCGGTCGACGAGCTCGGCGTGGTGCTGCGACGGGCTCCTGCCGGTCGTCGCGAGGATCTCGGAGGCGAGCAGCGCGGGCAGGATCCCGTCCTTGTCGGTCGTCCACACCGTGCCGTCGGTGCGCAGGAACGACGCGCCCGCGGACTCCTCGCCGCCGAACCCGACGGCCCCGTCGATGAGACCGGGCACGAACCACTTGAAGCCGACCGGCACCTCGAGCAGGCGGCGGTCGAGCGACGCCGCGACGCGGTCGATCAGCGACGACGACACGAGCGTCTTGCCGATCGCGGTGCCCGCGGGCCAGCCCGGGCGCGCGCCGCCGTAGAGGTACGCGATCGCGACGGCGAGGTAGTGGTTGGGGTTCATGAGCCCCGCGTCGGGCGTCACGATGCCGTGCCGGTCGGAGTCGGCGTCGTTGCCCGTCGCGATGTCGAACGGCGTCCGCCCGTCGGGGCCGGGCTGCATGCGCTCGAGCAGCGACGCCATCGCGTACGGCGACGAGCAGTCCATGCGGATCTTGCCGTCCCAGTCGAGGGTCATGAACGCCCACCGCGGGTCGACCTCGGGGTTGACGACCGTGAGGTCGAGCCCGTAGCGCTCGCCGATCGCGCCCCAGTACTCGACGGATGCGCCGCCGAGCGGGTCGGCGCCGATGCGCACGCCCGCCGCGCGGATCGCGTCGAGGTCGACGACGTTCGCGAGGTCGTCGACGTACGACGTGAGGTAGTCGTGCTTGCGGGTCGTGGGCGCCGCGAGCGCCTGCACGACACCCACGCGCGGCACGTTCCGCCACCCGCTGCGCAGGATCTCGTTGGCGCGGTCCGCGATCCACCCGGTCGCGTCCGAGCCGGCGGGACCGCCGTGCGGCGGGTTGTACTTGAAGCCGCCGTCGCGCGGCGGGTTGTGCGACGGGGTGACGACGATGCCGTCGGCCAGGCCCGGGCCGTGCGTGCGCACGCCCGCGGCGGTGCCCGCGCCGTTGTGGCGCAGGATCGCGAGCGAGACCGCGGGCGTCGGGGTCCACGAGTCGCGCGCGTCGACGTGCACCTCGACCTCGGCCGCCGCGAGCACCTCGAGCGCGGTCGTCCACGCGGGCTCGGACAGCGCGTGCGTGTCGCGCCCGATGAACAGGGGGCCGTCGGTGCCCTGCGCGCGGCGGTACTCGACGATGGCCTGGGTGATCGCGACGATGTGCGCCTCGTTGAACGCGCCGTCGAGCGCGGACCCGCGGTGGCCCGACGTGCCGAACACGACCCGCTGCGCGGGGTCGTCGAGGTCGGGCTCGCGGTCGTGGTACGCGGTCAGCAGGGCGTCGACGTCGACGAGGTCGGAGGGCTGGGCGGGGGTGCCGGCGCGCGGGTGCATACCTTGATCCTCCCGCAGCCGGGCCCCGCCGCGCACCTGCTCGGACCACCCGTGCACCGCCCCGGTCCGGGGTCGGGGGGGCTCGGTGGGTGGGCGGACCGGCGCAGGGTCGTGGGCACCGACTCGCTAGGCTGGCGCGCATGGCCAAGAAGACGACCGAGTTCGTGCTGCGCCCGTTCGAGGGGCTCCCGGGTGAGCCCGACTGGGTCGCGATGCGCGAGCTCGTGCCCGCCGCGACCGCGACGGTCCGCACGACCGCCGAGCACGGTGCGCGTGACGTCCTCGTGACGACGATCCTGCCGAACTCGTGGGCGGCGCTGCACCGCGCCGACGGCGTCGTGCTCGTCGCGCTGCAGACGGGCACGAGCTCGGGCGACGCGTCGCGCGACGTCGCGACGGCCCTGCTGCTCGCGCTCGACGCCGAGCCGGGCACCGCGATCGAGACCATCGGCCTGCCGACCCCCGGCCCCCGCCTGCAGGACGTCCTCGACCCGACCGTCCCGTTCGAGGTCACGGTCCAGGAGAGCTTCGCGTACTGGCTGGACCCCAGCACCGAGATCACGCCCGACCTGCAGGCCGCGATGGAGGACGCCGATGCCGGCATCGTCGACACGCGCCGGCTGGCGTCCGTCGAGTCCGCGTACTGGTGCCGCATGGGGGCGCGCGAGTACCTGCGCTGGGCGCAGGCCGACGACGAGCAGGTCGTGCTCGACGGCCTGGCGCGCCTGCACGGCCGCCGGGAGTCCGGGTTCGACGGCCACAAGTTCATCGGGTACTTCCGCGCCGCGGGCATCGTGGTCCCGGTGTGGGAGCTCGCGCGCGGCTCGGAGGCCGAGGACGTCGAGGACGGCGTGAAGGCGTTCGCGCCCGCGCTCGCCGCGGCCCTCGCGGACGACGCCCCGCTCGACGCTGACGCGCGCCGCGCCCGCGCGGGCCTCGTGGCCCGCCAGGTCACGCTGCGCTGAGCGCGACCGCATGTGACTGGACGGTGCAGCAGCGCGAGGTGTGACTTGAGTGGTCTCCGATGACCACCGCTACCTCGCGCTGCTGACCACCCGCTACGACGTTACGTCCACGCCCGCTTGACGCAGTCGTAGATGATCGCCGAGTTGGCGCCAGCCCACGCGCTGATGCACACGATGCAGCCCACGCCCAGCGTGAAGATGCAGACGGCTGTGCACACCGAGAAGATCGTTGTGACGATCCACTGCGGCATGCCGTTCGCAGTCAGGCAGCGCTCGAGCTTCTTCTGGTTGAGCCCGACGCTGGTGATAGACGCCCCGTCCTGATTGGCGCCTTCGATCACGAACAGGGCCTCGCGGAACTTCTGTCCGTTCTGCCATCCGTCCACGCTCACAGTGTTGTCTGCCGTAAGGGAAGCGGCCCACTCGACGACCTCGGCGGAGTCACCCATCTTGAAGTAAGTCACCTTGCTCAGTTCAGGCAGGTCGGTTCCTGACAGTGGTACTGTCACCAGCTGCCACCCGCCAAACGACTGCACGGACGCCTGAGCCCATTCCGGGATCAGGCCGCTGCGTGGTTCGTAGCCAGCCGCGTGCGCCCCCGCGACGAGCTTGTCGGCCTGTATCCCGGTGATGTCGACGAACTGCTCAGCCTTGGCTGCGGCGTCGTCGAGGGCTCTGTCGGCAAGCTCCTTGTCGTTCAGGTCGATGGTCTGCGTCGAGACGGACACGGTGGACAGACTCTGCGTCGGTGCGTCCAGCTCGAGCGCGAACCGGGCCGCGTCGGCGTCCTTCCATGCCGCGGGCGCTAGCGTGCCCCAAGCCAGGGCGCCGGCGGTGAACGCTGCCGCGACGGCCATCCAGGTTGACCATCGCGATCTCGTCGTCTCGTTGTCTCGTCGTTTCGTCGTCATGACGATGAGAAGTGCGGTGATCGCGAGCGGGAGGCTGGCGATGCGCAGCAGCAGTCTTGCGGGATCGGGCAACGGAAGGTAGGACAAACTGTTGGCGATGAACGCACTCAGAAGGAGTGTTATCACCACCGCGCGTGCGCGCCTATCGGACCTCATTTTTCCCCCTGACTCAGGATGATTAGTCGTTCGTGAACCTTAGCGCGGTCGTCCGGCTGTCGTGGGTAGTTCTGCCGACTGTTTCCATTACGAGGCTCGACGTTCGCGGAGGGGCGGAGAGCTCCGGCCTCAGCCCACCCGGTCGGGTCGAGGCGAGGGCCGTCTGCAGGCGGACGCCCGCACTGCCGCTCACCAGGACGGGCCCGTCGCTCGTGAGGCGACCACCCTCCCGCGGTCGATAGGGTGGTCACCGTGACTGGCACGGGGAGCGAGGGCGTCCGACCGGGGGCCGACGCGACCGACGACGCGACCGCGACCCCCCCGACGGCGGAGCGCCGCGCGCCCGCGCCGCGCGCCGCCCGCCCCCCGCGGCAGCGGGTCGCCGTGATCATCCCGGCCAAGGACGAGTCGCGCCGCATCGCGGCGACCGTCCGCGCCGCCCGCGCGATCCCGTACGTCGACCTCGTGCTCGTCGTCGACGACGGCTCGGAGGACAACACGCAGCACGTCGCGCGCGAGGCCGGAGCGGTCGTCGTGCGGCACTCGCACAACCGCGGCAAGGCCGCCGCGATGGAGACGGGCGCCGCGGTCGTCGCGATGCGCGACGCGCCGGACCGGGCGCCGCGGCACCTGCTGTTCATCGACGGCGACCTCGCCGAGACGGCCGTCAACACCGCGCCGCTCGTGCCGCCGGTGCTCGAGGGCGTCGCCGACCTGACGATCGCGCTGCTGCCCCCGCAGCCCGGTGCGGGTGGGCGCGGCATCGTCGTCGGTGCCGCACGCCGCGCGATCGCGTCGATGACCGGGTGGACCCCCACGCAGCCGCTGTCGGGCATGCGCTGCCTCACGCGGGAGGCGTTCGAGGCGGCCACGCCGCTCGCGCGCGGCTGGGGCGTCGAGACGGGCATGACGATCGACCTGCTGCGGCAGGGCTTCCGGGTCCTCGAGGTGCCGTGCGAGCTGCGGCACCGCCCGTCGGGCTCCGACCTCAAGGGTCAGCTGCACCGTGCGGCGCAGTACCGCGACGTGCAGATCGCCGTCAACGCGCGCCGGGCGCGTGCCGCGGTCGGGGGCCTCAAGCGGGCGACGACCCCGCGGGAGCGTCCGGCCGAGCGCTGACCTCGGCGGCGGCACCGTCGGGCGACGACCCGGGCCCGGTCGCGTCCGCGTCGTCCGCGCCCGCGTCGAGGCGCCACTGCGCGGCGGCGGCCACGAGGCACGGCACCGCGACGGCGATGCCCATGGCCGGCACGATGATGCCCGAGTCGTTCATGAGGAACCCGACCGTGAGCGCGACGCCCGTGGCCGCGACCGCGGGCCGCAGCAGCGGGACCGCGCGCTGCAGACCGGCCAGGGGCGAGCCCTCGCCCATGAGCGCGCCGCGCCGCGGGCGCGGGCCCACGAGCACGAGCAGCACGAGAGCGACGCCGCCGATCGCCAGCACCAGGTAGCGCCACGACGTCAGGACGCGCAGGTTCACCGAGAGCTTGCGCCAGACCACGTCCCACAGGCCGCCGTCGATGACGGTGTCGAGGAACCGGCCGACGTGCGTGCGGTCCGCGGCGGGGCGCAGCCAGTCGAGGTACGCGAAGCCCAGCACGACGGCACCGCCGACGGCGCACACGATCAGCACGGTCCGCCACGAGACGCGACGGCCGCTGACGGCCACCGCGAGCATCGCGAACGCGACGAGCAGCGCGGGCGGGCCGCCGAAGTCGGCGCCCCACGACGGCGAGCCGTTGACCACGACGATCGCCAGCCCGATCCCGGCGACCGCCGCGACAGCGGCCCGGCGGTGCCCGCGGCGCAGCAGCGCGTCGGCCACGACCACGGCGACGAGGACGCCCGCGGCCAGGACCAGCGCGAACGCCTGGTTGCTCATGCCGTAGAACCGCGCCGCGAGGATGCGGTGCGCACCGAGCGGCGAGTCGACGAGCAGGTTCGAGCCCGTGACGGCGTCGACCAGGATCACGCCCACCGTGACCCCCGCGACCACGCCCGCCGGCCCGAGCACGTACCGCCGCCACGGCCCGGCGAGGGCGACCGCCGTGACGACGGCGATCCAGCCGACCACGACCGCCCAGAACGCGGTCGTGGGCCGGTCGGCGCGCCACCACGGCACGGTCCCGGCGAGGAACGACGCGACGGGGGCGGCGCCGAGCGCGAGCGCGGCGACCTGCAGGGCCCTCAGCGCGGGACGCAGCGGTGCGCGGTCGGTGCGCCCGCGCAGCAGCAGCACCACGGCCGCGACGAGGAACAGCGCGGCCTGGCTCAGCACCATGCGCGCCGAGAAGGCGCCGTGCACGCGCGTGATCGCGCTGGCCTCCTCCTGGATGTCGAGCACGCGCGCGACGCGTGCGCCGCCGGTCGCGGGCCCGGGCGTCGGGACGATCTGCGCACCGGGGATCGTGGGCACGTCGGGCAGGCCCAGCAGCGACAGGAGGGTCGGCGTGACGTCGACGGTCTGCACGAGCCCCTGCTGCCGCGTGGACCCCGACGTGAGCAGGCTCGCGCCGTAGGCGTCGCCGCTCGCGCGCGGCCCGGTCGCGGCGGCGAGCTGCAGCGCCACGCGTCCCGAGTCCGCCAGGGACACCACGAGCACGGTCGCGTCCGTGCCGCGCAGGCCGTCGAGCACCGCGTCGACGTGCGCGTCGATCGTCACGGCCTGCTGCGCGCGCGTCGGCTCGACGATCGACTCGGACCCGGGCAGCTCCTGCGTGCCGCCGAGGCCGAGCCCGGGGTCCTCCTCCTCGCCCGGCGCGACGGTCGGGGTGGGGGTGCTGGGGCGGGCCGCGGTCGCCCAGCCGGGGTCGCGGACGACACCCGCGTCGACGACGACGAGCTGCGAGGTCGCGGCGGCCTCGCGCACCGCGCGCTGCAGGTCGCGCTGCTGCGCGGGCATGCGCAGGTGCGTGCCGACCGGGACGCCGTCGGCGTCGGCGAGCGCGATCGCGGCGCCCGGGCCGATGCCGGTGGCGGTGGTGCCGGACCGCTCGAGCTCGCCGCCGAGCAGGCCGAGGCGCGCGCGGTAGGACTCGCCCGCGGCGGCCGCGCGGTAGTCCTCCCAGCCGGGGACCTGACCGGACTCGCCGGGGTCGCGCAGCGTGCGGCACGTGCCGTCCTCGGCGGGCAGGTCGGCGGCGCGGTTGCCGGCGGAGACGGCGAGCCAGCCGTCGGCGGGGCACGCGCGCGAGCGCACCGAGCGGGTCGTGACGTCGCCGACGGAGCCCGCGCGGGACAGGCCCCACAGCGCGGGCGTCGTGAGCGACCCGATGTCGTCCCAGCGCAGCCCGGCGACGCCGACCAGCACGACGGGCCCGGGCGCGGCGTCCGGCTCGGCGGCGTGCGCGGGCGCCGCGACGAGGAGGGCGAGGCCGGTGACGAGGGCAGCGGTCAGCGCGCGGAGGGTCCGGGGCACCGACCCAGCGTACGTGCGGGCACTAGGCTCGGCGGCGCCGCGGGCGCGGCCGCGCACCGAGCGGACGCGAAGCCCTCGCGGCGCGTGCACAGGTCCGCCGCACGCGGGCCTCGACGGCGACGACGTGCGGAGGGAGTGGGCATGACGGTGCTGCGCTACGCGTACCTCGGGCCGGCGGGGACGTTCACGGAGGAGGCGCTGCGGCAGGTCGCGTCGAGCGACGACGCGGTCTACCTGCCGCAGACGGACGTGGGTTCGGCGCTCGCGGCCGTGCGCTCGGGCGACGCCGACCGTGCGGTGGTCGCGATCGAGTCGACCGCGGAGGGCGGCGTGACCGCGACCCTCGACTCCCTGGCGACGGGTGAGCCGCTCGTGCTGCTGCGCGAGGTGCTGGTGCCGGTGCAGTTCACGCTCGTCGCCGCGCCGGGTGCGCGGCTGGCCGACGTGCGGCGCGTGTCGGCGCACCCGCACGCGTGGGTGCAGTGCCGGCGGTGGCTCGCGGCGCACGTGCCGGGTGCGGTGCACGTGCCGGCGACGAGCAACACGGCGCCGGCGGCGCTGCTGTCGGACGCGCTCGCGTCGGGGGACCCGGACGCGGCCCGGGGGCTCGCGTTCGACGCGGCGCTCGTGCCACCCGCGGCCGTCGCGACGTACGGGCTCGTGCCGCTCGCCGAGCGCGTCGCGGACAACCCGTCGGCGCTCACGCGGTTCGTCGTCGTGGGCCCGCCGGGGGAGGTGCCCGCGCCGACGGGGGCCGACAAGACGACGCTCGTGGTGCACCTGCCCGACAACGAGGCGGGTGCGCTGCTCGCGATGCTCGAGCAGTTCGCCGCGCGGGGCGTGAACCTCTCGCGCATCGAGTCGCGTCCGATCGGCGACGCGCTGGGCCGGTACTCGTTCTCGATCGACGCGGAGGGGCACGTGACGGACGAGCGCGTGGGCGAGGCGCTCATGGGGCTGCACCGGCGCTGCCCGTACGTGCGCTTCCTCGGCTCCTACCCGCGCGCGGACGCGGTCGCGCCGCTCGTGCACGTGGGCACGGCGGACGCGGACTTCGTCGAGGCGCGGAGCTGGCTCGCGCGGCTGCGCGCGGGCGACGTGACCTGACGCGTCGGCGCGCGACGTGCCGGACGCGTCAGCGCGCGACGCGCACGACGAGCGCGCCGGGGTCGACGCGCGCCGTGAGCTCGCGCGCGCGGCCCACGATGTCGCCGTCGACCTGCACGTGCTCGCCGCCCGCGACCTCGATGTGCAGCTCGCGCGCGCGGGCGTGGTCGATGCGGCCGATCTTGTTGGGCAGCTCGTTGCGCACGCCGACGCCCTGCAGCACGACCTCGCCGAGCAGCTGAGCCCATCCGGCGATGCCGCCGCGCGTGTCGATGACGGCGACGTCGAGCACGCCGTCGTCGAGCACCGCGTCGGGCAGCAGCGTGATGCCGCCGGGCAGGCGCCCGCAGTTGCCGATGAGCAGGCTGCGCAGCCGCACGTGCTGCGCGGGCCTGCCGTCGAGCGCGAGCCGGACGCGCAGCCGGCGGCCGTGCAGGTGCTTGACCCCCGCGACGAAGTAGGCGATCCAGCCCATGCGTGCCTTGAGCTGGTCGTCGGCGTCGGCGACCATCGCGGCGTCGAACCCGAGGCCGGCGATGACGAGGAAGATGTGGTCGCGCGGCTCGTCGGTGTCGGCGGGCTCGTCGTCCGCGGCCTCGGCGATGTCGTCGTCCATCTCGGACTCGTGCCGCAGGACGCGCAGCCAGCCGACGTCGATGCGCTTGTCCTGGCCGTCGACCGCGAGCTGCATCGCGCCGATCGGGTCGTTGAGCGGCACGTCGAGGTTGCGGGCCAGGAGGTTGCCGGTGCCCAGCGGCATGAGGCCCATCGGCACGCCGGTGCCCGCGAGCGCCTCGGCGACCGCGCGCACGGTGCCGTCGCCGCCGACCGCGACGACGAGGTCGGCGCCGGCCGCCACGGCCTCGCGCGCCTGCCCGACGCCGGGGTCCTCGACGGTCGTCTCGAACCACAGGGGCTCCGGCAGGTACTGCTCGCTCGCGGCCTTGCGGACGGCCGCGCGCAGCGACGTCACGTCGGGCTTCGAGGGGTTGGCGACGAACGCGACGAGCTGGCCGCGCGGCGCCTGCCCGGCGTCCGTGCCGGCAGGCGCGACGGCCGCCACCTGCGCGCGCAGGCGGCCCTGCTGGCGGTAGACCCACAGCCCCAGCGCGACCGCCACGAGCGCCAGCACACCGGCGGAGACCGCCACCCACCCGACCCACGACATGCCCGGAATCTACGGCCGTGCAGGCCCGGGCGCAGGCCGGGACGCGCCACGGGTGCCCGCGGCGGTGCCCGCGGCGGCGCCAGGCGCGCCGCCGGGGGCGCCCGGGGGCGGTCGCCGGGGCCGGGTCGGTAGGGTCGGGGGGTGATCGATCTGCAGCTCCTGCGCCAGGACCCGGACGTCGTGCGTGCCAGCCAGGTGGCGCGCGGCGAGGACCCGCACCTCGTCGACGAGGTGCTCGACGCGGACGCGCGCCGGCGCTCCGCGCTCACCGAGTTCGAGACGCTGCGGGCCGAGCAGAAGTCCCTCGGCAAGCGGGTCGCGCAGGCGTCGGGCGACGAGAAGCAGGCGCTGCTGGCGCACACCAAGGACCTCGCGGCGCGGGTCAAGGCGCTGCAGGCCGACGCGGCCGCGGCCGAGGAGCGCGCGACCGAGCTCGCGCGCCGCATCGGCAACGTCGTGGAGGAGGGCGTGCCCGCGGGCGGCGAGGACGACTACGTCGTGCTCGAGCAGGTCGGCACGCCGCGCGACCTCGCGGCCGAGTACGGGCCCGACTTCGTCGTGAAGGACCACCTCGACCTCGGGGAGGGGCTGCGCGCGATCGACACCGAGCGCGGTGCGAAGGTCTCCGGGTCGCGGTTCTACTTCCTCACCGGCGTCGGCGCGCGCCTCGAGCTCGCGCTGCTCAACGCGGCCGTGGACCTCGCGACGCGCAACGGCTTCACGCTGACGATCACGCCGACGCTCGTGAAGCCGGAGATCATGGCGGGCACCGGGTTCCTCGGCGCGCACGCCGACGAGATCTACCGCCTCGAGGCCGACGACCTGTACCTGGTCGGCACGAGCGAGGTCGCGCTCGCGGGCTTCCACGCGGGCGAGATCGTCGACCTGTCGGACGGCCCGCTGCGGTACGCGGGGTGGAGCGCGTGCTACCGGCGCGAGGCCGGGTCGTACGGCAAGGACACGCGCGGCATCATCCGCGTGCACCAGTTCCACAAGGTCGAGGCGTTCGTGTGGGCGCGCCCGGAGGACGCGGCGGACGAGCACCGGCGGATCCTCGCGTGGGAGAAGGAGATGCTCGCGCTCGCCGAGCTGCCGTACCGCGTGATCGACACCGCGGCGGGCGACCTGGGCAGCAGCGCGGCGCGCAAGTTCGACTGCGAGGCGTGGCTGCCGAGCCAGCAGCGCTGGCTCGAGCTCACGTCGACGTCGAACTGCACGACGTTCCAGGCCCGCCGCCTGGGGGTGCGCGAGCGCACCGAGGACGGCACGCGCACGGTCGCGACGCTCAACGGCACGCTCGCCACGACGCGCTGGATCGTCGCGCTGCTGGAGAACCACCAGCAGGCCGACGGCTCGGTGCGGGTCCCCGAGGGCCTGCGCCCGTACCTGGGCGGCCTCGAGGTGCTGGAGCCGGTGCGGTGAGCCGCACGCGCCTCGTCGCGCTCGACGTCGACGGGACCCTCATGTCGTACGACGGCGTGATCTCCGCGGAGGTCCGCGCGGGGGTCGCGGCGCTCGTCGAGGCGGGCGTGCACGTGGTCGTCGCGACGGGGCGCGCGGTGCACTCGGCGACGCGCGTGGCGGCCGACCTGGGCCTGACGACGGGTTACGTGGTCGCGTCCAACGGCGCCGTGACGGCGCGGCTCGACCCCGACGAGCCGGGCGGGTACGCGCTGGTGCGCACCGTGACGTTCGACCCCGGACCGGCGCTGCGGACGCTCGCGCTGGAGCTGCCGGACGCGCTGTTCGCGGTCGAGGACCTCGGCGTGGGGTTCCTGGTGTCGCAGCCGTTCCCGCCGAACGAGCTGACGGGCGAGCAGACGGTCGCGACGCTCGACGAGCTCGCGGCGGCCCCGGCGACGCGTGTCGTGGTGCGGGCGCCGGACAGCACCCCCGAGGAGTTCCACGCGCTGGTCGAGCGCGTCGGTCTGCGCGAGGTGACGTACGCGGTCGGCTGGTCGGCGTGGCTCGACCTCACGCCGGGCGGCGTCACCAAGGCGAGCGCGCTCGAGGACGTGCGTCGCGAGCTCGGCGTCGAGCCGTACGAGACGCTCGCGCTGGGCGACGGCGAGAACGACGTCGAGATGCTGCGGTGGGCCGCGTGCGGCGTCGCGATGGGCCACGCGAGCGACGTCGTGCGGTCCGCGGCGGACGAGGTGACGGGCACGATCGAGGACGACGGCGCGGTCGAGGTGCTGCGGCGCGTGCTGCGCTGACGCGCCCTGCACGACCCCGCGGCGACGCCGCCGCAGGCCAGCACGCCGCGTGCGTGGGGCCGTGGGCACGAGGTCCCAGGTGAGCGCATTCCGACGTGCCTCAGGGGCGACGTGACCGAATCGTGACCGAATCGAGCGCTGCCCTGCTTGCGACGACGCGCCGGACGGCGTTGTGTCGTTGCGCCGGTTATCGGAGGACAACGACGTTTTGGGGGATCGATGAGGCACATGCACAGGCGTGCCGGCGCACTGGTCGCCGGGACGGTCGCGGCGCTCGCGCTCGCGGCCTGCAGCACGGGTGAGGGCGGGACGCCGGGCGGCACCGGGACGTCCGGCGGCACCGCCGGCGGGTCGGTCGACTGCGCCGACTACGAGCAGTACGGCGACCTCAGCGGCAAGACGATCACGGTCTACGCCGGGATCGTCGCGCCCGAGGACACGCCCTACATCACGTCCTTCAAGCCGTTCGAGGAGTGCACGGGCGCGAAGGTCGACTACCAGGCCGACAAGCAGTTCGAGCAGCAGATCCTGGTCCGCGCGCAGGCGGGCAACACGCCCGACATCGCGATCGTCCCGCAGCCCGGCCTGCTGGCCCAGCTGGTCGCGACCGGCACGGTCAAGGCGGCACCGGAGGGCGTCGCCAAGAACGTCGAGGAGTTCTGGGACCCGTCCTGGAAGGAGCTCGGGTCCGTCGACGGCACGTTCTACGCCGCACCGTCGGGCGCGAGCGTGAAGTCGCTCGTCTGGTACTCGCCGAAGCAGTTCAAGGACAACGGCTACGAGGTCCCGCAGACGCTCGACGAGCTCAAGAGCCTCACCGAGAAGATCGTCGCGGACGGCAACAACAAGCCGTGGTGCGCGGGCATCGCGTCCGGCGAGGCCACGGGCTGGCCGCTCACCGACTGGATGGAGGACTTCGTCCTGCGCGTCGGCGGCGGCGACGTGTACGACCAGTGGGTCAAGCACGAGATCGCGTTCAACTCCGAGGTGCCGACCGAGGCCCTCGACATGGTCGGCGAGTACCTCAAGGACCCCGCCAACGTGAACGGCGGCTTCGGCGACGTCTCGACGATCGCCACCACCGCGTTCCAGGACGCGGGCCTGCCGATCCTGCAGGACCAGTGCTCGCTGCACCGCCAGGCGTCGTTCTACGCGGCGAACTTCCCGGAGGGCACGAACATCGCCGAGGACGGCGACGTGTTCGCGTTCTACCTGCCCGCCAAGGACGACTCGACCAAGCCGGTCCTCGGCGCCGGTGAGTTCGTCACCGCGTTCTCCGACCGCCCCGAGGTGCAGGCCCTCCTCGAGTTCTGGTCCACCGACACGTGGGCCAACCTCAAGGCCAAGGCCTCGTCCGACGAGACCAACGGCGGCTGGATCTCCGCCAACAAGGGTCTCGACACCGCGAACCTCGTGAACCCGATCGACAAGCTCTCGGCCGAGATCCTGCTCGACCCGGCCTCCGAGTTCCGGTTCGACGGCTCCGACCAGATGCCCGCCGCCGTCGGCAACGGCGCGTTCTGGCGCGAGGCGACCGCGTGGATCACGGGGCAGTCCACCCAGGAGACGCTCGACAAGATCGAGGCCGCCTGGCCGTGACGGGTGACGTGACGCGCGGGTCCTGACGGGCCCGCACGTCCGGTCCGCGGCCGGACCGTCCCGCCCCGCGTGGTGGGACGGTCCGGCCGTCATCCCCGGTGCGCGCGTGCGCCCCGCCCCCGTCCACGGTCCCCTGCCCTGGGAGGCTCGATGAACATCGCCGACAAGCTCGTCGCGATGGTGCTGGCGCTCGTGGCGTTCGCCGCGGTGATCGGCCTGGTCCTGCTCGTCGTCTCGTTGCTGGAACGGCGCGGCGCCCGCCGCGTCGCGTGGTTCTTCGTCGGCCCGACCGTGCTGCTGCTGCTCGTCGGGCTCGTGTACCCCGCGGGTCGCACGGTCGTGCGCTCGCTGTACGACGCGGCGGGCTCGTCGTTCGTCGGCCTGAGCAACTACACCGCGGTGTTCAGCTCGCCCGACCAGCTCGTGGTCCTGCGCAACACCGTGCTGTGGGTGCTCGTCACGCCCGTCGTCGCGACCGTCGTCGGCCTGCTGTACGCGATCTGGGTCAACGGCGCACGCGGCGAGGCCGCCGCCAAGGCGCTGATCTTCCTGCCGATGGCGATCTCGTTCGTCGGCGCGTCGATCATCTGGAAGTTCGTCTACGAGTACCGGTTCTACGACCCGACCGTCGCCAACAACCCCGCCCAGATCGGCCTGCTCAACCAGCTGCTCGTGTGGGTCGGCCTGCCGCCGCAGCAGTTCCTGCTGAACCAGCCGTGGAACAACCTGTTCCTCATCGTCGTGATGATCTGGATCCAGGCGGGCTTCGCGATGACGATCCTGTCGGCCGCGATCAAGGCGATCCCCGCCGAGATCGTCGAGGCCGCGCGCCTCGACGGCGTCACCGCCACGGAGATGTTCCGGTTCGTCACCGTGCCCGCGATCCGCCCGACCCTGGTCGTGGTCCTCACGACCATCGCCATCGGGTGCCTCAAGGTGTTCGACATCGTCCGCACCATGACCGGTGGCCTCTACGGCACCTCGGTCGTCGCGAACGAGTTCTACACGCAGTCCTTCACGGCCGGGAACCAGGGGCTCGGCGCCGCGCTCGCGGTCCTGCTGTTCATCCTGGTGATCCCGATCATCGTCTACAACGTCCGGCAGCTGCGACGAGCGGAGGCACGATGACCACGACCCCGCCCCCGCCGCAGGTCGTCGCACCCGCCGGCAGCGACGCCGGCACCGTGCGCGGCGACGTCGGCGCCACGCTGCGGGCCACGAAGAAGCGCCTGACGTCGCCCTGGGCGACGTTCGCCGCCGTCGTGCTCGCGGTGATCTGGACCATCCCGACGTTCGGGCTGCTCGTCACGTCGTTCCGGCCCGCGGCCGACATCAACGCGACCGGCTGGTGGACCGTCCTGACGAACCCGAACTTCACGCTCGAGAACTACCAGACGGTCATGGCGGTCGACTCGTCGCAGTCGCTGCTGCCGTTCATCATCAACTCGGTCGTCATCACGATCCCGTCGGTCGTGCTGCCGATCTTCCTCGCGACGCTCGCGGCGTACTCGTTCGCGTGGATGCGGTTCCCGGGCCGGGACGCCCTGTTCGTCGCCGTGTTCGCGCTGCAGGTCGTCCCGATCCAGGTCACGCTCATCCCGCTGCTGACGCTGTACGCCGACATCGGCGTGGCGGGCACGTTCTGGGCCGTGTGGATCTCGCACACGATGTTCGGCCTGCCGCTCGCGGTCTTCCTGCTGCACAACTTCATGCGGGAGATCCCGGGCGAGCTGATCGAGGCCGCGCGCGTCGACGGCGCCGCGCACGTCACGGTGTTCTTCCGGCTCATGCTGCCGCTGCTCAAGCCCGCGCTCGCGGCGTTCGGCATCTACCAGTTCCTGTGGGTGTGGAACGACCTGCTCGTGGCGCTGACGTTCGCCGGGTCGTCCAACACGGTCGCGCCCATGACCGTCGCGCTGTTCAACCTCACGGGGACCCGCGGGTCGCAGTGGTTCCTGCTGTCGGCGGGTGCGTTCGTGTCGATCATCGTGCCGGCGCTGGTGTTCCTGTCGCTCCAGCGGTACTTCGTCCGCGGCCTGCTCGCGGGGTCCGTCAAGGGGTGAGCCGCACGCCCGGGGGCGGGCACGGCGCCGCGTAGCCTGGCGCCGTGCCCGCCCCCGCGCTGTTCGTCGTCTCCGGGCTGACGCAGTACCTCGGCGCGGCGGTCGCGGTCGGGCTGTTCGCGGTGCTCCCCGCGGGCACGGTCGCGTGGCTGCGCGTCGCCGTCGCGGGCGTGCTGCTGCTCGCGTGGCGCCGCCCGTGGCGCGTGCGCGCGCTGTGGGAGCCGCGGAGGCTGGCGGTCACGGTCCTGTTCGGCGTGGTCCTGGCGACCATGAACGTCGCGTTCTACGTCGCGATCGAGCACCTGCCGCTCGGCACGGCCGTCGCGCTCGAGTTCCTCGGCCCGGTGGCCGTCGCCGCCGTCACGGGCTCGGGCTGGCGCGAGCGCGCCGCGATCGGCGTGGCCGCCGTCGGGGTCGTGCTGCTCGCGGGCGTCAGCCTCGACACCGGCCCGGGCGCCGTCACGGGGCTCGTCGCGATCGGCGTGGCCGCGGCGTGCTGGGCCGGCTACATCGTGCTCGGGCGGCGCGTGGCGCGCGCCGGCACGCCCGGCGCGAGCGGCCTCGCGGTCGCGATGGCCGCGGGCGGGCTCGTGCTCGCGCCGTTCCTCGCGGGCGGCGCCGGGCCCGTGCTGCACGACGCCCGGCTCGCGCTGCTCGTCGTCGTCATCGCGGTGTGCTCGTCGGTCGTGCCGTACGCGCTCGAGCAGGTCGTGCTGCGACGCGTGAGCGCCGCGACGTTCGCGGTGCTGCTCGCGCTGCTGCCCGCGACCGCCGCGGTCGTCGGCGCGGTCGTGCTGCGGCAGCTGCCGCACGGCCTCGAGCTCGTCGGCCTCGTGCTCGTGTCCGGCGCGATCGCCCTGACCGCGCGCGGCGGGAGCGACCCGTCGGGCCCGGGCCCGGGCGACGGGCAGCCGCCCGCGCCGGGCTGACGGGCACCCGGCGTCGGAGGTCGCCGGGGCTAGAGGTACTGCCCGGTCGACGGGCGCATGTCGTCGGGCCCGTCCTGGCGCCCGGTCGGCACGCCGAACCCGCCGCCGGGCACCGACGGGTGGCCCGGCGGGAGCGCGCGTCGCATCTGCGTGAGCTGCGCCTGCGCGGCCATCTGCTGCGCCACGAGCGCGGTCTGGATGCCGTGGAACAGCCCCTCGAGCCACCCCACCAGCTGCGCCTGCGCGATCCGCAGCTCGGCGTCGGACGGCGCCGCGTCCTCCGCCAGCGGGAGCGTGATGCGGTGCAGCTCGGCGACGAGCTCGGGGGACAGCCCCTCCTCGAGCTCGTGCAGCGACCGCTCGTGGATCTCGGCGAGCCGCGCGCGGGCCGCGTCGTCGAGCGGCGCCGAGCGCACCTCGTCGAGCAGCTGCTTGATCATCGTGCCGATGCGCATGACCTTCGCGGGCTGCTCGACCATGCCCGTGACGTCCTCGTCGCGCGTCTCGTCGGGCTGCGCGCCCCGGCCGTCGTCGCCCCCGCCGGCCGCGGGCACGACCACGACCCGCGGCCCGTCGGGCGCGTGCTCCGCGCGTGCGGGGTCGGGGGAGGTGCCGTCGTGCCGCTCGCCGTCGCTCACCCCGCCCATCATGGTCGAGCGGGCCGCGCGGCGCAGCCCCGCGCGGCGAGCCCCGCAACTACGCTGGCGGCCATGGCGTGGCTCAGCACACCGGCGCACGCGCGCTGGCTCGAGGGCGAGACCGACCGGCTGTGGGACTTCGGGCGCGCCGCGCGCGCCCGCACGGGGTTCGCGCGGCTCGACGACGTCGGGCGGCCGCTGCCCGGCCCCGCCGAGCTGTGGATCGCGTGCCGCATGACGCACGTCTACGCGCTCGCGCACCTCGCGGGCCGGCCCGGGTCGGCCGCGCTCGTCGACCACGGGGTCGCCGCGATCTCGGGCCCGTTCCACGACGACGCGCACGGCGGCTGGTTCGCCGAGGTCGACGCCGACGGCACGCCCCGCGACACGACCAAGGCCGCGTACCCGCACGCGTTCGTCGTGCTCGCCGCCGCGAGCGCGACCGTCGCCGGCCGCCCCGGCGCGCGCGACCTGCTCGACGCCGCGCTCGCGGTGCAGGAGCAGCGGTTCTGGGACGACGCCGCGGGCATGGTCGTCGAGGAGTGGGACCGCACGTTCACCGAGCTCGACCCCTACCGCGGCGTCAACGCCAACATGCACACGGTCGAGGCGTACCTCGCGGCGGCCGACGTCACGGGCGACCGCGTCTGGCTCGACCGGGCGGCGCGGATCGTCGAGCGGGTCGTGCACGGCTTCGCGCGCGCGAACTCGTGGCGCATCCCCGAGCACTTCGACGCCACGTGGGCGCCCGACCTCGAGTACAACGCCGACACCCCCGCCCACCCGTTCCGCCCGTACGGCGCGACGATCGGGCACTGGTTCGAGTGGGCGCGCCTCGCGCTGCACACGCGCGCGGCGCTGACGGCCCGCGGGGACGTCGCCCCCGCCTGGATGCTGGACGACGCGGTCGCGCTGGCCGACGCGGGCGTGCGCGAGGGCTGGCACGTCGACGGCGCACCGGGATTCGTCTACACGGTCGACTGGCAGGGGCGACCCGTGGTGCGCGAGCGCATGCACTGGGTCGTGGCCGAGGCGGTCGCGGCGGTCGCGGCGCTGCACGCCGCGACCGGCGACCCGCGCTGGGACGACCTCTACACGCAGTGGTGGGAGTACGTCGGCGAGCACGTGATCGACCGCGACGGCGGGTCGTGGTGGCACGAGCTGGGCACGGACAACCGCGTGACCCGCACGGTGTGGGCCGGCAAGGCGGACCTCTACCACGCGGTGCAGGCGACGCTGGTCCCGCGACTGCCGCTGACGCCCGTGATCGCCCCGGCGCTCGCGGCCGGCCTGCTGGACTGAGCGGACCGCGGCGGCGGGCCGTCAGGGCAGCAGCAGGAGCTTGCCGAACACGTCCCCCCGCTCGAGGAGCTCGTGCGCGCGGGCCGCGTCGGCCAGCGGCAGGCGCTCCTGGACCACCGGCCGCACCCGGCCGTCGAGCACGAGCGGCCACACGTGCTCGCGGACGTCCTGCACGATCCGCGTCTTCTGCGCGGCGGGGCGGTCCCGCAGCGTCGTCGCGATCACCGACCCGCGCCGTGCCATGAGCGCCGGCAGGTCGAGCTCGCCGCGCGCCCCCTGCTGCAGCCCGATGACGACGAGCCGCCCGCCCTCGGCGAGCAGCCGGACGTTGTCGCCGAGCGCGCGACCGCCCAGCACGTCGAGCACGACGTCCACGCCCCGCCCCTCCGTCGCGCCCTGCACCACCTCACGCACGTCCTGCGCGCGGTGGTCCACCACGACGTCCGCCCCCAGCGCGGCCACGCGTGCGCACCGCTCGGCGCCGCCCGCGGTCGCGACCACCCGGTGCCCGAGCGCGTGCAGCACCTGCACCGCGACCGATCCCACGCCCCCCGACCCGCCGTGCACGAGCACCGTCTCGCCCGGCGCGAGGTGCGCGGCCCGCATGTTCGACCACAGCGTCGCGACGGCCTCGGGCAGCCCGGCCGCGTCGACGAGGGACACGTGCGCCGGCACGGGCAGCACGTGCGTCGCGTCCACGACCACCCGGTCGGCGTAGCCGCCGCCCGCGAGCAGCGCCGCGACCCGGTCCCCGACCTGCGGGGAGGCGCCGGCGAGCGGTGCGCCGTCGTGCGTCGTCGCGGGCGGTCCCACCGCGGCGACCGTGCCCGCGACCTCGAGGCCCGGCCACGGCGGGGCGCCGGGCGGCGACGGGTAGTGCCCCGCCCGCTGCAGCAGGTCAGCACGGTTCACGCCCGCGGCGGCCACGTCGAGCAGGAGCTGACCCGGGCCCGGCTCGGGCTCCGGCACCTGCGCGACGCGCAACGCCTGCGGGCCCCCGGGGGAGTCGACCACGACGGCACGCACCGCGGCACGGTAGGCCGACCGGGTGGGTGGGTGCCCGGAGGCGCGCCGGGCGCGCAGCCCGGGGGTGCCCGATTCGCGACGAACGTGGCGTATCGGTACGGGTGACGTCCGTGGCAAACTCTGGCGGCGGGCTAATGGTCCGGTGTTCAGGTACCGATGAAGCGCAGACGGCAGTCACCTGCGGTGACCGCGTTGCGGGCGCGAGCGGTATCCCGCGTGAGCGTCCGACGTCGGGCGAAAGGGAAGGATCGACATGCTGCGACGGCTCGGAATCCGTGCCAAGGTCCTGGCGGTCCTCGCCGTGCCCATGATCGTCCTGCTCCTCGCAGGCACCTACATCTCCCTCGGCGCGATCCAGGACCTGCGCTACGCCCAGGCCACGCAGAACGTCGTCCGCACGCTCGACGTCATGTCCCCGGTGTCGGCCGCGCTCCAGCAGGAGCGGATCCTCTCGCTCACGGGCGCCTCGGCGGAGCAGATCGCCGCCGCCCGCCAGGCCACCGACCAGGCGCTGTCCGCGGCCCGCGAGGTCACGCAGGACATCGACCTGTCGCAGTTCCCGGCGTCGGTGGTGCGCGACTTCCAGGACCAGCAGAAGACGTACTCGAGCGGTCTGCAGCAGGTCCGCGACCGCGTCGACAACCAGACGCAGCGCGCGATCCTCCGCAACGGCTTCCAGGACATCGTCGACGGTCAGGACCACGTCGTCGAGGGCGTCGCGAACTCGCTGCGCGACCGCGACCTCGCCACCTACATCCGCGCCAACCGTGAGGTCGCCCTCCTCGTCGACGCGCTGGTCAACGAGTACATCACCGGTGTCGAGCTCAAGACCGCCCCGATCGACAGCCCCGTCGCGGCGCGGACGTTCGCCGACCAGGTGACCGCCACCGAGCTCGCCCGCGAGCGCGCCCGCACCGCGGTCGGCGACCTGCGCCTCGACGGCGTCGCGATCAGCACCGGTGACCCGAACGCGGCCGTCCGCTCGATGCGCGCGCTCCTCACGCAGGGCACGCTCGCCGCGTTCGGCTCGGTCGACCTCGAGCAGTGGTCGCAGGAGACCACGACCCAGTTCACCGCTCTCGCGTCGATCAACCAGTCGATCATCGACAAGGCGACCGACACCGCCGCGGCCGCCGCGTCGTCCGCGCGTGACACCGCCGTCGTGACCGTCGGCATCGCGATCGCGGCCCTCGCCGCGTCCTTCCTCCTCGCGATCACCGTCGCCCGGTCGATCGTCGTCCCGCTGCGGCGCCTCACCGGCGCCGCCGCGGACGTCCGCGAGCAGCTGCCCCGCCTCGTCGAGCAGGTCTCGACGCCCGGTGAGGGCCCCGAGATCACGCTCGCCCCCATCCCGGTCCGCTCCAACGACGAGGTCGGCCGCCTCGCGCAGGCGTTCAACGCCGTGAACGCCACGACCGTGCAGGTCGCGCAGGAGCAGGCCGCGCTGCGCGGCTCGATCGCCGAGATGTTCGTCAACGTCGCGCGTCGCGACCAGGTGCTCCTCAACCGTCAGCTGTCGTTCATCGACTCGCTCGAGCGCGCCGAGGAGGACCCGGGCACGCTGGCGAACCTCTTCCGCCTGGACCACCTCGCGACCCGGATGCGCCGCAACGCCGAGTCCCTGCTGGTGCTCGCCGGCATCGACTCGGGCCGTCGCCTGCGTGACGCCATGCCGCTGTCCGACGTCATCCGGACCGCCTCCTCCGAGATCGAGCAGTACGACCGCGTCGAGCTCGACCTGCAGGTCGACCCGCACATGCTCGGGTTCAACGCCCTCTCGGCCGCCCACCTCATCGCCGAGCTCCTCGAGAACGCCACCGTGTTCTCGGAGCCCGAGACGCCCGTCGTCGTCACCACCGGCATCACCGGCGGTTCGGTGATCGTCCGGATCACCGACCAGGGCCTGGGCATGACGGACGCCGAGATCGAGGCCGCCAACACCAAGATCGTGTCCGTCTCCGCCGGTGACGCGCTCGGCGCGCAGCGCCTGGGCCTGTTCGTCGTCGGCCGCCTCGCGCAGCGCCTGGGCGCCGAGGTCACGCTGCGCAAGCGGGTCGGGGGCACCGGTACCGAGGCGTTCGTCCGGTTCCCGAACACGCTGTTCTCCGCCAACGAGGTCAACGCCTACGGCGCGCCGCCCGCGGCGCAGGTCGCGGCCCCGGCGGCGCAGCAGATCGAGGCGCCCGCGGTCCGCGAGGTGGACCTCGCGCAGCTCACCGACGGCCAGACCGACCTGGGCCTGCCGCGGCGGCGCCGGGGCGACGAGGCCGGTGCCGCGCCGCTGCCGACCGCGCCCGCCGCGGCGCGTGCGCCCATCACGGAGGCCGGGGCTCCCGCCGCCGGCCTGGTCGGGACGCCCGGCGAGCTGCCGACGCGCTCGCGCAAGACGTTCGACGAGGACAACATCGTCCTGCCCGTCGCGCCCGAGACGACGCTGTCGCCCGAGCTCTCGGTCGACACGGGCGAGTGGTCGCCGGCCGTCCTGGCCGCGCCGCGCGCCACCGGGCTGCCCACGCGGTCGCGCTCCGCCGCACCCGCTCCCGTCGCCGAGCCCGAGCCCGACGCCGGGCGGCAGGCGGCCCTCGCCGACCCCGCCGCACGTGCCGGCCTGTTCTCCGGGTTCCGCGGACGCGAGGCGGCCGTGCCCGCGCCGGACCCCGCTCCCGCGCCCGAGGCGCCGACGTCCGAGGCCGCCCCCGCGGTCGAGGTGCCGGCGCTCGAGCCCGACCCCGCTCCCGCGCCGCAGGCCGACGCCTGGTCCGCCCCGACCTGGCAGGGCGAGGCATCCTCGCTGCCGTCGCGCGGCGGTGCGTCCGACCTCGCGCAGCGCCAGCCGCAGGACGACACGACCCCCGCCTGGCAGGCGCCGCAGGACGAGCAGCCGTGGGCGCCGGTGCAGGCCGAGTCGCAGCCGCTGGAGGCGGCGCGCGCGGACGAGCAGGCGTGGTCCTCCCCTGCGGCACCCTCCTGGGAGGCGCCGCAGGACGAGCAGCCGTGGGCGCCCGTGCAGGCCGAGTCGCAGCCGCTGGAGGCGTCGCGCGCGGACGAGCAGGCGTGGTCCATGGCGGACGCCCCCTCCTGGGAGGCGCCGCAGGACGAGCCGACGGCCCACGACGCGCCGTCGACGCAGCAGGAGCAGCCCGCGTGGGCACCCTCCTGGGACGCCGGCGCGACCGAGCGGCACCCGGAGGCGGAGCCCGACCGGGCGACGCCGGACGCCGCTGCGGTCGAGGCGCAGCCCGAGACCGAGCCCGAGACCGAGACCGAGGCTGAGCCGGCCTTCACGGCCTACAGCGGCTACTCGGGCTGGGCGGGCGGCGGCGCCGAGCGCCCCGCCGTGGAGTACACCGAGCCCTACGCGCCGTTCGGGCGGTCGCTCGACGAGGCGCGTGCGTGGCACACGGGTGCGATCCCGGTCGTGCCCGAGCCGGCCGCCGAGGAGGCTCCCGGCTGGTCGGCGCCCG
>NZ_BCRB01000063.1 GCF_001552375.1 Cellulomonas iranensis NBRC 101100 = JCM 18110 | reverse complement strand
CACCAGAGAGGACCCACCCGATGTCGCGTCCCGAGGCCGTCACGGCCCCACCGGCGGCCGTCGCCGCCGACGGCCGGCCCCCGCTGCGCACCCGGCGCGAGCGCAACCGCCTGCACCGCACCGAGGCCCTGTGGGCGCTCGCGTTCGTCGCCCCGCCCGTGCTCGGGTACCTGCTGTTCACGCTCTACCCGCTCGGGTTCGCCGCGTACGCGTCGCTCACGAGCTGGAACGGGCTGGGGCCGATGCGTTTCATCGGCATCGACAACTACACGCGCCTGCTGAACGACGACTACTTCCGGCAGACGCTCTTCAACACGTTCTTCTACATGATCGGCATCCCGATCGGCCTGACGCTGTCGCTGCTGCTGGCCCTCGCGCTCAACCGGCGCATCGTCGGGCGCACCGCGTTCCGCACCATCTACTACGTGCCGGTCATCTCGTCGCTCGCGGCCATCGCGATCGTCTGGCAGTTCGCCTACAACGGCGACTTCGGGCTCGTGAACCAGGTCCTCGCGTGGTTCGGGATCGACGGCCCCAACTGGCTGCAGAACACCGCGACCGTCAAGCCCGCGATCATCCTCATGATGATCTGGAAGGGCCTCGGCTACTCGATGCTGCTCTACCTGGCGGCCATCCAGTCGGTGCCGGCCTCGCTCTACGAGGCCGCGTCGCTCGACGGCGCGAGCTGGTGGCAGCAGCTGCGCGCGATCACCATGCCCATGGTCCGCCCGGTGACGTTCTTCCTGGTCGTCACGAACATCATCGCGGGCGCGCAGATCTTCACCGAGATCAACATCATGACGCCCACGGGCGGCCCCGAGTTCAGCTCGGCGTCGCTGGTCTGGTACATCTGGCGCCAGGCCTTCCGCTACCAGCAGATGGGGTACGCGACGGCCATGGCGGTCGTGCTCGGCATCCTCGTCTTCGTCATCACCCTGATCCAGTTCCGCCTCAACCGGCGCAACAGCTTCAGCATCGACTGAGGGACGCAGCCATGACCACCATCCCCGCCCTCCCGCGCGCCGGCCGGCCCGCGCGGACCGCCGCCCCCGCGCGCGGCGCACGGCGCGAGTCGCGCGCCGTCAACGTGATCCTCTTCGTCGTGCTCGCGGTCTTCGCGATCGCGATGGTCGCACCGCTCGTGTGGATGTTCACGACCGCGATCAAGACCAAGGCCGAGGTGTTCGCGCTGCCGCCCGTGCTGTGGCCCGCCCAGCCGCAGTGGGACACGTTCGTGCGCATGTGGAACGAGGCACCGATCCTGTCGGGCTTCCGCAACTCGTTCATCGTCGCGTCGACCGTGACGATCGTCGGCTCGGCGACGTCCGCGATCGCGGCGTTCGCGCTCGCGAAGCTGCGGCTGCCCGGCAAGAACGCGATCTTCCTCGGCCTGCTGACCGGCCTCATGGTCCCCTACCCGACGATCATGATCCCGCAGTTCGTGATGTTCTCGCGGCTGCACTGGGTCGACACCCTGCTGCCGCTGATCGTGCCGCTGCTGTTCGGCAACATCATCATGATCTTCTTCATCCGGCAGTACCTCGAGACCGTCCCGGACTCGCTCATCGAGGCCGCGAAGATCGACGGCGCGTCGTACCTGACGATCTTCGGCCGCATGATCGTGCCGATGATCCGGCCCGCCATCGCGGCGCAGTTCATCCTGTGGTTCATGACGATCTGGAACGACTACCTCGCGCCGATCCTCTACCTGAACTCGCCGGGCAAGCAGACGCTGCAGGTCGTCATCGCGAACCTCAACGTCGAGTACGCCACGCAGCGCGACTACCCGCTGATCATGGCGGCGTCGTTCGTCGCGCTGCTGCCGATCCTCGTGGTGTTCCTCGTCTTCCAGCGGCAGATCATCGAGTCCGTCGCGCTCACCGGCACGAAGGGGTAGCGCCGTGACGACCCTCGACCCGGCCGCGGACGTCCTGGACACCACCGGCTGGGGGGCGGAGCACGCCCACGACCCGACCGCGGTGCGCGACGACGACGGCACCTACTGGCTGTTCTCCACGGACGCGTGCTCCGACGGTCCGGTGCGCGGCGGCGTGCAGGTGCGCCGCTCCGACGACCTCGTGACGTGGACCTTCCACGGCTGGGCGCTGCCGGGCGTGCCGCGTGCCGCCGCCCAGGCCACCGGCGCCACGGGCCTGTGGGCGCCCGAGGTGGTGCGCGTGGGCGGGCAGTGGCGCATGTACTGGTCCGCGTCGTCGTTCGGCTCGCGCCGCTCGGCGATCGGTCTGGCGGTCGCCGACCACCCCGCGGGGCCGTGGCACGAGCGCGGACTCGTGGTGACGAGCCCCGCGGTGCCCGCGGACGTGACGGGCACGCCGCACGGCGACGGCCCGCCCAACGCGATCGACGCCGCGTACGCGGTCGACACGAGCGACGGCCGCGAGCGGCACTGGCTCGCGTACGGCTCGTTCTTCGGGGGCGTCCACGCGGTCGAGCTCGACCCCGCCACGGGGCTCGCGCTCGACGCCGGCCGGGACGGTGCGGCCGCCGCGCCCGGCGTGCTGCTGGCCCGGCGCGCCCCCGAGGTCGAGGGCGCGGTCGAGGGCGCCTACCTGCTCCCCCGGCCCGGCGGCGGGTGGGCGATGCTCGCGTCCTGGGACTCGCTGTTCTCGACGTACCACGTGCGCGCGGCCGTCGCCGAGCACGTCACGGGCCCCTACCGCGACCGCCTCGGCCGCGACCTGCGCGCACCCGCCGCCGACTCCGGCACCGTGGTGCTCGCGGGCCACCGCCTCGACGGCGGGCCGGGGCTGCGCGCACCGGGGCACGGTGCGGTGCTCACCGAGCCCGCGTCGCCGCGGCGCCCCGGCCGGCAGACGTTCGTGCACCACGTGCGCGACGAGGACGCCCCGACGCGGCACCGCGTGCAGGTGCGCCGCCTGGTGTGGACGCACGACGGCTGGCCGCTGGTGTCGCCGCAGCCGTGGGCGGGCCCGGGACGCGAGGTCGACGACGAGTCGACCTGGCCCGCCGACCCGACCGTGCTCGACGGCGCGTGGGAGGTGCTCGACGTCGGCGCCGACCCGGCCGTGGTGCAGCGCACGCGGACCGCGGCGCTGGACCTGACGGACGTGCGCGCGCTCGGCGCGGGCCGCTTCACGGCCCGCCGGTCCGACGGCGCCGCGGTGTCGCTCGTGGCGTTCCCGGGCTGGGACGCCGTGCGCGACGTCGCCGCGACGGTCGTCGTGGCCCTCGACGACCGCGGCCGCGTGACCGCCGCGACGCGCCCCGCGTAGGCCGGACCGGGACGAGCGGGCTGGGAGGATCGGGGCGTGGACGCGCACGGGTGGGCCGCCGGGGTCATGACGGCCCTGCGGTGGGTCGCGCACGTGCTGGCCGTGCAGGCGCTGCTCGTGCTCGGCACGCTCGCGGGCGGTGTGGTGCTGGGGCTCGCGCCCGCGCTCGACGCGGGCGGCCGCGTGCTGGCGCGGCTGCCCGCGGGCGACCCGTCGCCGCACGTGTGGGCGGAGTTCTGGCGTGCGTGGCGCGCCGGGTGGCGGCGCGCGAACGTGGTCGCGGCGCCGCTGGCGGCCGTCGGCGCGCTGCTCGCGGTCGACGCGTGGGTCGTGACGGCCGCGGACGGGCCGGTGCGCGCCGCGCTCGGGCTGGGCCTCGGGATCGTCGGCGCGTGGACGCTCGTCGTCCTCGCGTACCTGCCGGCGGTGCTGCGGCGGTACTGCGACCCCGCGCCCGCCGCGTGGCGGTTCCTCGCGCTCGCGCCGGCGCTCGGACCCGGGACGGCGCTCGCCGTGCTGCTGGCGGCCGTCGTGTGGGCCGCGACGTGCTGGGTCGCTCCCCCGGTCGCGGTGCTCGGCGGCCTCGCGGTGCCGCTGCTGGCCACCGGCTGGCTCGTCGACGTGCGGCTGGACCGGCTCGACGCGCGCGTGGCTGCGGCAACCTGAGGCGACACCCGACGACGCCCGGAGGGGCGCGCCGGTCCGCGAGCCGACGGACGGCAGCGAGGGCGTCAGCCGGCGGCGTGCTCGCCGAGCGTCGACGCGCGCGCGACGACCGAGAAGTCCGCGACGACCTGCTGGTAGGGACGGTCGGCGTCGGGCGCCTCGATGCGCGCGAGCAGCAGGTCCACGGCCGTGGTCGCGATCTCCTCGCGCCCCGGGTGCACGGTCGACAGCGTGGGCGAGGAGTACGCGGTCTCCTCGATGTCGTCGAAGCCGATGACGGCGACCTGCCCCGGCACGTCGACGCGCCGCAGGTGCAGCGTGTGCAGCGCACCGAGCGCGAGCGCGTCGTTGAGCCCGAAGACCGCGTCGATGCCGAGGTCGGCGTCGAGCAGGCGCGCCATGGTCTCGGCGCCCGTCGCGCGGTGCCAGAGGCCCGCCTCGCCGACCAGCGCCGGGTCGAACGGCATGCCGTTCTCCTCGAGCGCGGCCGCGTAGCCCTGCACGCGCAGCGCGGCCGACCCGACGGTCTCCCCCGCGTGCGCGCCGACGACCGCGATGCGGCGCCGGCCCTGGTCGATCAGGTGCTGCGTCGCGGCCTTGGCGGCCTCGACGTTGCTCATGGTGACGTGGTCGGCGGGACCGCCGAAGATCCGCTCGCCGAGCAGCACCAGCGGGTAGTCGACGCCGTCGAGCTCGTGCACGTCGTCGGGCCCCAGGCCCAGCGGCGAGTAGATGAGGCCGTCGGTGAACTGGCGGCGCGCGCCGCGCAGCACCTCGATCTCGCGCTCGCGCACCGCGCCGGTCTGCTCGATGAGCACGGTGAGGCCGCGCGCCTCGGCGGCGCGGATGACGGAGTCGGCGAGCTCGGCGAAGTACGGCAGCGACAGCTCGGGGACCGCGAGCCCGACGAGACCCGTGCGCCCGCGCCGCAGGTTCCGGGCCGTGACGTTGACCTGGTAGCCGAGGTCGGCGATGGCCTGCTCGACCTTCTCGCGCGTCGAGTCGCGGATGTACGGGTAGCCGTTGACGACATTGGAGACGGTCTTGATGGACACACCGGCCCGTGCGGCCACCTCGTGCATCGTCACAGCACCGCTGCGTCGTCCGTTCACGTGCGTCCTCGTCCTCGTCGCGACCTCGTCGTGCGTCGGGCTGCCGGCCCGCGCACAGCGTGGCAGACGACCGTCAGCCTACATCGTTGTAGAGATCGCGGGGAAGCCTTCCGTGCCCGGACACACGTCGGGCCCGGTCGTCCGACCGGGCCCGGGGTGCACTGCGCGCCGCCGGAGCGGCGCGCGGCTCACTTCTTGTTGCGACGCTGGTGACGCGTCTTGCGCAGCAGCTTGCGGTGCTTCTTCTTCGCCATGCGCTTGCGACGCTTCTTGATGACGGAGCCCATGTGCGGTCCTCACTCGTGTCCGGTCACGGCCCCGGGAGCCGTGAGTGGTGGTCGATCGACGCGGTGCGCGTTGCTGATCGCCCACGCACGCAGAAGTCCGGGGCCCCACCTTACGCGATCGGGCCCCGCGTCCGCGAACGGCGGTCGCCGTCCGCACGACGTGCACCCCCGGCCCGAGGCGGGTCGGGTGCCCGCCCGCGGGGTCAGGACGAGCGACGCTCCTCGTCGACGGCGTGCGTCTCGACCGTCGCCGACGAGCGCAGGTAGGCGTCGAGCGCGTCCTGCGGGACCCGGAACGACCGACCCACGCGCACCGCGGGCAGCTCGCCCGCGTGCACCAGGCGGTACACCGTCATGCGGGAGACCCGCATGAGGTCCGCGACCTCGACGACGGTGAGGAACCGCACGCGTCCCTGCGGCCCGCCCTGCGCGTCGCTCATGTCCCGGCCCTCCTGGTGGCCGGGCCCTGCGCCGGCGTCGCGCACCCGAGAACCGGGTGCCGTGTCAACGATAGTGGCGCGTGTGACGCATGGGGAAGCCGGGACACCCGCACGGCGCACGACGGCACCCGAGCGGCCCAGCCGCCGGCTCGCCCCGCGCGCCCCCACGGGTGCCCGCTCAGTCGAGCTCGGGGTCCAGCCCCAGCGACGGGAACACGGCCGTGCGCGTCGCGCGCACCGCGCGGTCCACGTCGTCCGCCGGGTCGTACCCCGCCGACCACGGACGGAACGACGCGCTCGCGTGGTCCGTCATCACCGGCACCGCGTCGCGGCCGTAGCGCTGCCGCACCACGTCCAGCCAGACCTGCGGCACGCGCGTCGCCGGGTCGACGGGCCGGTGCGCGGCGACGCCCAGCAGGTGCGTCCACGTGCGCGGCACGACGTCGAGGATCGCGTACCCGCCGCCGCCCAGCGCGACCCACCGGCCGTCGCTCACGTCGTGCGCGAGGTCGTGCAGCAGCACCGCCGCCGCGCGCTGCGCGTCGACCGACACCCGCAGCGTCGCGAGCGGGTCCATGCGGTGCGTGTCGCAGCCGTGCTGCGTCACCAGCACGTCCGGCGCGAACTCGCGCACCACCGCGGGCACCACCGCGTCGACCGCCCGCAGCCAGCCCGCGTCGTCGGTGTGCGACGGCAGCGCGACGTTCACGGCCGTGCCCTCCGCGCCCGGGCCGCCGGTCTCGCCCGGGTACCCCGTGCCCGGGAACAGCGCGAATCCCGTCTCGTGCACCGACACGGTCAGCACGCGCGGGTCGTCCCAGAACACCGCCTGCACGCCGTCGCCGTGGTGCGCGTCCACGTCGACGTACGCGACGCGCTGCGCACCGGCCGCCAGCAGCGCCCGGATCGCGACCGCCGCGTCGTTGTAGACGCAGAACCCCGACGCCGCACCGGGCATCGCGTGGTGCAGCCCGCCGCCGACGTTCACCGCGTGGTCCGCCTCGCCGCGCCACACCGCGAGCGCCGCGTCGACCGTGCCCTGCACGACCCGCGCCGCGGCGTCGTGCATCTGCGGGAACACCGGGTCGTCGCGCGTGCCCAGCCCGCGCACCAGGTCCGGCACGCCGCGCTCGGCCGCCGCGTGCACGGCCGCCACGTAGGCCGGGTCGTGCACGGTCGCCAGCAGCGCGTCCGACGCGGGCTCCGCGCCGACCACCTCGACCCCGGGCGCGTCGAGCAGCCCGAGCTGGGCCGCGAGCGCGACGGTCAGGTCGATGCGGTCCGAGGTCATGGGGTGCCCGAACCCGAAGTCGTACGCGAGGAGCTCGGTCGCCCACACGACGCGCAGGGTCGAGGACGCGGCGCGCGTCGCGTCCGGGGCCGTCATGCGCCCACGCTCCCACCGCCGCCGGGCGGGTGTCGACCCGACGGGCCGTGCCGCCACCCGTCCGGACGGACGAGGCACGCCCGTCCCCGGCGTCGCGCGTCACGTGCCGTCGGTGCGTGCGCGCCCCCGGCACGTGCCAGAGTGTGCCTGAGGGCACGTGAGTCACACGCGCGAGGCACAGCGGGAGGCGGGATGGCGGCGGGGCCCGGCCTGCTCTGGCGCGCGCGCGAGTACGTCGACCGGTCCGCCCGGCAGTCCCCCGCCCGCCTCGCGCTCGGCGTGTTCGCGCTCGTCATCGCGATCATCACCGTGCTGCTGTCGGCGCCCTGGGCCACCGCGCACGGCGGCCGCGCGCCCCTCATCGACGCGCTGTTCACGGCGACGTCCGCAACCACCGTCACCGGGCTGGTCGTCGTGCCCACGGGCGCGTACTGGTCCACGTGGGGCCTGGTCGTCATCCTCGTCGCCATCAAGATCGGCGGGCTCGGGGTCATGACGCTCGCGTCGCTGCTCGGCATGGCCGTGTCACGGCGCATCGGGCTCACGCAGCGCCTCCTCGTCTCGTCGGAGACCAAGGTGACGCGGCTCGGCGAGGTCGGGTCGCTCGTGCGGACCGTCATCGTCACGTCCACCGTGCTCGAGATCGCGATCGCGCTCGTGCTGTTCCCGCGGCTCGTCGTCCACAACGAGGCCGTCGGCGAGGCCGCCTGGCACGCGCTGTTCTACGCCGTGTCGGCGTTCAACAACGCGGGCTTCGTGCCGACGCCCGAGGGCCTCGCGCCGTTCGTGTCGGACTGGTGGATGCTCCTGCCGATCATCGTCGGCGTGTTCATCGGCTCGCTCGGCTTCCCCGTCATCCTCAACGTCGCCAACCACCTGCGCGAGCCGCGCCGCTGGAGCCTGCACTCCAAGCTCACCATCACCACGAGCATCGGGCTCGTCGTGTTCGGCTCGGTCGTCGTCGCCGCCTTCGAGTGGACCAACCCCGGCACGTTCCGGCCGCTCGACCCCGGCGGCACGGCGCTCGCGTCGCTGTTCGCGGGCGTCATGCCACGCTCGGGCGGGTTCTCGACGGTGGACGTCGACCAGATGCACGAGGGCACGTGGCTGCTGCTCGACGCGCTCATGTTCGTCGGCGGCGGGTCCGCGTCCACCGCGGGCGGCATCAAGGTCACGACGCTCGCGGTCATGCTGCTCGCGATCGTCGCCGAGGGCCGGGGCGACCGCGACGTCGAGGCGTTCGGCCGCCGGATCCCGCGCGAGTCGCTGCAGGTCGCCATCGCCGTCGGGTTCGTCTCCGCGACCATCGTGCTCGTGTCGTCGCTGCTGCTGCTGGCCATGACGGGGCTGACGCTCGACCGCGTGCTGTTCGAGGTGATCTCGGCGTTCGCGACGTGCGGGCTCTCGACCGGCATCACGGCCGACCTGCCGACGCCCGCCAAGTACGTGCTCGTCGTGCTCATGTTCATCGGCCGGACCGGCACCATGACGCTTGCGGCGGCGCTCGCGCTGCGCAACCGTCGTCGTGTCATCCGCTACCCGGAGGAGAGACCCATCATTGGCTGACAGCCTGCGCGCGGGCGGCGGCGAGCCCCGCACGGCACCGCGCACCCCCAAGAAGGACTCCGGCGTCCTCGTCATCGGCCTCGGGCGGTTCGGGTCGGCGATCGCCGCGACCCTCGACCGGCTCGGCCAGGACGTGCTCGCGGTCGAGCGCAACCCCGACCTGGTGGCGCAGTGGTCGGGCCGCATCCCGCTCGTCGAGGCCGACGCGGTCAACCCCGACGCGCTCGAGCAGCTCGGCGCACGCGAGTTCCCCGTGGCCGTCGTCGGTGTCGGGTCGTACCTCGAGGCGTCGGTGCTCATCACGGGCAACCTCGTCGACATCGGCGTGCCGCAGATCTGGGCCAAGGCGATCTCGGGCGAGCACGCGCGCATCCTGCAGCGCATCGGCGCGCACCACGTCGTGCTGCCCGAGGCCGACGCCGGCTCGCGCGTCGCGCACCTGGTCAGCGGCAAGATGCTCGACTACATCGAGGTCGAGGACGGCTTCACCGTCGTGAAGATGCGCCCGCCGAAGGAGACGCAGGGCTTCACGCTCGCGCAGTCCAAGGTGCGCGAGCGCTACGGCGTGACCATCATCGGCGTGAAGTCCCCCGGGATCGACTTCCAGTACGCGACGCCCGAGACCCGCATCTCGGCCAACGACCTGGTGATCGTCGGCGGCCACGCGGACCTGCTCGAGCGGTTCGCCGCGCGGCCCTGAGCGACGGCGTCGACCCGGCGACCGCACCAGCAGGGAGGGGCACGCGCATGGCGAAGGCGCCGGGCAGGAAGTCGGGCAAGACGTCGGGCAAGAAGTCGAGCACGACGACGCGCGAGAAGGCGAGCAAGAAGGCGAGCAAGGCGTCCGGCACGAAGGCGGGCACGACGACGTCGGAGACGACGGCGGGGATGAAGCACGCCCCCGACCCGGCGTCCGTCCCGACCGCGGAGGCCGACGACCTGACCACGCGCCGCGACGCCGCGGTCGAGCTGCTGCGCGTCCGGCCCGGGACGCGCGTGGCCGACGTCGACGCGCGGGCCACGCCCGGGTTCGACGGCTCGCGCAGCGCCGGCGAGCGCGCGCTCGCGGCGATCGGGCGGGACCTGTCCGACCTGCAGGAACGCCTGTACGCGCACGGACGCACCGGCGGCGACCGGTCCGTGCTGCTGGTCCTGCAGGGCCTCGACACCGCCGGCAAGGGCGGCATCGTGCGGCACGTGCTCGGCCTCGTCGACCCGCAGGGCGTCGCGCTGCGGTCCTTCGGCGTGCCGACGCCCGAGGAGCGCCGCCACCACTACCTGTGGCGCGTGCGACGCGCGCTGCCGCCCGCGGGCCGCATCGGCGTCTTCGACCGCTCGCACTACGAGGACGTGCTGGTCGCGCGCGTCGACGAGCTCGTGCCGCCCGACGTGTGGCGGGCCCGCTACGACGAGATCAACCGGTTCGAGGAACGCGTCGCCGCGGCGGGCACCACGATCGTCAAGGTCCTGCTGTGGGTGTCGCCCGACGAGCAGTACGCGCGCCTGCACGAGCGGCTGGAGCGCCCCGAGAAGCACTGGAAGTACGACCCGTCGGACGTCGACGCGCGCCTGCGCCGGCCCGCGTACGAGGCGGCGTACCAGGACGTGCTCGACCGCACGAGCACGGACGTCGCGCCCTGGTACGTCGTGCCCGCCGACCGCAAGTGGTACGCCCGCCTGGCCGTGAGCGCCCTGCTGCACCGCGCCCTGTCCGACCTCGACCTGGGCTGGCCGGCGGCCACCTACGACGTCGCGGCCGAGCGCGCGCGGCTCGAGGCCACGCGCTGACGCGCGGTCGTGCGTCGCCGCCCGGCGGACGGCGACGCACGACCCGGGCACCGGCCGGCGGGGTGGTCGCCCGCCCCGCCGACCGGCCCGCTCACGACGCGTCGGTCGCCCCCCGCTGGTGCGGCACCGCGAGGACGGTGCTGCACCGCACGGCGCGCACCACGTGGTGCGCGCGCGCCCGGGCGGCGTGGCGCCGCAGCGCGACGCCCGCCGTCAGCAGGAGCAGCGCGAGCGGGGCGAGCCACAGCTCGGCCCCCGTGCGCGCGAGCGACGCGCGCTCCGCCGGCGCGGCGACGGCCGGGAACGCCCGGGCGGTCGACGCGGCGGGGAGCATCAGGGTCCGGCCGACGAGGGTCGCCGTGCCGGTGCCGTCAGCCGCCGGGCCGCCGGGTCCCTGCGGGCCCTGAGGACCGGTCGGACCGGTCGGACCGGTCGGGTCCGTGGGGCCGCTCGGACCGGTCGGGTCCGTGGGGCCGCTCGGACCGGTCGGGTCCGTCGGGTCCGTCGGGTCCGTGGGGTCCGTCGGGTCCGTGGGGTCCGTCGGGTCCGTGGGGTCCACCGCACCCGGCACGGCCCGGGTCACGGTCGCGTCCCCGAGGACGCCGAGCGCGACGCCCGAGACGTCGACGGGCACGGTCACGGGCAGCGTGACGAGACCGCCGCCCGATCCCGGCGCCGGGGCCCCGGGCTCCACGGAGCCGGCACCGGGCGTGACCACCTGGGTCACGGTGCCGTCACCCAGCACGCCCAGCGCGACGCCGTCGACGGTGACGGGGGCCACGACGGGCGCGGCCACAGCGGCGTCGTCGCGGGACGCGACGCCCGGCGCGGGCGAGCCAGGCGCCGACGAGCCCGGCGCGCCGGCACCGGTGACCTCGGCGTCGCCGAGCGCACCGACGGCCACGCCGTCGACCCGCACGGGCGCCGTCACCGGCACGCTCACGAGCGCACCGTCCGAGCCCTCACCCGAGGCCCCACCCGGGACGGGCCCCGGTGCGGGCGACGGTGCGGGTGCAGGGCCCGTCACGACCGCGTCGCCGAGGACGCCGACCGCGAGGCCGGAGACGTCCACGGGCACGGTGACCGGGGCCGACACGAGCCCGCCGTCCGGCTCCGCCGACGCACCGGGCCCCTGCGCGGCAGGGCCGGCGGGCGCGGTGCCCGCCCCGGTGCTCGTGGCGTCACCACCGACCGCGACCGCGACGCCGGAGACGTCGACGGGCACGGTCACGGGCGCCTGCACCGCCGCGTCGTCGCCCGACCCGGCAGCGGGTGCGGGCTGCGGCTCGGCAGGGGCCGGCGCGGGGGCCGGCTGCGGCGCGGTCCCGGTGACGGTCCCGTCACCGAGCACGCCCACCGCGACGGACGACACGTCGACGGGCACCGTGACCGGCACCTCGACGACGGCGGGCGCGGCGGGGGCGGGCTCCTGCGGGGCCGGCGCCTGCGGTGCGGGCGCCGGAGCCGCCGGCGCGGGGGCGGGCTGCGTGACGTCGGCGTCGCCGAGGGCGCCGACGGCGACCCCCGTGACGTCGACGGGGACGGACACGGGGACGTCGAGCAGCGCGCCCTCCCCGGTCACGGACTCGGCGCCCAGCGTGATGCCGACGTCGAGGACGGCGCCGTCCGAGGGGGCGGCGTGGGCCGCGACGGCCCCGGCGGCCACGAGGCCGCCTGCGAGGAGCGCCGTGTGCAGCGCTCGACGGACGTAGGTGTGCATGGTCGTGCTCCTTGCCTGAGAACCGGAGCGCCCGCTCGGGGCGCGGATGGGCGTGTGCCGCACGCTCGGGTGCGGCGCGGTCCGGTCAGGCCGGGCTGTGCGGGACCTCGGGCGAGAGCCCCGCGGGGCACGCGTCGTGCTGGGCCACGAGGGTGGCGATCAGGTGGAGGGTCGCCGCGCCCACGACGCCCGCGAGGGTCGCGTCGGTCGTGGAGCGGGAGGTCGGGGCGGCGGCACCGGACGCGCCGACCGGCGCGGCGGGCGGGACCGCCGGGGCGTCGGACGTGCCGGGCGTCGGCGTCGCGGGACCCGAGGTCCTCGCCGCGTCGGCCCCCACCCCCGACGCGGCGAGGACGGGCGGCACGGCGCCGGACGCGGACCGGGCAGCGGAGCCAATGACGCGAGCACCGGGCGTGCGCGTCGTCGCGGCGTCGTCGCGGGCAGCGGCGCCGGTGACCACCGCGCCGGGCGCGGGCGACCCGGCGCGCGGCCCGACCGAGGGCGGCGCGTCCGGGTCGGCCGGTCGCACCGTGGGCGGGTCGACCGCGGGCGGCGACCACGGCGGCAGCGGGACCACCGGTCCGAGCACGGGCGCGAGCGGCTCGAGCACGGGTGCGAGCGGCGTCAGGACCGGAGCCAGCGGCGTCAGCACCGGAGACAGGACAGGCGCGAGCGGGCGCGTCACGGGGACGAGCAGGTCCCCCACGGGCGCCAGCAGGTCGCCCACCGGAGAGAGCGGTGCACCGAAGGGCGCGAGGGCGTCACCGACCGGGGCGAGCGCGTCCGCGAGCGGGGTGAGCGCGTCCGCCACCGGGGCGAGCGCGTCGCCCACGGGGCCGGTCACGGCAGCCGCGGGCGCGAGCGCGTCCGACACGGGCGCGAGCGCGTCCGACACGGGCGCGAGCCCCTCGGTCACGGGTGCGAGCCCCTCGGTCACGGGCGCGGCCAGGTCGCCGACGGCCGACGTCACGCCCGCCAGGGCGTCGGCGACCGGCTCGGCCACGGGCGCCGCGGCGTCGGGTGCGGTGCTCACCGGAGCGTCCGGGAGCGGGCCGGTCGCGGGTGCCTCGGGCGACGCCGGAGCGGCGGGTGCCGGAGCGGGCGGCGGCGCGGGCGCCGGAACCGGCGCCACGGGCGGAGCGGGAGCGGGCGCCACGGGCGGAGCGGGAGCGGGCGCCGGTGCCGCCGGAGCGGGCGCGGGCGCGACCGCCTCGACGACCGGGGCGACGACGCCGCTGGTCACCGGGGCCACCACGGTGTCGACCACGGGGGTCACCACGCCGTCGGCCGCGTCGGCGACCGCGCCGAGCACGGAGCCGAGGCCCCCGGCGTCGGACGAGGCGGCCCGCGGCGCCGCGGCGTGCGCGTCGGCCGACGCGAGGACCGCGCCGGTCAGCACGAGGAGCGCGGCCCCGAGCACGGTCAGCAGCGCACGGGAGAGCCACGTCACGGCTCGTGATCCCTGCCCCTGGACCTGCACGTCCCCTGCACCCCCTGGCACGGCTCCGTCGCCGTGTCATCACGACGGTAGGTCGCAGTCACGGGAGCGGCAAGCCCTGTCTAGACCGTCGTCCAGGTGCCGGACCGACGACCTGGGACGACGCGCGCACACTTCACCCGCGCCGCCGGAGCCCCGGCACGCGTGCTCACGACGCCCGCCGCGCACCACCCGATGACTCCCGGCCGCGCGCGTGGTCCACTCCTCGCACGCGCTCGACGCGCACCCCGACCGCACCCGCAGGAGCCGCCATGCCCACCGGACAGCCCACCGGCGCCACCCCCACGACGCGCTCGCTCGACGTGCCCGGCGCCGTGCTCGCGTACGACGTCCGCGAGGCCACCGGGCCGGCGGCCGGCCGGCCGCTGCTGCTGATCGGCTCCCCGATGGGTGCCACCGGGTTCGGCACGCTGGCCTCGTGGTTCACCGACCGCACCGTCGTCACCTACGACCCGCGCGGCGTCGAGCGCAGCACGCTCGCGCCCGGTGGGGAGCCCGCGACGCCGCGGACCCACGCGGACGACCTGCACCGGCTGGTCGCGGCGCTCGGCGCGGGCCCGGTCGACGTGTTCGCGTCGAGCGGTGGGGCCGTCAACGCGCTCGCGTGGGTGGCCGCGGACCCGGCGGACGTCGCGACGCTGGTCGCGCACGAGCCGCCGCTGCCGTCGGTGCTGCCGGACGCGGCGGCCGCGACCGCCGCGATGCGCGCGGTGCACGAGACGTACCTGCGGGCGGGCTGGGGGCACGCGATGGCGGCGTTCGTGGCGCTGGTCTCGCACCAGGGCCCGATGCCGGAGGATTGGGCGGACCGTCCCGCGCCCGACCCCGCCGCGTTCGGCATGCCGACGGACGACGACGGGTCGCGCGACGACCCGCTGCTGGGCGTGAACATGCGCACGCTCCCGCCGTACGAGCTCGAGGTCGACGCGCTGCGCGCGGCCCCGACGCGCGTGGTCGTCGCCGTGGGCGAGGAGTCGGGCGAGAACCTCGCGGCGCGCGGCGCGCGCGCCGTCGCGGCGGCGCTGGGCGGCGACGTCGCCGTGCTGCCGGGCGACCACGGCGGGTTCCTGGGCGGCGAGTACGGGCAGACGGGTGCGCCGGACCGGTTCGGCCCGGCGCTGCGCACCCTGCTCGCCGGGTGACGCGGCGACCCGGGCCGGGCACGACGCGACGGGCCGGACCGGCGGGGCCGCGCCGGGCAGGGCGCGCGCCGGGCAGCGCCCCCGGTGGCTCAGTCCGTGCGCCGCCGCAACGTCGCGACGCCCAGCACGAGCGCACCGACCGTGAACAGCGCCATCGCGCCCACCGCGCCACGCACGTCGGCCCACGCCGCGCCGCGTGCGATGTGCTGCATCGCGTCGACCGCGTACGTCAGCGGCAGCCCGCGCGAGACCCGCTCGAGCACCACGGGCATGGCCTCGCGCGGCATGAGCAGGCCGCACGTGACGAGCTGCGGCAGGATCACCGCGGGCATGAGCTGCACGGCCTGGAACTCGGTGCGGGCCAGCGCGGAGGCGGCCAGGCCGAGCGCGGAGCCCAGCACCGCGTTGAGCACGGCCACGGCGACCATGAGCGCGACGGGCCCCTCGACGTGCATGCCGCAGACCCACGTCGCGAACGCGACCACCACGAGCGCCTGCACGGTCGCCAGCACGGCGAACGCGAGCGCGTAGCCGAGCACGAGGTCGGCACGCCCGAGCGGCATCGTCATGAGCCGCTCGAGCGTGCCGCTCGTGCGTTCGCGCAGCGTGGCGACGCTCGTGACCAGGAACATCACGAGCAGCGGGAAGAACCCGACGAGCACGGGCCCGAACCGGTCGAGCACGTCGGTGCCGTCGAACATCCACGCGACGAGCCCCAGCAGCACGCACGGCATGACCAGCACGAGCGCGACGGTGCGGCGGTCGTGCCGGAGCTGCGCGAGCACGCGCCGCGCGGTCGCGAGCGTGCGGGCGGTGCTCACGTCGCACCCGCCGCGTCGGCCGCGTCGACGAGCGCGAGGAACGCCCCTTCGGCGTCGTCGGCGCCGGTGCGGGCGCGCAGCTCGGCGAGCGTGCCGTCGGCGAGGACCGCGCCGTCGCGCATCAGCACGAGCCGGTCGCAGCGGGCCGCCTCGTCCATGACGTGGCTCGAGACGAGCAGGCTGCAGCCGTCGTCCCGCAGCCGCGCGAACAGGTCCCACAGCGAGCGCCGCAGCGCGGGGTCGAGGCCCACGGTGGGCTCGTCGAGCACGAGCAGGTCCGGCGCGCCGAGCAGCGCGACCGCGAGCGACACGCGCGACCGCTCACCCCCGGAGAGCGTCGCGACGAGGTCGCGGGCGTGCGGGGCGAGGTCGACCTCGGCGAGCACGCGCTCGACGGAGCCGCGCGGCGCGCCCTGCAGCGTGGCGGCGTAGCGCAGGTTCTCGGTGACGGTGAGGTCGGCGTAGACGCTCGGCGCCTGCGTCATGTACCCCAGTCGGCGGCGCAGGTCCGGGCTGCCGGCGGGGAGCCCGAGGACGTCGAGCTCGCCGGTCACGTGGGTCTGGACGCCGACGACGGCGCGCATGAGCGTCGTCTTCCCGCTGCCGCTGGGGCCGAGCAGGCCGACGACCTGGCCGGCGGGCACCGTCAGGTCGAGGCCGTCGACGACCACGCGCCCGCCCCGCACGACGCGCAGCCCGCGCGCCCGCACGGCGGGTGCCGCACCCTCGTTTTTCCCCATGTGAGGAATAGTGCACCCGGCGGCACGCCGCCGCAAGGGTCGCCGGGACCGGGGACGAGGTCAGGCTCGTGCGGGGACGCGACGGCGAGGTGCGTCAGGGGACCGGATGGCTGAGCACGGCGTCGACGACGACGATCAGCAGCGACCCCGTCACCGACAGCAGGGCTCGTACCGTCCAGACCAGGGCCCGCGGTTGCGCACGCACGACGCCGCTCCTTCCGGGCACGTCTCCGTCGACGCGCCGTCAGCCCGAGACTAGGCCGACGGCGGGCGACCGGCACGTGAACTCCGGGTGAACCGGCACGTCACAGCCCCGCTCGCACCGTCGGCCCACACCCACGCACCCGCCCCGCGGGCCCTCGGTCCCGCCCGCACGCGCCCGGCGGGCCCCCCGCACTCCGCGCGGTACCGGCCCACCGTCGTCGGACGGCTCGACGCGCGTCCGCCGGCTCAGTCCGTGAGGTAGCGCTGCAGCGTCGGGCCCACGAGCGCGACGACGTCCGCGGCCGGCAGGGACGCGAGCGGCTCGACGCGCAGCAGGTGCCGCGCGACGAGCACGCCGACGGTCTGCGACGCGACGAGCGACACGCGCAGCGCCGCGTCCGGCCCGTCCAGCGCGCCCGCGACGCGCGCGAACACCTCGCGCGAGAGGAAGCCGGCGACGTCCCGCGGGCCCGCGTCGTCGGCCGTCAGACCGCTGAACGCGGCCCGGAACGGCGCCCCGCCGTCCTGGTCCCACACGCGCAGCGCCGCGGCCAGCAGGCGCTCCCCCAGGCCGTCGACGCCCGGCGTGACGACCCGCTCCACGAAGACCGCCGGCTCCACCCCCTGCGGCAGCACGCTCGCGACGAACAGCTCGCCCTTGTCCGTGAACCAGTGCCGCACCGAGCCGGGGTCGACGTCCGCCCGCCGGGCGATCGCGCGCACGCTCGTGCCCGCGTACCCGCGGGCGGCGAACTCGGTACGCGCGGCCGCGAGGATCGCACCGCGCGTGTCCTCCCCCGAGGGCCGCCGCCCGCGCGTCCGCGTCCGCGTCTCGTCCACGGGCCCCACCCTAGGCAGCCGCGCGCGCAGGCGACGCACGCATGCCCGGGCACGACGGAGGGCGGGCACCCGGCCGCAGCCGGGCACCCGCCCTCCGTCGTCGTCGGCGCGTCAGCGCCTCAGGAGCCCTGCGTCGCTCAGAACCCCTGCGCCACGCGGTAGTACACCTGGTTCCACCGGACCTGGTCGGCGAACCCGCGACGCGTGGTCGCCTCGTCGATGACGAGCAGCTCGGTGCGCGCGAGCTCGGCGAAGATCTCCCACGCCTCGATGCCCACGGCCGTCGACAGCACCGTGTGGTGCGCGCCGCCCGCGGTCAGCCAGCACTCCGAGGACGTCGTGAAGTCCGGGCGGGGCTCCCACACGGCCCGCGCGACGGGCAGGTGCGGCAGGTCGGCGGTCGGGGGCACGACGTCGACGACGTTGGCCGTGAGGCGGAACCGCTCGCGCATGTCGGCGAGCGACACGACGACACCGACACCGGGGTCGGTGTCGAACACCATGCGGACCGGGTCCTCCTTGCCGCCGATGCCCAGCGGGTGGATCTCCACGCGCGGCTTCGACGTCGTGAGCGACGGGCAGATCTCGAGCATGTGCGCGCCCAGGATCTTCTCGGCACCCGGCGTCAGGTCGTAGGTGTAGTCCTCCATGAGCGACGCGCCGCCGGGCAGCCCGGCGCCCATCACCTTGGCGACGCGCACCAGCACGGCCGTCTTCCAGTCGCCCTCGGCGCCGAACCCGTAGCCCTTGCCCATGAGCCGCTGCACGGCCAGGCCGGGCAGCTGGCGCAGCTCGCCCAGGTCCTCGAAGTTCGTCGTGAACGCCTTCGCGCCGCGCTCGGTGAGGAACGCCTCGAGCGCGGCCTCCTGGCGCGCCGCGTAGCGCAGCGACTCGTGGCGCTCGCCGCCGGCCCGCAGCTCGGGGACGACGTCGTACAGCTCCTCGTACTCGGCCACGAGCGCGTCGACCGTCGCGTCGTCGACGGCCTCGACCGCGGCGACGAGGTCGTTGACGCCCCACGTGTTGACCGACACGCCCAGGCGGATCTCCGCCTCGGTCTTGTCGCCCTCGGTGACCGCGACGTTGCGCATGTTGTCGCCGAACCGCACGAGCACCAGGTCCTGCGCGGCCTGCCAGCCCGCGGCGGCGCGGACCCACGTGCCGATGCGCGCGGTCACGGCCGGGTTCGACACGTGACCCGAGACCGTGGTGCGCGCCAGGCCCAGGCGCGTCGCGATGTAGGCGTACTCGCGGTCGCCGTGCGCGGCCTGGTTGAGGTTCATGAAGTCGAAGTCGATGGTGTCCCACGGCAGCTCGACGTTCGCCTGCGTGTGCAGGTGCAGCAGCGGCTTGCGCAGCAGGTCCAGGCCCGTGATCCACATCTTCGCGGGGCTGAACGTGTGCATCCACGTGACGACGCCGAGCACCTTGTCGTCGGCGTTCGCGTCGAGCATCGCGCGGCGGATCGCCTCGGAGTCCTTGAGGACGGGCTTCCAGACGACCTTCGCGGGCACGTCGCCCGACGCGTCCAGCGCCGCCGCGACCTCCTGCGACTGCTCGGCGACCTGGCGCAGCGTCTCCTCGCCGTACAGGTCCTGCGAGCCGGTGAAGAACCAGATCTCCTGGTCCGGGTAGGCCTTGCTCATCGGTGCATCTCCCTCGATCGCCAGGTCAGTGCTGGCCGTAGACGTTCTGGTAACGGGCGTACAGCGAGTCGATGTCGCTCTGCGCGATCGGCAGCGGCTCGCCGAGCTGCCGGCTGATGTGGACGGTCCGGGCGACCTCCTCGACCATGACCGCGGCCTTCACGGCGGCCTTGGCGTCCGTGCCGATCGTGAACGGGCCGTGGTTGCGCATGAGCACCGCGGGGCTGCGGGACTCGCGCAGCGTCTCGACGATGCCGCGGCCGATCGAGTCGTCGCCGATGAGCGCGAACGGGCCGATCGGGATGTCGCCGCCGAACTCGTCGGCCATCATCGTCAGCACGCACGGCACGGGCTCGGCGCGCGCCGCCCACGCCGTCGCGTACGTCGAGTGCGTGTGCACGACGCCGCCCACGTGGGGCATGTGCGTGTACACGTACGCGTGCGCGGCGGTGTCGGACGACGGCGCACGGTCGCCCTCGACGAGGTTCGCGTCGAGGTCGCACACGACCATCGACTCGGGGGTCAGCTCGTCGTACGTCACGCCCGACGGCTTGATGACGAGCAGGTCGCGCTCGCTCGGGCCAACGGGGTCGACGACGACGCGCTGCGACACGTTGCCGGCGGTCCACACGACCAGGCCCCAGCGGGGCAGCTCGGCGTGCAGCGCGCTGACCTTCTCGCGCGCCGCGGCGACCTGCTCGCGGACGTCGGACGGGTAGGCGTCCAGGGAAGACATCGGGCCTCCAGCGTCGGTGCCCGGGGCGGGCACGGGTGGGTCCGGCGCGGTCGGCGCCGGTGCGGCGGCCCGCGTCGACGGGCCGCCGCTCGGTCGGGTCGGTCAGATCGCCTCGGTCGCGGCGCGCTCGATCGCGAGCCCGGCCGTGTAGCGGTCGAGGTAGGTGGTGTAGCCCGCGACGTCGGCGGGGTCGGGCTCGACGACCTCGAGCTCGGCGTCCGCGAACACGCGCTGCGCGAGGTACGTGCCGAGGTCGACGCCGCCGCCGTGCACGAGGTACGCGGCGAGCACCGCGATGCCCCACGCGCCGCCCTCGCCGGCGGTCCGCCCCACGGCTACGGGCGCGCCGACGGCCGCGGCGAGCAGCCGCTGCGCGACGCCCGCGGTCCGGAACATGCCGCCGTGCGCGAACATCGCGTCGACGCCCACGCCCTCGGCCGCGAGGATCCGCATGCCCAGGCTCAGCGTGGCGAACGCGCCGTACACCTGCGTGCGCATGAGGTTCGCGAGCGACAGGTCGCTGCCGGGCGTCCGGACGATCAGCGGCCGCCCCTCCTCCAGGCCCGTGATCGGCTCGCCCGACAGGTAGTTGTACGACAGCAGGCCGCCGCCGTCGGCGGCGCCCTCGAGCGCCTCGCGCAGCAGCACGCCGAACACCTCGTCGGGCGTGGCCTGCGCGCCGAGCGCGGTCGCGAACCGGCCGAACACGCCGGCCCACTCGCCGAGCTCGCTCGCGCCGTTGTTGCAGTGCACCATCGCGACGAGGTCGCCCGCGGGCGTCGTCACGAGGTCGATCTCGTGGTGCACGGTCGCGAGCGGCTTCTCCAGCACGACCATCGCGAAGATCGACGTGCCGACGGACGTGTTGGCGGTGCGCCGCGCGACCGAGTTGGTCGCGACCATGCCGGTGCCCGCGTCGCCCTCGGGCGGGCACAGCGGGATCCCGGCCTGCAGCGTGCCCGTCGGGTCGAGCAGCGCGGCACCCTCGGCCGTGAGCGCACCGGCGTCCTGGCCGGCGACGAGCACCTGCGGGAACAGGTCGCGCAGACCGCCGGGCAGCCGGTCGCCCACGTGCGCGTCGAAGCGCGCGACGAGGTCGGCGTCGTAGTCGTGCGTCGCTGGGTCGACCGGGAACATGCCGGACGCGTCGCCGACGCCGAGCACCTTGCGGCCCGTCAGGCGCCAGTGCACGCAGCCCGCGAGGGTCGTGACGAAGCGGACGTCGGGCACGTGCGGCTCGGCGTCGAGGACGGCCTGGTGCAGGTGCGCGACCGACCACCGCAGCGGGATGTTGTAGCCCAGCAGGTCGGTGAGCTCGGCGGACGCGGCGCCCGTGGACGTGTTGCGCCACGTGCGGAACGGCACGAGCAGCTCGTCGGCGGCGTCGAACGCGAGGTAGCCGTGCATCATCGCGGAGACCCCGATCGCGCCGACCGTCGCGGGCCGCACGCCGTGCTGCCGCTCGGCGTCGTCGAGCAGCTCCGCGACCGCGGCGCGCAGGCCCTCCCACACGGCGTCGAGCGAGTACGTCCACGTGCGGTCGACGTACTGGTTCTCCCACGCGTGCCCGCCGGACGCGAGCGGCACGTGGTCCTCGCCGACCAGGACGGCCTTGATGCGCGTCGAGCCGAGCTCGATGCCGAGGGCCGTGCGGCCCTGCTCGATCGCGGTGCGCGCGTCCGTTCGCTGCTGCCCCATCGCGTGCTGCTCCCTCCCCGGTCGTCGTCGCCCGGGTGTCGTGGTCGGGTCGGCCGGCGTGCGTTCGGCCGACGTCATGTTAACGCTCACATAGCGGTGGTGCCAGCACCCGGGTCAGACGTCCCGCCCGGACCCGGACGACGCGCGGACCACGAGCTCGGGTGCGATCGACGCGACCTCGGGCACGCGCCCGCCCATCGCCTCGACCAGCGCCGCGACGGCCCGCCGGCCCAGCTCCGCGAAGTCCTGCCGCACCGTCGTCAGCGGCGGCGCGTAGAACTCCGCACCCGGCTCGTCGTCGAACCCCACCACCGCGACGTCCTCCGGCACACGGACGCCCGCCTCGGCGAACGCCGCGAGCAGACCCAGCGCGAGCTGGTCGTTCGCCGCGAACACCGCGTCCGGCAGCCCGTCACGCACCAGCGCGCGACCCACCGCGAACCCGTCCGCCGCGCGCCACCCGCCCACGCGGTGCTGCGGGACCGCGAGCCCCGCCGCCTCGTGCGCCTCCTGCCAGCCCCGCAGCCGGTCCCGCGCGTCGTACCACTCGAGCGGCCCCGCGACATGCACGACCGTCCGCCGGCCCGACGCCAGCAGGTGCTCGGTCGCGAGCCGCCCGCCCGCGACCTGGTCCACCGCGACCGTCGGCACCGCGACGCCCTCGCGCCCGGACGTCACCAGCACCACCGGCACGGGCGCCCGCACGTCCGCGACCGCGTCGATCGTGCCCGTGCTCGGCGCCACGACGACCACGCCGTCGACACCCTGCGCGAGGAAGTGCTCGACCGCGTCGCCGACCTCGCGGCCGCTGAAGTCCCGCAGCGTCGCGACCGACACGTAGTGCCCCACGTCGCGCGCCGCACGCTCGATCGCGACCAGGGTGCTCGTCGGGCCGAACAGCACGGTCGCGGGCGTGATGACGCCGATCGTGCCGGTGCGCCGCGTCACGAGCGCGCGCGCCGCGAGGTTGGGCCGGTACCCGAGCGTCGCGATCGCGTCGAGCACGCGCTCACGCGTCGCCGGGCGCACGCTCGGGTGGTCGTTGAGCACGCGCGACACCGTCTGGTGGCTCACGCCCGCGAGCGCCGCGACGTCGTTCATCGCGGGCGGGCGACCCTCGCGGGACGCGCGGCCCCGCGACCCCGGGGCCGCGCCGCGGGCCGGGCCCGTGGACGCACCGGCCGGGCGCGGCACCGG
>NZ_BCRB01000062.1 GCF_001552375.1 Cellulomonas iranensis NBRC 101100 = JCM 18110 | reverse complement strand
CGGCCGTCGCGCCCGCTGCGCCCGTCCCGCCCGGTGCCGCGCCCGGCGCCGGTCGCGACCGTCGCGTCCCCGCGCGAGCTGCCCGCGGTGCGGCCGCGCACGATCCCGACGAGCTCCTGCGCGTGCGGGTGCTCGGCGTCGGTGCGCCACACGAGCGCGAGGCGCGACCCCGGCGCGTCGGGCACGGGGCGCACGGTCGTGCCGCGGCGGTCGTGCAGGCGCGCGATCGCGTGCGGCACGACGAGCAGCCCGGCGCCGCTCGCGACGAGGTCGGCGCCCGTCGCGGCGTCCGGGACCTCGACGACGTCGACGCCGGCGGGGGTCCACCCGAGCACGTCGTCTGCGGGGACCAGCAGCGTCTCGCCCGCGAGGTCCGCGACGTCGACCTCGTCGAGGACCGTGAGCACGTGGTCGGCGGGCACGACGACGACGGTCGTCTCGGTCCACAGCGGCACGACGGCCCAGCCGTCGCGGGTCGTGGGCGTCGTCGTGGGCAGGCCCGGCGGGGGCGTGAGGGCCGCGCCGTCGGCGGGTGCGGGCGGCAGGCGCAGCACGGCCGCGTCGACGTCGCCCGCGAGCACCGCGGCGACCGCGGCGGCGGGCTCGGCGTGCACGACGTCGAGCGGGTCGTCGGGCAGGCGTTCGCGCCACACGCGCGACCACCGGTCGGGGCTGGTGCCGGGCACCAGGAGCAGCCTCACCGGACGCGCCGCACGACGACGTCGGTGACCTCGTGGCCCAGGTCGAGGCCACGCTGCTCGAAGCGCGTCACGGGCCGGTGCGCGGGCCGTTCGACCGCACCGCCGGCCAGGTCGGGGTCGGCGGTGAGCACGTCGACCATCTGCGCGGCGTAGTCCGCCCAGTCGGTCGCGACGTGCAGCGTGCCGCCGACGCGCAGGCGGTCGCGCAGCAGCGCGACGTGCGCGGGCTGCACGAGGCGCCGCTTGTGGTGGCGGGCCTTGGGCCACGGGTCGGGGAAGAAGGCGTGCACCGCGTCGAGCGACCCGGGCGCGACGGCGGTGCGCAGCAGCCGCAGCGCGTCGCCGTGCGCGACCCGGACGTTGGTCAGGCCCGCGCGCTCGACGAGCAGCAGCAGCGCCGCGACGCCCGGCAGGTGCGCCTCGACCGCGAGCCAGTCGCGGTCGGGGTCGGCGGCGGCCATCGCGGCGGTCGCGTCGCCCATGCCCGAGCCGATCTCGACGACCAGCGGCGCGGTGCGCCCGAACAGCGCGGCCGTGTCGAGCAGACCGTCGGGCGTGCGCGGCGGCGGCACGCGGTCGTCGTCGACCGAGAACCCCCAGCGGTCGAACAGCCGCTCGAGCGCGTCGGTGCGGTCCCGCCCCAGGGGTGCGCGGCGCGGGTGGAACGTGCGCAGCGGCTCGTGGGGTCGCGACGCGCGGTGGGTGAAGACGTCGGGCCGCACGGGCCCACCCTACGCAGCCGCTGCCTGCGCGCGGTCTCGCGTCGTGCCGTGCGTCGGGTCCGGGCGCGGCCCGCGGTGCCCGGACCGGTCGGGCACGCACGTCGCGCGCACCGGTCGGGCGTCGCGTCGCGCGCGCCGGTCAGGCGTCCCGTGCGGCGCGCACGCGGTCGACGAGCGCGGTGACCGCGCGCGGTGACGCGGGCGCCACGCCGCCCTCCTGCTTGGCGGTCGGCACGAGGACCAGCTGCGCGCCCGCGTCCGTCGTCAGGCAGACGGCCGGTCGGGTCGCGCCGCCGGCCTGACCGGTGGCCGTGGTGACCGACGCGACCTGCCCCCAGTCGAGCTCGACGAGGACGTCGGCGCCGCGCCAGAGCTCGACGCCCGTGCCTGACCAGGCCAGTGTCAGCCGGGACCCGCCGGACGGTCGCAGCCGCTCGACGTGCCAGCCCTGGCGCCGCAGCTCACCGCCCAGGCCGGCGTCCGACCACACGGCCCACGTCGACCAGTCGGGTCGGGCGGCCGCGGCGGCGCGGCGGCGCGCGGCGTCGCGCCGTGCCCCGAGGACCACGAACCCGACGACGGCGCCGACCACGAGGACGGAGACGGCGAGCGTCAGCGGCAGGTCGGAGCGCGGCTGGGTGAGCGTGCGTCGCCAGGCCGCGACCGACAGGGCGACGACCCCGACCGCTCCCAGCACGAGTCCCCAGCGGTCGTTCTTCATCGGTCGGCTCCTTGGAGGTGGTGGTCGTCGTGGTGATCGAGCCGGGGCGTGAGCGGCCACGCGTCCGGGTCAGGGAGGGGCACCTGCACGCGTCGGATCCGTCCGGACTCGACGACGACGCCGCGCCCGGGTGGGAACTCGGAGCGCGCCATGCGCGGGAAGGGCGTGCGGAACAGCGGGTCGCCGTCCAGGTGGTCGGGCTGCAGGACCAGGCCGCGGCGACCGTTGCGGACCTCGGCGACGAGCTGCCACGACGAGCCCCATGCGGACGTCTCGGCCTCGGCGACGACGAGGTGGTCGTTGCGTCGCGCGGTGCGGACGGCCTCGGTGAGCGGCTGCTCCGCGGGCGTGCCGAGCAGGTCGTTGAGGGACTCGACGACCAGGACGACGCCGAGCGCGCCGGTCGCGGGCTCGGCGAGGTCGGGCAGCAGCGACCGCGCGAGCGTCGCCGCCTCGTCGGGGGACACCGCGACGTCCGTCCAGACGTCCGCGGCCCGCACGGGCGAGCGTCGGTTGCCCACGTAGTAGAGGCGGCCGTCGGGTGCGAACCGGCGCAGCGACGTCGCGAGCGCGGTGAGCACCGTGGTGCGGCCGCTGCCCGGTAGACCGGCGAGCAGGAACGAGCCGTGCGGGTCGAAGCCGACGGGTGCGAGCGTGTCGTCGGCGACGCCGAGCACGGGCCTCCCGTCGACGGCGGTCGGCAGGGACGACTGCGCGACGACCGCGGGCAGCCGCCGCACGGCGGGCGCGTCGGCGACGCCGGCCGTCCGAAGCCGCTCCGCGAGCCGGGCGATGTGCTCGGCCTGCTCGGCGGGGTCCTGCGTGCCGCCCTCGACGGCGAGCTGGAGCTCGTGGCTCGTCCCGACGGGCACGGCGCGGCCCGGTGGCGAGGTGGGCGACAGCACGTCGTCGGGCACGTCGAGCACGCCGTAGGAGCTGTCGTCGGCCTGCCGCAGGACGATCCGCTGCGGGACGCTGCCCGCGAGCGCGGTCGGCAGCGCCCCCGGTCGTTCGGCGGCCATGACGACGTGGACGCCGAGCGGGCGGCCCTCCGACACGACGCGGCGGAACGCGGCGAACGTCGCGGCGCGTCCGGGCTCGGACTCCCACGCGTCGCGGAACGCGCTCAGCCCGTCGACGAGCAGCAGGACGCGCGGCTCGTCGTGCCGTCCGGTGAGCGAGCGGTACTGCGTGATCGACCCCGCGCGGGCCTGCGCGTACCGGGCCGCACGCTCCTCGACGGTGTCGAGCAGCGTGCGGACCAGGCGCGTGACGCGCTCGGTGTCCGAGCCGTCGACGACCGAGCCGACGTGCGGCAGCGGGTCGAGCATCGCGAGGCCGCCCGCGCCGAGGTCGAGCCCGTAGACGCGCACGGGGTGACCGGCGGCGCACGCGCGCCCGGCCGCGACCGCGATGGTCCGCAGCGCGGTCGACGTGCCGGAGCCGCCCGTGCCGTAGAGGACGAGCGCGCCGTCGTCGGGCCGGTAGGGGTAGGTGACCTGACGCTGCTCCTCGGGCAGGTCGACCACGCCCAGCGGCAGCGTGGCGTCGTCGGTGACGGGCAGCTCGGCGAGGTCGTACAGGGCTCGCAGGTCGGGGAGCCAGGGGCGGCGCGGCGGGGCGACGCCGGCGGCCTGCGCGGCGCGCGAGACGGTCGCGACGACCCGGGCGATGTCCGTGGGCCCCTCGGGGCCGTCGGGCGCCTGCTCGGGCGCGGGGACGACCCACGGCTCGCCGGGCCCGAACCGCAGGGACTCGACCTCGACGGTGCCCGTCGCGGCGACGGCCGAGCGCCCGCCGGCGTAGGCGCTCTGGAACAGCGCGATGCGACCGGGACCGGTGCGGACCGCACCGCGTCCGGGGACGGCCGGGTCGAAGTGCGCCGAGACGGGGGACCCCAGCACGTCGGTCGAGTCCTGCTCGTCCGCGGTGCGCAGCGCGATGCGGAGGTTGGTGTTGGCGCGCAGGTTGTCCTTGATGACGCCCGCGGGGCGCTGCGTCGCGAGGATGAGGTGCAGGCCGAGCGAGCGGCCGCGCTGCGCGACGTCGACGACGCCGTCGACGAACTCCGGCACCTCGGACACGAGCGCCGCGAACTCGTCGACGACGATGACGAGCGCGGGCGGGGTCTCCGGGTCGCCCGTGCGTTCGAGCGACAGCAGGTCCTTGGCCTTCTTGCGCTGCAGCAGGTGCTCGCGCCGTCGCAGCTCGGCCCGCAGCGACGTGAGGGCGCGCCGCACGAGGTGCGGCGTGAGGTCCGTGACGAGGCCGACGCAGTGGGGCAGCTCGACGCAGTCGGCGAAGGCCGCTCCGCCCTTGTAGTCGACGAAGAGGAACGTGACCCGGTCCGGGCTGTGCGCGGTCGCGGTCGCCAGCACCCACGCCTGCAGGAACTCGCTCTTGCCCGAGCCGGTGGTGCCGCCGACGAGCGCGTGCGGCCCGTCGCGCCGCAGGTCCAGCGCGAGCTCGCCGGCGACGCCCTGGCCCAGCACCGCGCGGAGCGTGGCGTCGCTGCGGCGCGGCACCGGCGGGGCGGTGCGGTCGACGAGCGACCCGGTCTCGCGCCACCGCGCGACGACGGCCCGCGGGTCGTCGGCGACCTCGGGGCCGGTCAGCGTGAGGAAGCCGACCGTGCGCGGCAGGTCCGACTCGTCCTCGACGGGGGCTCCCGCGTCGACCACGCCCGCGAGGTGCAGCGCGAGGGCGGCGGTCGTCTCGTCGTCGACCGGCTCGGCGAGCACGTCGTGCCAGGTGCGGTCCGCGACGGCCCCGGCGCGCACGCCCGCGTCGGTGCACAGCAGGAAGGTGCGGCACGCCGCGGGCAGGCGGGGCAGCAGCGGTGCGCACCACAGCACGTGCACGCCCGCCGCGGGGCCGTCCTCGGCGATCCGGACGAGCCGGCCGCGCTCGACGGGTGCGTCGTCCTCGACGACGAGGAGCACGGCGGGCAGGGCGCGTCCGCCGTGGCGCTGCGCGGTGCGGGCGGCGACGAGCTCCTCGAGCCCGGCGACCACGGCGGTGCCGCTGGCCGCGTTGTCCCCGAGGTGCAGGCCGAGGGGGCTGTGCGGGCTGGCGGTGTGCGGCAGCCAGGTGAGCCACTCCCACGTCCGGGCGCTGCGCGGTGACGCGACGGCTGCGACGACGAGCTCGGCGGGGGAGTGCAGGCTCACGAGCTGCGCGACGAGGCCGCGCGCGACGGCCTCGGCGTGCTGCGGCGCGCCGGCCACGCCGAGACCGCCGACGTCGCGTAGCCGCGCCACGAGCGGCACGCCGGCCACGTCCGTGAGCCCGGCGAGGGTGCGTTCCAGGTCGTCCCACAGCGCGCCGTCGGCCTGCCCGCGCGAGGGTGTGCGGATCGTCGTGCGGGAGGTGGCCGTGCCGGTGCCGAGGCGGACGCTGAGGAAGTCCTCGTCGTCGGGGCGACGGCACCACAGCACGGGGCTGAGTCCGAGGGCCGCCCCGACGGCCTCGGCGGTGGCGGGGTGCTCGCGCAGCCGGGTGGCGACCTCCTCCTCGTGGTCGGCGCGCACCTGCGCGGCGAGCCGGTCGAGGTCGGTGCGGAACTGCGCGGTCTGGGCCCGCACACGCGCGCGCTCGCCCGTGCGCCGGTCCAGCCAGGACCCGAGCAGGAGCAGGGGGCTGAGCCCGACGAACGCGAGCGTGAGGGGGTTGTGCGTGAACAGGAACAGCGCGACGCCGAGGACCGCGGGAGCGAGCATCGCGAGCCACGGGAAGCGCTGCGGCTTGGCGGGCTCGGGCGGTGACGGGGCCTCTACGGTCCGCTCCGCGTAGCGGGGCACGACCAGCGGCGGCCGGTTGAAGGGCACGACGCCCCCGCCGGCGGTGGTGGTCGCGGTCCGCAGCCGCTCGAGCCGCAGCGTGGTGTCGCCGAGGCGGACGACGTCCTGCGGGCCGACGGTCGTCCGGGTGACGAGACCGCCGTCGACGAGCACGCCGTTGGCGGACCCGTTGTCGACGATCTCGACGTCGTCCGTGACGACGACGCGTGCGTGCCGCTGCGACACGGTGCGGTCGGTGAGTCGGACGGTGGTGTCGCGGCCGCGACCGATCGTGGAGACGCCCGCTGCCAGCAGCGCCTCCGTGCCGGCGTCGGGCCCGTCGAGGACGACGAGGCGCGCGGCTGCGTCGGCGAGGGTGGCGTCGGGGCGGACGAACCGGCGGGCGCTGCGCGCCACGGCCACGGTCGACCCGGGACGCAGACCGGCGTCGGCCACGACGGTCGAGCGCGGCAGCGGGCGCAGGTCCGGGCTGCCGACGTCGGCGACGTGCAGCTCGACCTCGCCGGGTGGGCCGCCGAGGCGCGGGTCGGCGCGCACGAGGGTGTCCGCGACGTCGCCCACGGTGGTGACCGTGTCTGCGCCGAGGACCACCGGGGTGGTGACGCCGTCGGGCCGCCGCAGCAGCAGCCGGGTCCGCACGTCAGCCCTCCGCGTCGACCGGGACGGCGTGCACGCTGCGGGTGACGGTGTCGAAGAGCGTGACGAGCGCGTCGCGCGCACCGAGGAGCGGGCTGGCGAACGTGAGCTGCACGAGGTCCTGCGTGCCGGTGGGCTCGACCCAGTAGTCGACGACGAACGTCTCGACCGTGGTGCCCTGCTCCGTGAGGTCCGAGACGTCGTGGGACAGGTGTGTCGCTCGGACCCGCCGCAGGACCACGCCGTGGGGCGTCTCGCCCAGGTCGACGCTCTGCCCGGGTGCGGCGTCGGTGCGGGCGACCTCGGCGATCACGGCGCGGCCGTGGTCGTCGAGACGCGCCCCGGGCAGGTGGTGCACCGTGACGGACGCGGGCACGGGGACCCCGTCGACCTGCATGAGCGAGATCGCGAGCAGGAGACCGTGGGCCTGCGCGGCCCGCGCCGTCTGCGCGAGCAGGTCACGCGTGAGGTGCTCGCGCAGCGGCGCGAGCTCGTCCGAGTCGCCGAGCTGCTGCGCCACGAGCGCCGTGACGTCGGCGACGCGCTGCTCGTCGTCGGTGAGCTCGACGACGAACCAGTCCTGGGGGAGCACCATCGCGATGCCCGCGTGCGGGATCGCCGTGGTGGCGGTGTCGTCGGTCACGGGTGCAGTGGCTCCAGGGGTGTGGCGGTGTCCTCGGTGTCGCCGCAGGTGACGGTGTAGTGGCCGTCGGTGGTGGCGAACCAGCAGGTGGTCGCGGTGCCGTCGGCGAGGGTGACGGGTTGGTCGGTCGCCCAGTCCTGCTCGACGACGGGCACGTAGGCCGTCGTCCGGTCGAACGTGAACCCGTACGCGTCCTGGAGGGAATCAGCCGCCTCCCGTGCAGTCACGCGGCGAAGGTCTCTCCAGGTCTCGATCTGCTGGTCGCGGCGGTGGCGTTGAAGGGTGTCGGTGATACCTGCGCTGAGGACGAGGACGACCATGGGGATGGCGAGGATGACGGCGGTGCGGAAGGGGTTCCGTGAGCGGGAGCGTCCGATGATGACCGCACACACGTGCCAGGTGAAGATGATCACCACGAGCACCCCGAGCCCTGCCAGGACGAGGGCCGGTGGTAGAGCGAACTCGATTCGCTGGGGCTCTGGCGGCATGTCGGGTACCGGGACGAGCGTCGGCAAGACGCTGATCATGCGCCCTCCAGCGTGACGATGAGGGAGTCGGTGATGAGGTTCGTCTGGTCCCCCAGGGGCTCGAACGCCCACGCCTGGTCGGTCTCGAACTGGCACATGAGCGTCTCGTCGGTGCCCGGTGGCAGGACGAACCAGGTGTACTCGCGCACGATGCGTCGGGAGAAGCGCGCGGTCAGGTCGGTGACCAGCAGCACCGCGGGCCCGGCCGCGAGCTGACCCGGCGCTGCCGAGGACTCCAGCACGCGCAGCCCCATGCGACGTGGAGGGTGCTGCGCGAGCGCGAGCAGCGCCTCGGGGCTCAGGCGCCCATCGGGGTCGGGCGAGATCAGGCGGATCACCAGGGACCCCGCGACCACACCCGCGGCCGGGTGCGGGAGCCACGCACCCATGGTGACGGGTGCACCCGCGGGATCGGACCACGCGGTGTCCAGGGCACGCAGGCCCGCCGCGACGCCAGGAATGACGGCGGGGTCGTCGGTGACCTGAGCAGCGAGGGCTTCCGCGTCGGCCTGCGCGGCGCCCGGCACCCACCCGACCCACTGCGGCGGTGGAGTCCAGGTGACGTCGCTGATCGGGCGCGGCGGCTGGACGGTCACGGTGACACCGGCTGCAGGGGTGTGGCGGTCTCCTCGGTGTCGCCGCACATGACGGTGTAGTGGCCGTCGGTGGTGGCGAACCAGCAGGTGGTCGGGGTGCCGTCGGCGAGGGTGACGGGTTGGTCGGTCACCCAGTCCTGCTGGACGACGGGCACAGAGGCCGTACTCCGGTCGAACGTGAACCCGTACGCGTTCTCCAGGGCGCTCGCCATCTCACGTGCGGCCACACGGCGGAGGTCGCGCCAGGCATCGATCTGCTGGTCGCGTGCTCGGCGCTGGGCGGTGTCGACGATGACCATCCCCCCGATGAGGGTGACGAAGAGCGCGCAGAGCAGCAGGCTGGTGCGCAGCGAGCGCAGGGTCTGCGGATGCCCGAACTCGACGCGGATGACGCGGACGACGAAGACGGTCGCGACGATGAGGCCGAGCGCTCCGAGGGTGATGGCGAACGGTGAGGAGAACGTCATCGGCTCGGGCTCCGGCGGCAGGTCCGGTACGGGGACGACCAGCGGCAGGATCACGCGTCCTCCAAGGTGACCACGAGGTTGTCGGTCACGACGTTGCTCTCGACCCCCAGCGCGGCCACGAGGTCGGGATGCTCCGTCTCGAACTGGCAGAGCACGATGTCGCTCGTCCCCGGTGCCAGCACGAACCAGTTCAGCTGCGTCGTGATGCGTCGCGAGAAGCGCGGGACCATCTCCACCATCTGCAGGACCGCCGGCCCGACAGCAAGCTCGCCCGTCACGGCGGCGCAGTCGGTGATCCGCACGCCTCGGGTGCGCGGCGGCTTCCCGGCCCACTCGTGCAGCTCGTCCAGCGTCAGACGCCGGGCCCCGTCCGGCGCAACGGTGCGCACGAGGAGGGTGGCCGCTGCCCTGCCGGAGGCGGGCTCCGGCAACCAGACGCCGAGCGACCACGTCCCCGCCTCGGTGAGGGCGTGCTGGTCGAGCGCACGGATGCCTGCCGCGGCGGCACGGGCGGCGACGGGGTCGCTGACTCTCGCCGCGGCCAGCTGCTCGGCCTGGTCTGCAGCCTCCCCGACGTTCCACACGGCCCATTCCTCGGTGGCAGCCCACCCCACGGCGGTGATGCGACGCTCCCGGTTCACAGACGCAACCTCTCAGCAGGCGTGGGCGGCGGCGACAGGCGGTCGACGATGGTCTTCGCGATCGAGCCGTACCCCATCGCGGCGTCGGAGACGTAGATGACGCCCGCCGTCATCTGGAGCGTGCTGGAGAGCGCCAGCCGCGGGACCAGCTTGTCGATCGCGCGTTCGTACGACACCGCCTGCCGCATGGTCGTCAGTGCGATGCTGTCGGCCACCATGTTCCCGTGGCCCGCCAGCGTCAGGATGCGCTGGACGCCACTCGTGGAGCGGATCTGAGCCACCGAGGCGTCCAACGCCGCCCGGTAGATCGCAGGCCCGCGTGACCCGGTGAACCGCAGGTCCGCGAGGCGCAGCTCGGTGGGTGCGCGGGCCGTCAGCCGCTGGGGGATCACGTTGGTCGCGTACTTGATCTGAGGGTTCCCCGAGTTGAGCAAGACGTCCGGGAAGCCCTTCGCCACGCTGCGGCTGGTTGCCGCGAGACGGGTGGCGCCTCGTGCCACGAGACGCCCTGCACCGAACGTCGCGAGCCCTGCGATGCCGAGGAGGACGTTCGTCCATCCCGCTTCCCCGGTTGCCAGCAGCGTGATGTCGGCGGCGAGCGCCACGATGCTCGCCGTGAGTGCGACGCCGGCGAGGATCGGCCCCAGGATGGGGACCCACCCGAGGAACAGCGACGCGACTCCGGTGACGGCGGCCACGTTCCCGGCGATGGACGAGATGGACCGGACGGCGTCGGCGCCCCAGTCCTGCCACCAGCCGTCGTCGAGACGGTCGGCCGCCTGCGCCGACCCGATGGCGTCGATCGCCCGTTGCGCGGCGGCGTCGTGGTCGCGCACCACCTGCTCGAGCTTGTCCCGCAGGTGCTGGAGCTCGACCTCCGCGTCGCTCACGGTCGTGCGGGCGGTCGACAGGCGTCCCTGGACACGCCGCCTGTCCGCCTCGGTCGCGCTCGGGTCCAGGCTCGCCAACGCGCGCGCGGCGAGCGTGCGCTCGGTGGTCGCGTCGTCGATCCGGTGCTGCACGGCCACGGCCCGCGCCAGCAGGTCGTCGGCGGCGTGCTGCGCGGCACGCAGCGAGCGGGCGTACTCGCCGAGCGCCTGCGCGATCGCCTCGTACCGGCCCTTGGCCTTCAAGACCTCCTTCGCGATGTCGTCAGCTCGCTCCCTGACCGCGCCGACGGCGCGTGACTCCATGTCTGCGGATGTCGTGATGTCAGTGATCCGCGCCACCGCGCGGTCGATGTGCTCCGCCACCTCCCCGTACCGCTCGGCGGCGCGCTGCACCCCGTCCGGGTCGCCCGGCACGGGGTCGGAGGTCGCGAGGGGGAACCACGAGACGCAGGTGGTCCTCACGCCTCACCCCGCAGGGCGGCGGCGAGCTCGGTGTCGAGGTCCTCGAAGCCGTCGGCGATGCCCGTGCAGGCGTCCGACAGCGCGGCGATGTTCTCGACGATCTTGGCGCGGCGGCCGTCCCAGCCGTGCGCGAAGTCCTCGACCGCGGCGGCGAGGCCCGCGTGGCCGACGTGCTCGGCGGCGCGCGAGCTGCGGGCGTTCGCCTGGTCGAACTCCTGCGCGACGGCACGCAGGCTCGTGCCCGCGTCCCGCAGGACGGTGGTGCCGATGCTGAGCTTGCCGCTCACGGGGCCCCCTTCGGCGGCGTGGTCGGACGCGCGGACGCGCTGGCCTCCGCCGGCGGGAGGGGTGCCGGCGGAGGCCGCGGTGGTCAGCGCAGACCGGCGGCGAGCTGGGCGTCCGCGTCCTCGAGGGTCGTCGCGGCGGACGTCAGGTACTGGCCCAGGCTGGTGAGCGCCGACACCGTGTCGGTCGCGCCCTGCGTGAACTGCCGGTACGACTCCCCGAACGCGACGGAGGCCTGGTCCGTGACGAATCCCGAGGAGATGAGCGACTCGATGAACGCCTTGAGCTCGTTGAGCTTGGTGGTGATCTCGTCCTGGCCGGAGGTCAGCCGCGTCGCCGCGTCACGCATCTCCTGGTAGGTGACATTGAGGTTCGCCATGGTCCCGTCCTTCGTCCGGCCGGCGGTCTCCCGCGCGACGACTCGTTTCGACGGCGGTGACGGTAGCCAGGTCGGGAGGGGCCCCGTGGGCGTTTTCCACAGGTTCACCCGAGTGCCGGGCCCGTGCGGTGCAGCACGCGACGGCACGGGCGTCGGACTTGCGCGGACCACGCGGACGCACCGCGTCGGGCGGCGCGCCGACCGCGCCGGCGGGCGGGACGAGCGTCAGGCGGTCGCGTCGTCCGGCTGCTCGACCAGCGCGAGGACCTCGCCGGCCGGCCCGCGGACCAGCAGCACGCGCCCGTAGGGCGTGTCCTCGGGGCCGCTGACGACCTCGCCGCCGAGCGACGCGACCAGGGGCGCGATCGCGTCGGCCTCCTCGACCGCGACGTACCAGGTCCACGCGGCGGGCACATCGCCCGCGCCGTGCCCGTAGCCGCCCACGCCCGCGGCGGGCGAGCCGCCGATGCCGAGCGACGTATACGTGAAGTCGGGCGCGCTCATGTCCTGCTGCTCGTACCCGAACAGCGCCGTGTAGAAGCGGCGCGCGGCGGCCGGGTCGTGCGACATCTGCTCGGCCCACACGAACGCACCGGGCACGTCGGTGACCTCCCAGCCCGTCTGCCGGCCGGACTCCCACAGCCCGACGGTCGCGCCCGTGGGGTCGATCAGCACCGCGCGGCGGCCCAGGTCGAGCTCGGTGGTGGGGCCCATGACGACGGTCGCGCCGGCCTCGACGGCCCGCGCGGTGGTCGCGCTGACGTCGTCGGTCGCGAGGTACACGCACCACCCCGCGGGGCTCGGCACGTCGGCGACCGCGAGGCCCGCGACCGCGCAGCCGTCGAGCGTCGCCGTGACGTACCCGCCGGTCTCGGGCCCGCCCACCACGAACTGCCAGCCCAGCAGGCCGCCGTAGAACCGCTGCGTGGGCGCGAGCTCCGTGACGACCATGTCCGCCCAGCCGGGGACGCCGGCGGGCCACGGGCTGGGGCTCAGGGTCACGGCATGGCTCCTGCGGGTCGACGGCCGCGCGCGGGACCGCGGCGGCGGAGCACAGCCAACCACCCGCGCCCGCGTCGCGCACCACGGGTCCGCGTGCTACGCCAGGACCATGACCGACGTCACGCGCCCGTCACCGCCCGACCGCGACGCCCCCGACGGTGCCGCGGGCGGCGACGCGTCGCCCGCGGGCGACGCGCTCGACGCGCTGACGCCGGCAGGCGACGACGAGCCGGGCGGCGAGTCCACGCTCACCGTCGTGCTCGCGCTCGCGGCCAACGCGCTCGTCGCCGTGGCCAAGACGGTCGCGGCCGTGCTGACGGGCGCGGCGTCGATGCTCGCCGAGGCCGCGCACTCGTGGGCCGACACGGGCAACGAGGTGTTCCTGCTGGTCGCGCAGCGCCGCGCCGCCCGCGCCCCGGACGCCGCGCACCCCTTCGGGTACGGCCGCGAGGTCTACGTGTGGTCGATGTTCGCGGCGATCGGGCTGTTCGCGGTCGGAGCCGGGGTGTCGGTCACGCACGGCGTGCAGGAGCTCCTCCACCCCGAGCCGGCGACGGACTTCCCGGTCGCGTACCTGGTGCTCGCGATCGCGTTCGTGCTCGAGTCGGTGTCGTTCGTGCAGGCGTGGCGGCAGTCGCGCGCCGAGGCGCGGCGCCGCGAGCGGGGCCTGCTGGAGCAGGTGCTCGCGACGTCGGACCCGACCGTGCGGGCCGTGTTCTTCGAGGACGCGGCCGCGCTGGTCGGCATCGTCATCGCCGCCGCGGGCATCGCGGCGCACGAGGTCACGGGCTCGAGCGTGCCCGACGCGGTCGGGTCGATCCTCGTCGGTCTGCTGCTCGGGTACGTCGCGTTCGTGCTGATCGGCCGCAACCTGCGGTTCCTGGTCGGCGAGACCGTGGACCCCGTGCTGCAGGCCGCGGCGCTGCGGCGCCTGCTCGCGCTGCCGCAGGTCGCGCGCGTGACGCAGCTGCACATCGAGGTCGTCGGTGCGCGGCGCGTGCTGCTCACCGGGGCCGTCGACCTCGTGGGCGACCCGGGGGAGGAGGAGGCGTCGCACCTGCTCGCGCAGGTCGAGCGGGACGTGCGCGCGATCCCCGGCGTCGTCGGCGTCGTGCTGTCGCTCGCCGAGCCGCACGAGCCGTCGCTCGTGCCGCCGCTCGCCTGAGCCGGCGGGGCTGGCGGGGTCGGCGGCGTCAGCCGACGCGTTCCTGCAGGAACGTCACGACCTCGCGCAGGTACCGCTCGCGCACGTCCGGCGCCGACAGGGCGAGGTCGTGCGCACCGCCCGGCACCTCGACGAACGTCACGTCGGTGCCCAGCAGGTGCGCGCGCGCCGCGATCTGCGCGGGGTCGAGCACCGAGTCGGTCGACAGCAGCGCGTCGTGCGCGACGTCGTCGGGCCCCGCGGCGTCGGACGCGAGCACGAGCACGGGCACGTCGATCGCGAGCCCGCGGGCCACGCGCGCGTGCCCGCGGCGCACGGTGCGCACGAACCCCGCGCGCACCGGGAAGCCCTCGTGCGGCTTCCAGGTCAGGTCGTAGTCCCACTCGCCGCCCGTCGCGGCGTGCAGCGCGCGGCCGTAGTGCGGTGCGAGGCCGCGCAGCCGGACCTGCGGCGCGACGCGTCCCACGCGGTCGATCGCGCGCGTGACGACCGTGCGCTCGGCCCACGAGCCGCGCAGGTCGAGCCACGGCGAGTTCAGCACGAGCGCGTCGACGAGCCCCAGCCCGCGCCGCGCGTCGGCCCACAGCGCGGCCGTGAGGCCGCCGGTCGAGTGGCCGAGCAGGACGACCTCGTCGTGGTCGAGCCGGACGGCGCGCACCGCCGCGTCGATCTCCTGCGCGTACACGCCGAGGTCGGTGGTCTCGTTGGGCGGACGCCCGGGCCGGATCGACCGGCCGTGGTCGCGCAGGTCGAGCGCGTAGGTGTCCCAGCCCGCCGCGGCGAGCGCGTCGCCCACGTGCGTCTGGAAGAAGTAGTCGACGAACCCGTGCAGGTAGAGCACGGCGCGTCGCGACGGCGCACCGTCGGGCACGCGGCGCACGAGCGTCGCGACGGGGTCGACACCGGTGCGGCGCGCGACGTCGTCGGGGCGCAGGTGCAGCGTGCGCGCGCGCCAGCGGTCGCCGAGCACGTCGGACGTCTCGCGGTCCCACAGGTCGCGCCTCGGGCGCGCGTCGTCGTCGGCCACGTCCCCGATCCTGCCACGCGGCGTCGCGGTCGGCCGGGGTGAGGTCCGGGGTGACGGCAGCCCTGGACGAGCGTCCAGGAAGATCGGGTGAACCCCGGGTGAAGTGGACTTACGTCCCCTCCCGGCGGCCCTCTCGCTGCCGATGGACCCACCGGCCGGGAGGCGCCCGACCACGGAGAGGCGGTCGCATGCACGCGGTGCCGGTGGTGCCCAGCGGGGTCGAGCGCACGTTCGGGCGGGACGAGATCATCGTCTCCAAGACCGACCCGCGGGGTCGGATCACGTACGCCAACGACGTGTTCCTGCGCGTCAGCGGCTACGCCGAGGCCGACCTGCTCGGCCGGCCCCACAACGTCATCCGGCACCCCGACATGCCGCGCGCCGTGTTCCAGGTGCTGTGGGACGCGATCGGCGCGGGTGACGAGGTGTTCGCGTACGTGCTCAACCTCGCGGCCGACGGCGCGTCGTACTGGGTCCTGGCGCACGTGACGCCCACCTTCGGTCCCGACGGCACGATCGTCGGGCACCACTCCAACCGGCGCTGGCCGCAGCCCGCGGCGATCGCCGCGGTGCGGCCGCTGTACCGCCGCCTGCTCGAGGTCGAGCGCGCGCAGCCCACCGCGAAGGCGGCCGTCACGGCGTCCATGGCCGCCCTGCGCGAGCACCTCGCGGGCGCGGGCACGACGTACGACGAGCTGGTGTGGTCGATCATCTCCGACTCCGAGCGGGAGGCCTGACGTGGCACGACGCGCACCCGTCGCCGACGCGGCGCCGACCGGCGTCCCGTTCGCGACCCTCGAGCTCATCACGCAGGTGCTGCACGCCGCGGCCGACGGCGACCTCGAGCGCCGCGTCCCCGCGGTGGGACCCGAGCTCGAGGACCTGCGCACGGCGCTCAACCGCGTGCTCGACGTCGTCGACGCCTACGTGCGCGAGTCCGGCGCGACGCTCGAGGCCGCGTCGCACGGCCGCTACCACCGCCAGCTGCTCACGCGCGGCCTGCCCGGCACGTTCCGCGGCGGCGCGCGACGCATCGACGGCTCGCGCGAGCAGCTCGCCGGGGCCGCCGCGGCGCTCGCCGGGCAGCAGGAGGTGCGCGACCAGGTCGTCGACCAGGCGGTCGAGGTGTCGTCGCACGTCGCCGCCGCGTCGGTCGAGCTCGGCGCGTCGGCGGCGACGCTCGCGGAGTCGTCGCGGGCGGGTCTCGCGCAGGTGGAGGCCGCGGGCGCCGCCGTGCAGGCGCTCGAGGACACGTCACGCCGCATCGGCGAGGCCGCGGGCGTCATCCGCGACGTCGCGGCCCGCACGCGCCTGCTCGCGCTGAACGCGACCATCGAGGCGGCGCACGCCGGGCACGCGGGTGCGGGGTTCGCGGTCGTCGCGGGCGAGGTGCGGCGGCTCGCGGACGAGGCGGCCGCGTCGTCCGACCGGATCGCGGCCGACGTGGCGGCGGCCCAGCAGGCCGCGACGCACGGCGTCGAGGTGCTCGCGGGGCTCGGCGAGGTCATGCAGGAGATGGACGGCCAGGTCGTCGCGATCGCGCAAGCCGCGGGCGACGCGGGTCTCGCGCGACTGGCCGAGCAGCTGCGCGACGAGGTGGGGCGGGTCGCGGAGGTCTGACGGGTCAGTCCGTCCCGTGCGCCGCACCCGGCCGGACCGCGGTCGGTGACCGGGTCCGGCCGGGCGGGCCGTACGGGTGCGGCCGCGCGACCTCCGTCAGGCGACGGACGGGACGGGCACCTCGACGCGCATCGGTCGCGCGGCGACGTGCCCCTGCTGCGCGACGTCGACCGCGACGCTCGTCAGCCGCACGGACCCGTCGGTCTCGACCTCGACGGTCGAGACCGACGCGTTCGGCAGCGGCACGAGGCCCACGTCGTCGACGGTCGCGAGGTACGCGCCGAGCGCGAGGCCATGGCCCACGACGAGGACGTGACCCTCGTCGTGCGTCGCGGCGATGCGCGCGAACACGTCGCGCGTGCGGTCCATGAACTCGCGGCCGCTCTCGCCGCCCGGCAGGCCGGGGTGCGTGCCGGCGAGCACGTCGGCGACGAGGTCGGGCCACGCGACGACCTCGTCGAGCACGCGCTCGGCCTTCTGCTCGTACACGCCGAACGCGTACTCCAGCAGGCCGGGGTCGGTGCGCAGCGGCACGTCGGGGTGGTGGCGCAGCAGCTCGACGGCCGTCGCGACGGCGCGCCCGGACGGCGACGCCCACGCGGCGCGGAACGGCGTCGCGGCGAGGTGGCGCGCGGTGGTCCGCACGCCCGCGCGTCCGTCGCGCGTGAGGGGCGAGTCGCAGCGTCCCTGCAGGATGCGGCGTGCGTTGAAGTGGGTCCGCCCGTGGCGGACGAGGGTCATGGTGAGGGTCATCGGTGCCCTGCTCTCTGCTCGTCGGTCGCGCCCGACGCTAGGAGCCGCCGGTGGCGGGGCGGTGACGACGACGTGACAGCGGGCCGACGCGTGGGCGGCGGGCACCCGCGAGCTCCGTCAGTCCGGCGTCCACGCCGGGCGCAGGTCGGTCCGTGCGAAGTCGTCGCCGACGAACAGCAGGGGCTCGTCGAGCGCGGACGCGAGGGCGTAGGAGAAGCAGTCCCCGAGGTTGAGGCGCGCCGGGTGCCCGCTGCCGCGGCCGAACTCGCGGTACGCCTCGGCCGCGAGGCGCGCGTGCTCGGGCGTCAGGGCGACGACCTCGACGCCCAGGCGGTCGAGGACGTGCTCGACGCGCCGCCGCTGCTGCGGGGCGTCACGCTGCGCCACGACGGCCGACAGCTCGACGAACGTCGCGGCGGACATGCGCGCGTGGGGGGCGCTCAGGGCGGTGCGGGCGAGCGCCTCGGCGTGCGGCTCCCCGAGCAGGATCGCGACGACGGCCGACGTGTCGACGATCACCGGGGCAGCCCCCGCTCGTCGTACAGGTCGGCGTCGGCGTCGGCGATGCGGGCCCGGTCCTGCGGTGTGAGGTCGGCCCGGTACTCGACGAGCAGGTGCTGCACGTCGACCCAGCGGGTGTCGACGTGCCCCGTCGGTGCCAGGGACTCGACCTCGGCCAGGCGCCGCGCGACCGCGTCCTCGACCGCCGCGGTCTGCGACTGGCCCGTGAGGTGCGCGAGGCGGCGGACGAGCGCATGGGTCCGCTCGTTCTTGATGTTGAGCGACATGGTCGGAGTCTACCCCGGTGTATCGCACTGTCTACCGTGGTGGAGACACTCGGGCGCCGTCACACGCCCGACGTGCTGCGTGAAGTTGAGCGGAATAGACTCAAGTTCGTCAGCGGTTGGGACTGGCAGACACATCCCGACGACGTGCGTCACCCGCACAGGAGGAACCCTTGGACGCGAAGTTCACGACCCGCTCGCAGGAGGCGCTCGGCGACGCCATCCAGTCCGCGAGCGCCGCCGGCAACCCCCAGCTCGAGCCGGCCCACGTCCTCGACGCGCTGCTGCGCCAGGACGGCGGCGTCGCCAACGGCCTGCTCGACGCCGTCGGTGCCGACCGCGGCGCGCTCGGGCGCGCCGTGCGCGGCATCCTCGTCAACCTGCCGTCCTCGACCGGCTCGTCGGTCGCGCAGCCGAGCGCGTCGCGCCAGACCGCCGCCGCGATCGAGGCCGCCAACGCCGAGGCCCGCTCGCTCGGCGACGACTACGTGTCCACCGAGCACCTGCTCATCGGCCTGGCCGCCGGGCAGTCGGGCGTCGCCGACGCGCTGCGCGCCGCGGGCGCCTCGCGCGACGCGCTCGTCGCCGCGCTGCCCACCGTGCGCGGCAACGGGCGCGTCACGAGCCCCAACCCCGAGGGCACGTACAAGGCGCTCGAGCAGTACGGCGTCGACCTCACGCAGCGCGCCCGCGAGGGTCGTCTGGACCCCGTGATCGGCCGCGACGCCGAGATCCGCCGCGTCGTGCAGGTGCTCTCGCGCCGCACCAAGAACAACCCCGTGCTCATCGGCGAGCCCGGCGTCGGCAAGACCGCCGTCGTCGAGGGCCTCGCGCAGCGCATCGTCGCGGGCGACGTCCCCGAGTCGCTGCGCGGCAAGACGCTCGTCTCGCTCGACCTGGCCTCGATGGTCGCCGGCGCCAAGTACCGCGGCGAGTTCGAGGAGCGGCTCAAGGCCGTCCTGGCCGAGATCACCGGCTCCGACGGGCAGATCATCACGTTCATCGACGAGCTCCACACCGTGGTCGGCGCGGGCGCCGGCGGCGAGGGCGCGATGGACGCGGGCAACATGCTCAAGCCCATGCTGGCCCGCGGCGAGCTGCGCCTGGTCGGCGCCACCACGCTCGACGAGTACCGCGAGCGCATCGAGAAGGACCCCGCGCTCGAGCGCCGCTTCCAGCAGGTCTTCGTCGGCGAGCCGTCGGTCGAGGACACCGTCGCGATCCTGCGCGGCCTGCGCGAGCGGTACGCCGCGCACCACCGCGTCGAGATCTCCGACGGTGCGATCGTCGCCGCCGCGACCCTGTCCGACCGCTACATCACCGGCCGTCAGCTGCCCGACAAGGCCATCGACCTCATCGACGAGGCCGCGTCGCGGCTGCGCATGGAGCTCGACTCCTCGCCCGTCGAGATCGACGAGCTGCAGCGCGCCGTCACGCGCCTGGAGATGGAGGAGCAGTTCCTCGAGACGGCCGACGACCCCGCGTCGCGCGACCGGCTCGAGAAGCTGCGCGCCGACCTCGCCGACCGCCGCGAGGAGCTCGCGGCGCTCAACGCGCGCTGGGAGAAGGAGAAGGCCGGCCACAACCGGGTCGGCGACCTGCGGGCGCGGCTCGACCAGCTCCGTGCCGACGCCGACCGTGCGCAGCGTGACGGCGACCTCGCGACCGCCGGGCGGATCATGTACGGCGAGATCCCCGCGGTCGAGAAGGAGATCGCCGACGCCGAGGCGTCCGAGGCGGCGCTCGACGGCGAGCTCGCGACCGAGCAGACCCCGATGATCGCCGAGAAGGTCGGGCCCGACGAGGTCGCCGAGGTCGTCGCGGCCTGGACCGGCATCCCCGCGGGCCGCCTGCTCGAGGGCGAGACCCAGAAGCTCCTGCGCATGGAGGACGTGCTCGGCGAGCGGCTCATCGGTCAGAAGAAGGCCGTCGCGGCGGTGTCCGACGCGGTGCGCCGCGCGCGGGCCGGGATCTCCGACCCCGACCGTCCGACCGGCTCGTTCCTGTTCCTCGGGCCCACGGGCGTCGGCAAGACCGAGCTCGCGAAGTCGCTCGCGGACTTCCTGTTCGACGACGAGCGCGCCATGGTGCGCATCGACATGAGCGAGTACGGCGAGAAGCACTCGGTCGCCCGGCTCGTCGGCGCGCCCCCGGGGTACGTCGGCTACGAGGAGGGCGGTCAGCTCACCGAGGCCGTGCGGCGCCGACCGTACTCGGTCGTGCTGCTCGACGAGGTCGAGAAGGCGCACCCCGAGGTGTTCGACGTGCTGCTGCAGGTGCTCGACGACGGGCGCCTGACGGACGGCCAGGGCCGCACGGTCGACTTCCGCAACGTCATCCTCGTGCTGACGTCGAACCTCGGCTCGCAGTTCCTCGTCGACCCGACGCTCGACGAGGCGTCGAAGCGGGACGCCGTCATGGGTGCCGTGCGGGCGGCGTTCAAGCCGGAGTTCCTCAACCGGCTCGACGACGTCGTGCTGTTCGACGCGCTGACGATCGCGGAGATCGGGCGGATCGTCGACCTGCAGGTCGACGCGCTCGCGCAGCGGCTCGCGGACCGTCGTCTCACGCTCGACGTCTCCGAGGGCGCGCGCGAGTGGCTCGCGCTCGAGGGCTACGACCCCGCGTACGGCGCGCGCCCGCTGCGCCGCCTCGTGCAGAAGGAGATCGGCGACCGGCTCGCGCGCAGCCTGCTCGCGGGCGAGGTGCGCGACGGCGACACCGTCCACGTCGACCTCGCCGACGGCGGTCTGACGGTGCACGCGACGCGCTGACCGCTCCGCGCCGACCCCGCCCGTGCGGCGGGGTCGGCGCGCGCACCGGTGGTCCGCGTGGCAGCATCCGTCGACATGCTGCCGTTCGCGCCCGCCACCGTCCTGCACGCCGCCGGCGGCGGCGAGCTCACCGGTCTCGCCGGGTGGGTCGTGTCCGTGATCGACGCGCTCGGACCCGTCGGCGTGGGCCTGCTGGTCGCGCTCGAGAACCTCTTCCCGCCCATCCCGTCCGAGGTCGTGCTGCCCGTCGCCGGGTACGTCGCGTCGCAGGGCGGCATGTCGCTCGCCTGGGCCGTCGCGGCGGCCACGCTCGGTGCGCTGGTCGGCGCGTGGGCGCTGTACGGGCTGGGCGCGTGGGTCGGGCGCGCGCGCATCCGCCGCTGGCTCGAGCGGCTGCCGCTCATGGAGGTCGACGACCTCGACCGTGCCGAGGGCTGGTTCGAGCGGCACGGCGGCGTCGCGGTGCTGGTCGGGCGGTGCGTGCCCGTGGTGCGCAGCCTCATCTCGATCCCGGCCGGGGTCGAGGGCATGGCGTTCTGGCGGTTCTCGCTCTACACGCTGGTCGGATCGGCCGTGTGGAACGGCGGCCTGGTGTGGGCCGGGTACCTGCTGGGCTCGCAGTGGGAGGACGTCGGCCGGTACAGCGACTGGCTCAACGCGGTCGTGTACGTCGTCATCGCGGCCGTCCTCGTGCACTTCGTGTGGGCGCGCACGGGTGCCCGGGGCGAGCGCCGGCGCGCCGCGAGCGCGGCACGGCGCGGCGAGCGCACGGACGCCTGAGGGACGTCGTGCACCCGTCCGGGGCGCGGGGTCAGGGTGCCGGTGTCGCCGAGCCGTCGAGGAACGAGCCCGTGACCGGCGACGGCGGCACCGCGAGGCACAGCCCCGTGCGGTCGCCGCGGCCCCACCCCTGCTCCGTCGGCGCCCACGTCACCACGCGCACGCCCGCCGCCTGCTCGTCCTCGCTCAGGACGCACGCGCGGGCCACGCGCGCGTCGGCGCCCGCCTGACCGGGCCACACCGCCGCGGGGTCGAACGCGTACTGCGCGACGACCTGCGCCGCGTGCGGCTGCGCGCACGGCACGACGTCCACGCGTGCGACCTCGCCGTCGGCCGGCAGCGCGGCGACGCACGACCCGGTGACGAGCTGCACGACGTGCGCCGACGTCGGGGCCGTCACGTCGGCCGGCAGCGGCCGGCTGCGCGCCGCCGTGACGGCGCGCGTCCCGACCACCGCCGCGACGGCGAGGACGACGAGCGCGCCCACGCCCGCCGCGACCAGCACGGTGCGTCGCCGCGCGCGGGCGTGGTCGGCGGCGGCCTCCTGCCACCCCGGGGCGCGGTACGTCGGGGCGTACAGGTCGTCCGGGACGTCACCGCCCGGCCCGTCGGCGGAGGTCAGGGGGTCGCCCCCAGCAGCGACCCGGTGCGCGGCGCGTCGTCCTCGACGATGCAGTACCCGACGAGCTGACCGGCGGCGACCTGGTCCGGGTGCGGCAGCCACACGTCGGCGTAGCCGCGCTCGAGCAGGCCGGGGTCGATCGCGTCGATCGCCGCGGCGCACTCGTCGAGGGCCGTGGTCATCACCGGGTCGTCGGCCGAGAGGTCGGTCGCGGGCGCACCGGTCGCGGTGACGAGCGCGACGACCTCCGCGTCGTGCTCGACGTCGCACGGCAGCGGGATCGCGTCGGACAGGTCGTAGTAGCCGGGGAACGTCGAGTAGCAGGTCCCCGCCGCGACGTCCTGGGGCAGCGCGTACTGCGGGAGCGTGCCCGACGCGTCGGAGCCCGTGCCCTGGTCGAGCTGGTCGAGCTGCTCCTGCAGGTCGTCGAACAGTCCGTCGAGCTCGCCCGAGCCCGACGAGCCGCTGCCGCTCTGCAGGTCCTCCAGCAGCTGCTCGAGGCTGCCGCTGCCCAGCGCGTCGGACGCCTGCTGGGCCTGGGTCTGGCCCCAGGCGACGAGCGTCACGAAGAGCCACACCATGAAACCGAGCACGAGGGTGCCGACGGCACCGAGCACGATGCCCGTGATCGCCAGGCCGCGGCCCCGGGCGCCCGTGCGCTTGATGCGCGCGAGCGACCCGATGCCGAGCCCGATGCCGATCGGCCCCGGTGCGCCGAGCATGAGCAGCAGCCCCGCGCCCGACGTGATGACCGACGCGATCGCGAGCCCGTCGACCGGGGTCGCGGGCGGCCCCCACGGTCCGGGGCCGGCGGGGGCGCCGTAGCCGGGGCCCGCGGGCGGTGCCGCACCGTAGCCGGGGCCGGGCGGCGGGGGCGGCGTGCCGTACGTCGGCGCGGCGCCGCCGACACCGGGCGGCGGCGTCGCACCGC
>NZ_BCRB01000061.1 GCF_001552375.1 Cellulomonas iranensis NBRC 101100 = JCM 18110 | reverse complement strand
CCGCCGGGCGGCGCGGCGTGGCGCGCCGACCGCCCGCTCCGCGTGGGGGCGTCGGTCCTCGAGGTCCGCGGGCCGGGCGTGGCACCGCCGCCGGGCCGCCGCCGGCGGCTCCCCCCGTGGGCCTGGACCACCGTCGCCTCGACCGCCGGTGCGGTCGGCCTCGCGGTGGCGATGCGTCAGCCGCTGCTGCTCCTCACGGCGGGCGTCGGGCTGCTCGCGCTGGTCGCGGCCCTGCGGACGCCGGACGCGCCGCGCGGTGACCGCGGCGGCACGGACGACGACACGGAGGATGGCGCGCCCCCGGCGCACGCTGCCGACGAGAGCCGCCCCGCACGGGACGTGGCCGCGCTGCGCGTCGCGACGGCGGCCGCGGTGCGCGGTCGCCCCGCCCCCGTGCCCGGCGACCGCCGCTCGTGGCCGACCGACCGCGCGATCGCCCTGGTCGGGCCACGCACGGCGGCACTGGCGGTCGCCCGCGCGCTGGTGCTGCGCAGCCTGGGCGCCGCGACGAGCACCTCGCTCGTCCTGCGCGGTCCCGCCGGGTCGGCCCCGGGTGACGACTGGGCCTGGGCCCGCTGGTGGTACCCGTCGCACGACCTCCCCCGCCCCGACGCGGACGCCCTCGTCGTCGTCGACGGCGCGGGCCGCGACCTCGCGGGGTGGTGGGCGTCGACCGGACCGCGCACCCTGCTGCTCCTGGTCGTGCCTCCGGGCGAGCGGGTCCCCGCCTGGGTGCCGACGGTCGTCGCCCTGCCGTCGCGCCCGCACGCGCCGGACGCGCGCGACGACGCGCGACGGCGGCGAGCGCCCCGACCGGCGGCGCGCGTCGAGCCGGTCGTGGAGGGTGTCTCGCGCGCGGTGGCCGACGCGCAGGCGCGTGCGGCCGCTGCGCTGGCGTGGCGGAGCGCGGCGGCCGGGCGGACCGTCGGGCCCGACGACGGGTCCCTGACGGCCGGGCCCCCGGTGGCACCGCACGACGACGGGGCGGCCCCCGTGCTCGGCGCGCTGCCGGGCCTGCCCGCCGCGACCGCCGACGCCGTGTCGAGCGCCTGGCTCCGCGGCGCCCGCCGGCACCGCCCGGTCGCGAGCGTCGGCGTCGACCCGGCGGCGCCCGCCGCGGGACCGGTCCGGCTCGACCTGGTGCGCGACGGGCCGCACGTGCTGGTCGCGGGCACCACGGGGTCCGGCAAGTCCGAGCTGCTCACGACGCTCACGCTCGCGCTCGCGCTGACGCACCCGCCGGAGCGCCTCGCCCTCCTCCTGGTGGACTTCAAGGGCGGCACCGGGCTGGGCCCGCTCGCGGGCCTGCCGCACGTCGTCGACCACGTCCACGACCTCGACGTCGCGTCGGCACGCCGCACCCTCGCGGGCCTGCGCGCCGAGGTGCGTCGCCGCGAGCAGCTCCTCGCGGCGTCCGGGCGCACCGACGTCGCCGACCTCGACCCGGCCGACCCGGCGACGCCCGGCCGCCTCGTCGTCGTCGTCGACGAGCTCCGCGCGCTCGTCGACGACCTGCCCGAGGCGGGAGCCGCGCTCGCCCGCCTCGCCGCGCAGGGCCGCGCGCTCGGCGTGCACCTCGTGCTCGCGACGCAGCGTCCCGCCGGTGCGGTCCCTGCCGACCTGCGGGCCAACGTCAACCTGCGGATCGCGCTGCGCGTCGCGGACGAGGCCGACTCGCGCGACGCGCTCGGCGTCCCCGACGCCGCCGCCCTGGACCCGGCGGCGCCCGGCCGGGCGCTGCTGCGCGTCGGCCGGCGTCCCGCCGTCGCGGTCCAGGTCGCGCGTGCACGGCACGGTCGCGCGCCGGCACCGGTCCGGCTGGCCGGTCGCCCGGGCGGCACGTGGCGACCCGACACCGCCCCGGGCGCCGTCGACGACGTCGCGGCCTGGGTCGCCGCGTGCCGCGCGGCGGCCGGGGAGCGCGGGCCCGGCGTGCCGTGGACCCCGGCGCTGCCCCGGCACCTGCCGGCCGACGCCGTGGGTGCGCCCGCGCGCGAAGACGGGCTGCTCGTCGCGGTCGCCGACCTGCCCGACGAGCAGCGCCGTGCCGAGGTCCGCTGGCGGCTCGACGGCGGGCCGCTGCTCGTGCTGGGCGGGCCCCGGTCGGGCCGGTCCACCACGCTGCTCACGGCCGGCACGCACGCGCTGCACGCCGGCGCCCACGTGCACGCCGTCGGGCTCCCCGACCGCGCCGTCGCCGGCCTGCACGCGGCCGCGGCCGGAGCCGTCGGCACCGTCGTGCCCCTGGACGACCTGCACCGCTGCCTGCTGCTGCTCGACCGGCTCGTGCACCCGCACGAGCCGGCGGGAGCGCCGCAGGTGCTCCTGCTCGACGGCCTCGACGTCCTCCTCGAGGACCTCGCCAGGCACGCCCGCGGGCTCGGCGCCGACCTGCTCGCCGCCCTCCTGCGGCGCCCGCCCGCGGGCGTGCACGTCGCCGCGGCGGGGCCGGTCGTCGCGGCGCTCACCCGCCTGCTGGGCACGTTCCCGACCCGGCTCGTCCTGCCCGTCGCCGACCCGGCCCTCGACCCGCAGGCGGGCGTGCCCCCTGACCTGACGGGGCCGCGCACGTGCGCGGGCCGCGCGGTCGCGTCCACGCCGACCGGGACGGCCGTCGCCCACGTGGTGACGCCGTCGCGGACGCCGGTGCCGCACGACCACGCGCGCGCGGCACCCTTGCGGATCGCTCTCCTTCCCGAACGGTCGCTCGCACCGGCCGGGGCGTGCGACCGCCGGCTGGGCACCGGTGGGGACGGCGGCGCACCGGTCCTCGTCGACGGCACGCGGCCGCTGCTCGTGGCGGGACCGCACGGCAGCGGCCGCACCACCACGCTGCACACCCGGGCGCTCGCCGCCGCCCGGGGCGGCGAACGGGTCGTCCTGGTGACGACGCGCGAGCCCGACCCGGCAGCACCGCCCGACCACCCGGGCCCGGTGGAGGCGCCGCGGTGCGTGCCGGCGGACGCGTCGCCCGTCCGTAGGGTCGGGCCCGACGCCCTCGCGGACCTGCTCGACGACCCCGGGGACAGCACGACGGGCGGGCCGCTGCTCGTCGTCGACGACCTCGACGAGCTGGAGCGCCTCGCACCCGAGGCCGCCGCGGGCGTCGAGCGCGCGCTGCGCTCGGGGCGGCCCCGCGTCGCCGCGGTCGCGACCACCACCGAGCACGCCGCGACCGCGTTCCGCGGGGTCGTGCCCGCGGTGCTGCGGCACGGTCAGGTGCTCGTCCTCGACCCGCACGGCCCGGCCGCGGCCGACCTGCTCGGCGCGGGGTCCGCGCTGCACACGGACCCGGGCGTGCGGGTCCCGGGCCGAGGCGTGCTGCGACACGACCGCAGGCTCGTCCGCGTCCAGGTCGACGACCACCCGCGCACGTCCTGAGCGGACGCATCACGGGCCGCCGGCCGAGACGTCTCGGTCCGTGCGCCTCAGTCCGTGCGCCGCCCCGTGGACGACGTCGCGGCGACGACGGAGGGGACGAGCAGCGCAGCACCGACGACGACGGCGACGACGACGGGCACGAGCGCGAGCGCTCCCCCGCCGGCACGCCACCAGGTGGTCGCGGCCACCACGACGAACAGCTGGACCGTGAGCACCGGTCCGCGGGGCCAGCGACGCCCGCCCCAGAGCCCGCGGACAGCACCGACGAGCAGCGCAGCCGCCCCCAGCGCGAGGAGGACGAGGAACAGGACGGGGCCGACGTCGCCCCCGCCACCCAGCGACACGACGCCGACGACGGCCGCCGCCCCGAGCGCGAGCGCCTCGAGGAGCACGAGGCCGCACGCGACGACGAGCAACGGGGGATGCGACGACGGGGGCGTGGGCATGCGACGACCCTAGGACGTCGCACCTCGGACGTCGGTCGTCGGACCCGGGTGCGGCGGTCCGGCTCGCACCTGCGCGGCCCCACGACCCGCTCGCGCGGGCCCGCGGCAGGCCTCCGGGAGCGCGCACGCCACGACACGGCGGGGCCATACCAGATCCGGCGCGCCCGCCCGACCACACGTCTCGACGACGCGACCGGGAAAGACGTCCCGGGTCTCGCGTGAACCACGTCACGATCACTCGGGCACGCCTGCGGCCGACCACCCGCGGGCGACGCGGGACGGCGGCGCCGAGGTGACGGCGGGGTGAACGACACAGCGATCTCCCAGGTCACGGGCCTGGACCGGGACGAGTGGCTCTGACCTGGACGTTCGGCCGAGTTCGGCGCGCCGTCACGGCGCGCCCCCGCGACGGGTCACAGCCCGACGACGCGAGAATGTGACCAACGCCTCAGAGGTCACGATGATGAAACGTTGCCGTAACCCTTGTGCGTCGACGGCACCCGGTGTGACGCTTGAGCAAGCACGTTCCCCCCACCACTGACTCCATGCCTGCGGCCGCGCGCTCCCTCGGGGCGCGCCGGGCAGGCGTGCGCCCAAGGAGATCCCATGGACTGGCGCCACCGCGCAGCCTGCCTCGACGAGGACCCCGAGCTCTTCTTCCCGATCGGCAACACCGGTCCGGCCCTCCAGCAGATCGAGGAGGCCAAGGCCGTGTGCCGCCGGTGCGACGTCGTCGACACGTGCCTGAAGTGGGCGATCGAGACCGGTCAGGACGCCGGCGTCTGGGGCGGCCTGTCCGAGGACGAGCGCCGCGCGCTCAAGCGCCGCACCGCGCGCCAGCGCCGCGCCGGCTGACCGTCGCACCGGCGTCGCGCCCCCGCGACGCCTCCTGCACCACCCGACAGGGCCGACCGTTCGCGGCGGCCCTGTCGTCGTTCCGGCGCACGGCCACGCGCCGGGCCCGGACGACCGGCTACGACCGGCTACGACCGGCTACGACCGGCTACGACCGGCTACGACCGGCTACGACCGATCGCACCACGCTCGGGCGTCAGGGGACCCGAACGAGCGGGACCACCCGGCCGCTCCGAACCCTCCGCGGGTCACGGTCGACCACGACCTCCCGCGGCTCACGCGACCGTCGCCGCGTCCCGCCCCTGCCGCAGCACGGCCTCGATGACGACCGACGTGCCGCCGCTGTCACCCGACCGCCACACGATCGAGCCGCCCAGCTCGTTGCGGACCAGGGTCGACACGATCTGCGTGCCCAGCCCGGTGCCGGCGCCCTTGCCCTCGGGCAGGCCCGCGCCGTCGTCGACCACCTCGACCCGCAGGCGGTTGCCCTCGCGTTCGACGACGATCTCGACCGTGCCCTGCTCGCGCCCGGCCAGGCCGTGCTCGACCGCGTTCGTCACGAGCTCGGTGAGCACGAGCGCGAGCGCGGTGGCGTCCTCGGCCGGCACCGCGCCGAACGAGCCGCGCACCGTGGTGCGGACGTGCGCCCCCGCGGTCGCGACGTCCGCCGCGAGCCGCAGGCTCCGCCCGACGAGGTCGTCGAACGGCACGCTCTCGTCGAGCGTCTGCGACAGGGTCTCGTGCACCAGCGCGATGGTCGCGACGCGTCGCATGGCCTCGGCGAGCGCGTCGCGCGCCTCGGGCGAGCTCATGCGGCGCGACTGCAGCCGCAGGAGAGCCGCCACCGTCTGGAGGTTGTTCTTCACGCGGTGGTGGATCTCACGGATCGTCGCGTCCTTGGTGATGAGCTCGCGCTCGCGCCGCCGCAGCTCCGAGACGTCGCGGCACAGCAGGACCGCGCCGGTGCGCTGGGCGCCCTCGGTGAGCGGCACGGCACGCAGGGACAGCGCGACGCCGCGCGCCTCGACGTCGACGCGCCACGGCGCCCGCCCCATGAGGACGAGCGGCATCGACTCGTCGACCGTCGCGTCCTGCTCGATCAGGTCCGACGTCACCTCGACGAGCGACCGCCCGACGAGGTCGCCGAGCGCCCCCAGCCGGTGGAAGCACGACAGCGCGTTGGGGCTCGCGTACAGCACCTCACCCTCGGCGTTGAGGCGCACGAGCCCGTCGCCGACGCGCGGCGCGCCGCGGCGCGGACCGGTCGGCGCGTCGGGCGACGGGAACTCGCCCCGCGCGATCATGCCCACGAGGTCGTCGGCGGCCTCGACGTAGTTGAGCTCGAGGCGCGAGGGCGTGCGGGCGCCGCCGAGGTTCGTCTGCCGCGCGAGCACCGCGATCGCCCGGCCGCCGCGCACGACCGGCACGGCCTCCTCGCGCACCGCGTAGGAGCCGAACCAGCGCGGCTCGCGCGAGCGCTGCGGGGCCCGCTCGTCCAGGGCGCGCCGCAGCTGCGCACGCTGCCCCTCGGGCGGGTGCGAGCCGACCACGTCGTCGTAGTGCACGGTGGCACCCGTCGACGGGCGGCACTGGGCGATCGCCACGAAGTCGTCGTCGGTCGTGGGCAGCCACAGCACCAGGTCGGCGAAGGCCAGGTCGGACACGACCTGCCAGTCGCCGACCAGGAGGTGCAGCCACTCGAGGTCGGCGGGCTCGAGCGCACCGTGGCGCGCGACCAGGTCGCTCAGCGTGGACACGCGCACCAGGGTACGCAGCGACGGCTAGGCTCGACGCGACGGGTCCACACCGCGGCGACGCACCGGGGGGACGGCCACGGCTCGACCCGTCGAGGGGTCCGCGCCGTCGCGCGGCACCGTCACCATCGGCCCGGGGAGCCCGCGGTGCACCTGCACGTGACCATCGACCTGCCCACCGACGCGCACGGCGCCGCGCGCCTGCTCGCCGACCCGGCCTACGTCGCCGCCAAGGTCCGCGAGGCGGGCGCGGTCGACCAGCACGTGGACGTGACCGGCACGGTCGACGGCGCGTTCACCGTCACGACCCGCCGCCAGCTGCCCACGGGTCAGATCCCCGCGCACCTGCGGGCGTTCGTGGGCGACCGGATCGACGTGCGCCAGGTCGAGGCCTGGGAGGCGGCCCGCGAGGACGGCGCGCGGGCGGGCACGGTGGTCGTCGAGATCGCGGGCGCACCGGTGCGCGTCACCGGCCGCACGACGCTCGAGCCCGTGGCACCGGGGACGAGCCGGGTCGTCTACGACGGCGAGGTGCGCGCCGCGGTGCCGTTGTTCGCGGCGGCCGTCGAGGAGGCCGCGGGGGGCGCCGTGCGCGCCGCGCTGGCGACCGAGCAGGCCGTCGCGGCGCGGTGGCTGAGCGGTGCCGACGGCCACGCGCAGACCACCTGAGCGGACGACCCCCGAGCGCCCCGCGGGCGAAGGTCACGAACGGCTGAACGCCGTAACGATTGGGTAACGTGGGAGTCGTGGGAAATCGCTGTGACCAGCAACGACGCTCAGGTGGAACCGCTACCACGACGGTGACGCGATCCCCGCTCCTTGACACCTGACCATCTGGCGCAGCAAGGTGTCCCGCAGTGCGTGGGAACGCTCCCGCAATCACGGCGAGAGCGCACCCACGACGGGGCCGACCACCCCACGCACGATGCCCGACGTCGACGACGCGCGGCACCGGGCGGATCGACGTACGGCGGTGTCGCCGTCCGACTGACAAGGGAGTCACAGTGCGCAAGACCACACGCAGGACGTGGGCGCTCGCAGCGGGTGTCATGAGCGTCTCGCTGCTCGCGACCGCCTGCTCCAACGACGGCGGTTCCACCGACGGCGGCTCGACCGACGCCGACGGCAAGGTCACCATCACCGTCGCGACGTTCAACGACTTCGGCTACACCGACGAGCTGCTCGCCGAGTACACCGAGGCGAACCCGAACGTCGTCGTCAAGCAGACGCGGGCCGCGAAGTCCGAGGACGCCCGCACCAACCTCACGACGAAGCTCGCCGCCGGCGGCTCGGGCCTCGCCGACATCGAGGCCATCGAGGTCGACTGGCTGCCCGAGCTCGTCCAGAGCTCCGACGCCTTCGCCGACCTCGCGGACTCGTCCGTCGAGGGCCGCTGGGAGGACTGGAAGGTCCAGGCCGCCACGACGCCCGACGGCAAGCTCATCGGCTACGGCACGGACATCGGCCCGGAGGGCATCTGCTACCGCGCCGACCTGTTCGAGGCCGCGGGCCTGCCCTCGGACCGCGAGTCGGTCAAGGAGCTCCTCGGCGGCGACAACGCCACCTGGGACAGCTACTTCGAGGCCGGCCGCACGTTCAAGGCCGCCTCGCCCGACGTCGCCTGGTTCGACTCCGCGTCGTCCATCTACCAGGGCATGGTCAACCAGCTGACCAACGCGTACGAGGAGAGCGACGGCACGCCGAAGCCCCTCGCGGACAACGCGGACGTCAAGAAGCTCTACGAGGCCACGCTCAACGCCTCGGCCGACCTCTCGGCGCACCTCGGCCAGTGGTCGGGCGACTGGGACGCCGCGTTCCAGAAGAACGGCTTCGCGACCATGCTGTGCCCCGCCTGGATGACCGGTCCCATCGAGGAGCGCGCCGGCGGCGTCACCGGCTGGGACGTCGCTGACGTCTTCCCCGGCGGCGGCGGTAACTGGGGCGGTTCGTACCTGACGGTCCCGTCGACGGGCAAGAACGTCGACGAGGCCAAGAAGGTCGCCGAGTGGCTGACCTCGCCCGACACGCAGATCAAGGCGTTCCTCAACGCGGGCACGTTCCCGAGCCAGGTCGAGGCCTGGGACTCGGCGGACCTCAAGGCCGCGACGAACGACTTCTTCAACAACGCGCCCGTCGGTGAGATCTTCGCCAACCGTGCGGCGGCGATCGACGTCACGCCGTTCAAGGGCCCGAACTACTTCCAGATCCACCAGACGGTCGGCGACGCGCTGAACCGGGTCGACATCGACAAGTCGGAGTCGATCGAGCAGGGCTGGACGAGCGCGGTCCAGGCGTACGACAACCTGGGTCTGTGACCCACCGGGCCGGCCGGGGACCTGAGACACGGTCCCCGGCCGGCCCTCCGGTGTGACCGCACGGTCCGCCATCTGACGTCCGAGGGTCTGCGGGCACGACGCGACCCTGAGCCCCCGCACGCGGGTCACCACCCCCACGAGGTCCGTCATGTCCGTCAAGTCACCGGCGCCCGAGCGCATCGCGCCCGCGGGCACGCCCCGCGCGCCGCGCCGGGTCGGCTTCTCCCAGCGGCTGTCCCGCTGGGACGTCAAGCTGTCCCCGTACCTCTACATCTCGCCGTTCTTCATCCTGTTCGCCATCACGGGCCTGTTCCCGCTGGTCTACACGGCGTACGTCTCGCTCCACCAGTGGTCGCTGCTGGGCGGGCAGGGCGACTACATCGGGTTCCAGAACTTCACCGACATCTTCGCGCAGCCGGCCTTCTGGCGGTCGCTGCGGAACACGTTCTCGATCTTCCTGCTGTCCTCGGTGCCGCAGGTGCTCGTCGCGATCGTCATCGCCGCCCTGCTGGACCAGAACCTGCGCGCCAAGACGTTCTGGCGCATGGGCGTGCTGCTGCCCTACGTGGTCGCGCCGGTCGCGGTCGGCCTCATCTTCGGCCGCATGTTCGCCGACCAGTCGGGTCTCATCAACGGCGCCCTGGGGTTCTTCGGCATCGAACCCATCCGCTGGCACGTCGACGCGCTCGCGAGCCACGTCGCGATCGCCTCGATGGTCAACTTCCGGTGGACCGGCTACAACGCACTGATCTTCCTCGCCGCGATGCAGGCCGTGCCGCGCGAGCTCTACGAGGCGGCGATCATCGACGGCGCCGGCCGCGTGCGCCAGTTCTTCTCGATCACGATCCCGCAGATCCGCGCCACGATCATCTTCGTCGTCCTGACGTCGACCATCGGCGGCCTGCAGATCTTCGACGAGCCCCGCGTCTTCGACGAGGCGGGCCGCGGCGGGTCCTCCCAGCAGTGGATGACCACCACGCTCTACCTGTACGACGTCGGCTGGGGCACGCAGCGGAACCTGGGACGCGCCGCGGCGGTCGCCTGGCTCCTGTTCCTCATCGTCGTCGTGATCGGCTTCATCAACTTCGCGATCACCAACCGGATCTCGACGTCGGGTGCCGACCGCACCACCACGCGCACCCGTCGCCAGCGACGCGCTGCCGCCCGTTCCTCGAGGAGGTCCGCATGAGCTCCGTCCCCACGACCCGCCAGACGGCGGGCGCCGGCGCCGCGCGTGCAGCCGCCCGTCGGGCCGGCCGCAGCAAGGTCGGCGGGTACGACCGCCGTCCCGGCGTCGTCACGTACGTCCTGCTCGGGGTGGCCGTGCTCATCGGCCTCGGGCCGCTGTACTACACGCTGCTGCTCGGCTCGTCGGACCCGGTCGCGATCGCGCAGAGCTCGCTGCCGCAGCTGCTGCCGGACGCGAGCCTGTTCGAGAACTTCTCGAAGGTCATCAACTCCGACGCGTTCGACTTCTGGAAGGCGTTCGGCAACTCGCTGATCATCGCGCTCTTCACGTCCGCGACGACGGTGCTGTTCTCGACGCTCGCGGGCTTCTCGTTCGCGAAGCTGACGTTCAAGGGCCGCCGACCGCTGCTCGTCTTCGTCATCGCGACGATGGCCGTGCCGACCCAGCTCGGCGTCATCCCGCTGTACATCATCATGGCGAAGATCGGCTGGATCGGGACCCTGCAGGCGGTCATCGTGCCGGCGCTGGTCACCGCGTTCGGCGTGTTCTGGATGACGCAGTACCTCGAGGAGGCGCTGCCCTACGAGCTCATCGAGGCCGCGCGCGTCGACGGAGCGTCGATGTTCCGGACGTTCTGGTCGATCGCCATGCCGGCGGCCCGCCCGGCCGCCGCGATGCTCGCGCTGTTCACGTTCGTCACGCAGTGGACCAACTTCTTCTGGCCGTCGATCGTGCTCAACCAGAGCAACCCGACGTTGCCCGTCGCGGTCCGCCTGCTGCAGGCGAACTACTTCGTGGACTACTCGCTGGTCATGGCGGGCGTCTTCCTCATCACGCTGCCGCTGATCATCCTGTTCGTCTTCGCCGGCCGCCAGCTCGTGGCAGGCATCATGGCGGGCGCCGTCAAGGGCTGAGCCCGACCCGGCCCGGGGCGCTTCCCACGCTCGCCCCGGGCCGGGAGGTAATCTCACGCGTGCGTCACCGCGCGCGAAGCGTGACAGTGCACAGGCACCGTCGCCTGGCAGCAACAGGAGGAAGACCTCGGTGGTCAACAACCTCGGCACGCGGGGCGAGTCGCACCGTCCCGCCGCTCCCACGCTGGAGCAGGTCGCGGAACGCGCAGGCGTCTCGCGCTCCACCGCGTCCCGCGCCATCAACGGTGGCCTGCGGGTCTCCCCCGAGGCGCTCTCGGCCGTCGAGGCCGCCGTCGCCGACCTCGGCTACACCCCCAACCGCGCCGCACGCTCCCTCGTCACGCGACGCACGGACTCGATCGCGCTCGTGGTCCCCGAGCCCGACGAGCGCGTGCTCTCCGACCCGTTCTTCGCGGGCACCCTCAACGGGCTGAGCACCTCGCTCGCGGACTCCGACATCCAGGTCGTCCTCGTCATCGCCCGCCCGGGCGAGAGCGAGCGCACCATCCGCTACCTGCGCAACGGCCACGTCGACGGCGCGATCGTGGTGTCGCACCACCGCGACGACGAGCTCGACCGCGCGCTGCTCGCGTCCGCCGTGCCGAACGTGTTCGTCGGGCGCCCGCTGTCGGCGCCGGACGAGCACGTGCAGTACGTCGACACCGACAACACCGAGGGCGGACGCCTCGCGACGCAGCACCTCGTCGACCGCGGCTGCCGTCGCATCGGCACGATCGCCGGTCCGCAGGACATGTCCGCCGGCATCGACCGCCTCGCGGGCTGGCGGCAGGCGATGTCCGCGGCCGGGCTCGACCAGTCCGCCGTGGTGCACGGCGACTTCACGATCGCCTCCGGCGCCACCGCGGCACGCGAGCTGCTGGCGGCCCACCCGGACGTCGACGGCATCTTCATCGCCTCGGACCTCATGGCGGCCGGCGCGCTCGGCGTCATCACCGAGCTCGGCCGCGACGTGCCCGGGGACGTCAAGGTCGTCGGCTACGACAACCTGGGGGTCGCGGCGTCCACGAGCCCGCCCCTCACGAGCGTCATCCAGCCGGTCATCGCCATGGCCCGCGCCGCCGGCGCGCGGCTGCTGGACCAGCTCAACGGCGCACCCGCGGGCGACCCGCTGATCTTCGCGCCCGAGCTCGTGGTGCGCGCCTCCGCCTGAGAGACGGCACCTGGGACGACGCCGGTGGCGACGGGCCGTCGCCACCGGCCACGACGACGCGACCGTGCGGCGCGCCCGTGCCAGGGTGGGCCCATGCCTCACGACTACCGCTCCCCCGAGCCCGACGACCCTCCCGCCTCGTCCGCCCCGCTCGCGACCGCGCAGCACCAGCTGGCGCGCGCGGTCGAGATCCTCTCGTACGACGAGGGCCTCCACGAGGTCCTCGCGACGCCGCGCCGCGAGATGCGCGTCGCGGTGCCGCTGCGCCGCGACGACGGCCGCGTGCAGGTCTTCACCGGCTACCGCGTGCAGCACAACATCTCGCGCGGGCCCGGCAAGGGCGGGCTGCGCTACGCGCCCGGCGTCGACATCGACGAGGTCCGGGCGCTCGCGATGTGGATGACCTGGAAGTGCGCGGTCGTCGACGTGCCGTACGGGGGCGCCAAGGGCGGCGTCACGATCGACCCGCACGCGCACTCGGCGGCCGAGCTCGAACGCGTCACGCGGCGCTACACGAGCGAGATCATGCCCATGATCGGACCCGAGCGGGACATCATGGCGCCCGACATCGGCACCGACGAGCGCACCATGGCCTGGGTCATGGACACCTACTCGGTGAACCGCGGCTTCACGATCCCCGCGGTCACGACCGGCAAGCCGCTCGCCGTCGGCGGGTCGCTGGGGCGCCCGACCGCGACGTCGCAGGGCGTCGTCCACACCGCGCGCGCGGCGCTGCGCGCGGACGGCGTGGAGCTGGCCGAGGTCAGTGCCGCCGTGCAGGGGTTCGGCAAGGTCGGCTCGCACGCCGCGCGGCTGCTGCACGAGGCAGGCACTCGCGTCGTCGCGGTGAGCGACCAGTACGGCGGCGTGCAGCGTGCCGACGGGCTCGACGTCCCGGCGCTGCTCGAGCACGTCGCTGGCACCGGCACCGTGACGGGGTTCGGCGACGCCGACGCCGTGAGCAACACCGACCTCCTCGCGCTGGACGTCGACGTCCTCGTGCCGGCGGCGGTCGAGGGCGTGATCGACGGCGACACGGCCGGGCGCGTCAAGGCGCGGTGGGTCGTCGAGGGCGCCAACGGGCCGACCACGAGCGAGGGCGACCGCGTGCTCGCCGAGCGCGGCGTCGTGGTCGTCCCCGACATCCTCGCGAACGCCGGCGGCGTGGTCGTGAGCTACTTCGAGTGGGTGCAGGCCAACCAGGCGTACTGGTGGACCGAGCAGGAGATCGCCGAGCGCCTCGAGCAGCGGATGCTCGCGAGCCACGCGTCCGTGTCCGCGCTCGCCCGCGCGGAGTCCGTGACGCTGCGCGAGGCGGCGCTCACGATCGGCGTGCGCCGGGTCGCCGAGGCGCACCAGATCCGCGGGCTCTACCCGTGAGACGGGGACGGGACGGTGCCGTCGCCGCACGCGTGCGGGTGGCACCGTCCCGTCCTGCACCGCGGCGCCCGGGACCTCCCGGCGACGGCCGGTCCGGGGTCAGACGCGCGGCAGGCGCTCGACCCACTCCCCCAGCGCGACGCGCGGACCCGTGTAGAACGGGACCTCCTCGCGCACGTGCAGACGCGCCTGCGTCGCCCGCAGCTCACGCATGAGGTCGACGATGCGGTGCAGCTCGGACGCCTCGAACGCCAGCAGCCACTCGTAGTCGCCCAGCGCGAACGACGACACCGTGTTGGCACGCACGTCGGCGTAGTCGCGTGCCGCGGCGCCGTGCTCGTGCAGCATCGCGCGACGCTCGTCGTCCGGGAGGACGTACCACTCGTAGGAGCGCACGAACGGGTAGATGCACATGTAGTCCCCCGCGGGCTCGCCCGCGAGGAACGCGGGCACGTGCGCGCGGTTGAACTCGGCGGGGCGGTGCAGCCCGACGACCGACCAGACGGGCGTGAGGTGCGCGCCGAGCGCGCTCGCACGCAGCCGGTGGTACGCCGCCTGGACCTGCTCGACGGTCTCGGCGTGCCACCAGACCATGAGGTCCGCGTCGGCGCGCAGCCCCGCGACGTCGTACCAGCCGCGGACGACCAGCTCGGCGTCCGCGCCGACCGCGCGCTCGGCGTCCGCGACGACCGCGGCGCGGACGGCCGCGTCGGCCGGCAGGGGGGCGTCCACCGCGAACACCGACCACATCGTGTAACGGATGGTCGCGTTGAGCGTCTCGGCGTCGGGCGTGGGCGTGGGCGTGCTGGTCACGGGGTCTCCGTCGGGTCGTGCGGGCGGTCGGGTGGTGGGCTCGGCGCCGTCAGGACCAGGGGTCCTCGGAGCACGCCGCGGGCAGTCCGGAGTCGACGCCCGCGCGCTGCCGGCAGCAGCCCGGCGCGCAGATCGAGCGGAACGGCGGCAGCGCGCCGACCGTCTCCTGCGCGGGGCGGGGCTCGCCGGCGTCGTCGGCGCGTGCGATCGCCGCGCGCTCGAGGAGCAGGTCGACCAGGCCGCGCACGAACGGCTCGCGCACGCCGACCGAGTCGGCACGCACGGCCGTCATGCCGAGCCCGGCGGCCGTCTCGAGGGCCTCGGTGTCGAGGTCGAACGCGACCTCCATGTGGTCGGACACGAAGCCGATGGGTGCGAGCACGACCGACGTGGTGCCGGCCGCGGACAGCGCCTCCAGGTGGTCGTTGACGTCGGGCTCGAGCCACGGCTGGCTCGGCGGGCCCGAGCGCGAGCAGTAGGCGAGGTCCCACTCGACCTCGCGCCCGAGCCGCTCGGACGCCGCGGCGGCGACGCTGCGCGCGACGTCGAGGTGCTGCTCGCGGTACGACGCGCCGGCGACGACCGACGCCTCCTCCATCGTGTCGGGGATCGAGTGCGTGACGAACACGAGACGGGGCCACGCCGCGTCGGCGTCGAACCCCGCGTAGGCCTCGACCACGGCGTCGGTGTTCGCCTGCACGAACCCGGGGTGGTTGAAGTACGAGCGGCACTTGTCGACGTCGACCAGGTGCGTGCCCTCGGGTGCGCCGACCTGCACGCTCAGCGCGTCCAGGGACGACCACAGGTTCTCGCGGTACTGGCGGCACCCGGAGTACGACGAGTAGGCGGACGTGACGAGCGCGACGGCGCGCTGCGCGCCCGCGGCGTGCAGCTCCGCGAGCGCGTCGCGCGTGTACGGCTCCCAGTTGCGGTTGCCCCACACGACCGGCACGTCGAGGCCACGACGGTCGAGCTCGGAGCGCAGCGCGGCCTGCAGCGCGAGGTTCTGCTCGTTGATCGGGCTGCGCCCGCCGAAGTGGTGGTAGTGCTCGGCGACCTCGGCGAGCCGCTCGTCGGGGATGCCCTTGCCCGCGGTCACGTTGCGCAGGAAGGGCAGCACGTCGTCGGGACCGTTGGGGCCTCCGAACGAGAACAGCAGGACGGCGTCGTAGGGCGCGAGGCCGGCCGTCGTGGTCAGGGCGGTGGCGGGGGGCGTCACGGGGGGCACGGTCCGATCATCGCACCGCGCCGCGGGCCGGTCAGGTCGACCGGGCCCGCTCACCACGTGACGTTGTCGCGACGCCGTGTCACCTCGTCGGCCCGGCCGTCGGCGGCCCGACGCCCCTCGGACGCGCCGCGTCTCACCCGCCCCTCGCCACCGCCGCGCGGGCACCTCCGGGTGCAGGGCCGCCCGGCGGGTCCTACCGTCGTTCGTGGTGCCCCGCGCACCGCGCACGACCTCGCCCCGGCACGACGCCGCCGGGCGCGACCGCACCCGGACGACCGACCGGCCGGACACCGAGAGGCAGACCCCGAGAGCGATGACCACGCCGTGACGCGCACCGGACGCCACGCGGCACCGCGCCTGGCGCGGCGCTACGTGCTCGGCACCCCGCTGGGCCAGGGGGGCTCCGCGCAGGTGTTCCGTGCGCTGGACGTGCGGCTCGACAGACCGGTCGCGGTCAAGCTGTTCCGGCTCGCCGACGCGGACCCCGACCAGGTGCGGCGCTACGCGCAGGAGGCACGCGTGCTCGCCGACCTCGCGCACCCCGCGCTCGTCGCGCTGCTCGACGTGGGCGCGGACGTCCTGCCCGGCACGGGACCCGTCGCGTTCCTCGTGATGGAGCTCGTCGAGGGGCGGACGCTGCGCGAGCTGGTGACCGACGGCCCGCTGGACGTCGCGACGACCGCGGACGTCGGGCACCAGCTCGCGCAGGGCCTCGCGCACGCGCACCGCGCGGGCGTCGTGCACCGCGACGTGAAGCCGTCGAACGTGCTGGTCGCGCACACGGCGCCGACGTCGGGCCGGCGTGACGCGCCCGCGGTGCCCGTCGTGCTCGCCGACTTCGGGATCGCCGCGTCGGACGCGGGCGGCTCGCCGGACGCGACGGACGACCGCGCGACCGCGAGCTACCAGAGCCCCGAGCAGGCGCTCGGCGAGCCCGTGGGGCCCGCGAGCGACGTGTACTCCCTCGGCCTCGTGCTGCTCGAGTGCCTCACGGCACGGCGCGCCTACCCGGGCGACCCGCTCACGGCCTCGCTCGCACGGCTGCTGCACGGGCCACGGATCACGGACGACCTGGACCGCGACATGGCCGCGCTGCTGCGCGCGATGACGCGCACCGACCCCGCGCAGCGGCCGTCGACGGCCGCGGTCGCGGCGGAGCTGCGCGGCGTGCGCCGTCAGCGGGAGCACGCGGTCCGCGCGTCCTGACGGACGCCGGGCTCGGACCCCGAGCACGACGGCCGAGCACGGACGCCGAGCGCGCCCGCCGGGTGCCGGCCCTCAGACCGGGTGGCTGATCGCCTCGGGGAGGTCGACGGCGAGGGTCGCGAGCTGGTCGGCGACCTCGTCGGCCCACGCGGCCACGGCCGTCATGTCGCGGTGGTCGCCCTCGCGGGCACGCCCGCCGGCGATGATCGCGCGCTCGGTGAACGAGAGCACCGAGCGGTCCAGGCGGCCACGGAAGTGCCGGTGCCCGCGGGCGCCGACGCGGTCGCGCAGCGCGGCCACCTCGAGCGGCGAGTTCGCCGAGTTCGCGGGCTGGGTCGCCAGACCCGACGAGAACAGCCACACCGGCCGCTCGCGCAGGCCGTCCGCGCACCGCGCGGCCAGGTCCCGCGCCACGGGGAGCCAGTGCGCCGTGTAGACGGCCGACCCGAGCACGACGGCGTCGTAGCCCGTCACCGTGTCGACGTCCTCGGGTGCGCGCTGGTCCACCGCGTGCCCCCGGGCACGCAGCCGGTCGGCGATCACCTCGCCGATCTCCCACGTGCCGTGGTGACGTGACGCCACTGCCAGCAGGATGCGCATCGTCCCCTCCTTCGCCGCTCGGTTGCGGACCGGGGTCCCCTTGCGACCGGTCCGTCCACCATGCTTCCTGGCGAGAGCGGCCGCGGCGTGGGCCGGAGGTCCCCACACGCCCGCGCAGGTCAGAGGTCGGACGGCGCGTCCGGCGTCGTCGCGCCGGGGTCGGGCAGGTCCTGCTGGGCGACGCGGAGCTTGGTGCACAGGCGCTCGAGCGTCGCGAGCTCGTCCGGCTCGAGAGCGCCGCCGACGAGCGCGGCGATCGAGCGCACGTGCCGGCGCCCGACCTCGCGCTGACGGCGCGCGCCGGTCTCGGTGAGGTGCACGGCGGTCCCGCGGCGGTCGCCCTCGACGGGGCCGCGCCGCACGAGGCCGTCGGCCTCGAGCCGGTCGACGAGCCGCGACAGGCTCGGCTGGGTCAGCAGGCTGGACGCCGCGAGCTCGCGCAGACGCAGGGCCCGGCCCGGCGCACGCGACAGCGTGAACAGCACGTCGTACTCGCGCATGGACAGGTCGCCCCAGACGTCGTCGCGCGCGAACCGCCGCACGAGCGTCACCTGCGCGCGGAACAGCGCCTCCCACGCCTCGGCGGACGCGCGGACGTCGGGCCCGGCGTCCGCACCGGGGGCGGGCGCACCGTCGCGACGCTCGTCGTGCACCGTCCACCCCCTCGCACCGACCGCGCGGCGTCGGCGCCCGCGGCACGGGGGCGCTCCTCGCCGCGCGAGGAATCATGTCACCCCGGCCGCGTGCGCGGCGCGCGTGCCGGGCGGGGCGGCACGTCTACGCTGGGACGATGAGCGCGACGGGGACCACCTACCTGCTGGTGGACGGCGAGAACATCGACGCGACCCTGGGGTCGTCGATCCTCGGCGGTCGCCCGACGCCCGAGCAGCGTCCGCGCTGGGAGCGCGTGCTGACGTTCGCGCAGCAGGCGTGGGACCAGCCGGTCAAGGCGCTGTTCTTCCTCAACGCGTCGAACGGCTCGTTGCCGATGTCGTTCGTGCAGGCGCTCACGGCGATCGGGTTCGTGCCGATCCCGCTGTCGGGCGAGTCGTACGAGAAGGTCGTCGACATCGGCATCAAGCGCACGCTCGAGGCGATCGCGCTGCGCGAGGGCGACGTGCTGCTCGCGAGCCACGACGGCGACTTCGCGCCCGAGGTGACGCACCTGGTCGACGCGGGGCGGCAGGTCGGCCTGCTCGCGTTCCGCGAGTTCACGAGCCAGGCCCTCGCGGGGCTGACGGCACGCGGCCTGCAGACGTTCGACCTCGAGACCGACGTGCAGGCCTTCAACGTGCAGCTGCCGCGTCTGCGGATCATCCCCCTCGACGAGTTCGACCCGCTGCGCTATCTGTGACGCACGACCGGGCCCGGCCGCGACGCCGGGCCCCGCGCGGGGGTCAGCCCGTCGCGCCCGTGGCGAAGCCCTGCTCGAGGGCGGCGTCGATCGTCGCGCGGACGTGGTCCGCGTGCGGGGCGTCGGGCGCGAGGAGCTCGATGCCGTGCGCGGTGCCGGGCACCTCGGTGACGACGGACGACGCGTCCTGCCGGGCGACCAGCGCGCTGTCGGCGGCGGCCACCTGCGGGTCGTCGGTCGACGAGAACACCTGCAGCGGACCGGTGAAGTCGTTCGAGGCCGCCCGCGCGTCGACGCCGCCGTTCTCCGACGGCGGGCTGAGCGCGACGACGGCGACCGCGTCGAGGTCGTCGGCCAGGCCGGCCGCGAGCGTGCCGCCGGCCGAGGCACCCACGAAGGCCACGTCCGGGGCGCCGGTGGTGCGCAGGACGTCGAGCGCCGCACGGAACCCGATCTCGCCCGCCTTGCCCCAGTCGAAGGTCGCGACGAGGTAGCCCTCCCCCGCGAGCCGCACGAGCTCGGCGGCCCACTGGCACACGTCGCCGCGCACCTGCGGCGCGAGCAGCACGCCGCGCGGGCCCGAGCCCGCCCAGGCGACGCGGCTCGCGGCCATGCCCGTGCCGACCTCGGCGTACGCGACGCCGTCCGGCAGGCAGTCCGGCGGCTCGGCCGCCGTCATCTCGACCGGCGGGCTCGCCAGCACGGTCGGCGTCGTCACGTCGCCCGGCGCGGGCTCGGTGCCCGCCGCGCAGGCGGTCAGCAGACCGAGCGCGAGCGCGACGGCGCCGACGAGCGCGCGGGCGCCGCGTGCGGCCGAGGGGCGGGTGGACCGGGGTGTGGGGTGGAGGCGCACACGGGATTCCTAGGGGCCGGTCGCGCGCACCACAAGGGACCGCCCACTACTGAAGCGTTTCGCACGGCGTGTCGCGGGCCCCGGAGGCCCGGCCCGACGCGTCCGCACCGCACCGGCGCACGCCAGTGGCACGCGCTAGCGTGAGCGCATGCCGACGCTGTTCACGCGCATCATCGACGGCGAGCTGCCCGGACGCCTCGTCTGGGAGGACGACCGCGCGGTCGTCCTGCTCACCATCGCCCCCATCACCGACGGCCACGCGCTCGTCGTCCCCCGCGAGGAGGTCGAGCAGCTCACCGACGCCCCCGACGACCTGCTGGCGCACCTCACGACGGTGGCCAAGGCCGTGGGACGCGCGCAGCAGGCCGCGTGGGGCGCGCCGCGCGCGGCGCTGCTGGTCGCGGGCTTCGAGATCCCCCACCTGCACCTCCACGTGCTGCCCGCGTGGGACGAGTCGAGCCTCACCTTCGCGAACGCCCGCCAGGGCGTCCCCGGCGCCGAGCTCGACGCGGCCGCGCAGCGCCTGCGGGACGCGCTGCGCGCGGCCGGGCACGGTGCGCACGTCCCGGCCGACCCCGAGGTCCCGGCCCCGTGACCGGCGCCCGCCCCGCTCCCGGCCCGCGGCGGCGACGCTGAGCACGCCCACGCCGCGGCCGACGCTCCGCGAGCGCGTGCTGCGTCGCCCCGACGGCACCCGCCAGGCACACCCGCCCCTGCGCGAGAAGGTCTCGACGCTCGCCCCGGCGATGCGGACGTTCCTCGCGACGGAGGCCGGCAGCGCGGTCGTGCTGCTCGCCGCCACCGTCGCGGCGCTCGTCTGGGCGAACTCGCCGTGGCGCGACGCCTACACCGCCCTGTGGCACACCTCCGCGGGCGTCGTGGTCGGCGACGGCGGCCTCGTGATGGACCTCCAGCACTGGGTCAACGACTTCGCGATGGCCGTGTTCTTCGCCGTCGTCGGGCTCGAGATCAACCGCGAGGCCACGCGCGGCGACCTGCGCGACCCCCGCGCGGTCGCCGTCCCCGCGCTCGGCGCGCTCGGCGGGCTCGTCGTGCCCGTGCTCGTGTACCTCGCGTTCAACGGCGGCACCGACGCGGCGCACGGCTGGGGCGTCGTGATGTCGACCGACACCGCGTTCCTCGTCGGCGTCCTCGCGCTGTTCGGGCCGCGCTGCCCCGACCGGCTCCGGCTGTTCCTGCTGACGCTCGCGATCGTCGACGACATCGGCGCGATCCTCGCGATGGCGGTGTTCTACACCGACGACGTCGACGTCGTGGCGCTGCTCGTCGCGGGCGCGCTCACGGCCGCGCTCGTGGTGCTGCGCGTGCGCGGCGTCTGGCGCCTCGCGCCGTACGTCGCCGTCGGGCTCGCGCTGTGGGTCGCGGTGCTCGCGTCGGGCGTGCACGCGACGATCGCGGGCGTGCTCGTCGGCCTCCTCGTGCCGACCGCGGTGCCGCACGAGAAGCGCCGCCGCGCCGTCGCGGTGCACGCGCGGCGCTTCCTCACCGCGGGCGGCGCGGACCGCGAGCACGCGGCCGAGGTCGCGGGCCGCGCGGCCGTGCCCACCGGCGACCGGCTGCAGCGCGTGCTGCACCCCTGGAGCGCGTACGTCGTGGTGCCGCTGTTCGGCCTCGCGAACGCGGGGGTCCGGCTGGACCCGGCGACGCTCGCCGACGCGTTCGGCTCGCGCCTGACCGTCGGCGTCGCGGTCGCCCTGGTGGTCGGCAACGCGGTCGGGATCACGGGCGCCGCGACCCTCGCGCTGCGGCTCCGCCTCGGCGACCTGCCCGGCCTCGTGCGCTGGGGCCACGTGCTGGGCGGCGCCGTGCTCGCGGGCATCGGCTTCACCATCTCGCTGTTCATCGCGCAGCTCGCGTTCGACGACCCCGTGCAGCTCGAGCGCGCCAAGATCGGCGTGCTCACGGGCTCGCTCGTCGCGGCCGTCGCCGGGTCGCTGCTGCTGCGCTGGCTCGGGGAGCGGCTGCCGCTGTGCTCGCCGCCGCGCCTGCCCCCGACGCTGCCGCCGCTGCCGTGGCGGTCGCCCGCGGCCTGACCCGCCCGACGCCGGGACGCCTCAGGCGACCGGGTCGTCCGGCCCCCACGTCGCGAGCCGCAGCGTGCGCGCGTCGGCGTCGAGGATCGCGGGCGTCGCGGCGCGCAGCGACGCGACCGTGTCGACCCCCGCGCGCACGAACCGGCCCGACAGGTCGTCGAGCTCGCCGCGCGCGAACGCGAGGACGAGCGCCGCGACGTCCGCCGGGTCGGTCCACTCGCTCCGGCCGTCGTGCACCGGCATCGCCGCGGTCATGTCGGTCGCCACGACGCCGGGCGCGAGGTCGAGCACGCGCAGCCCCGCGGCGGCGTACTGGTGGTGCAGCTGGGTCGTGAACCGCGCGAGCGCGCCCTTGCTGATCGCGTAGCCCGTGTACGTCGGCAGCGCGCGGTGGCCCGAGCCCGAGTTCACGTTGAGCACGCGCCCCCCGCCGCGCGCGAGCATGCCCGGCAGCACCGCGTGCGTGACCAGCAGCGGGCCGCGCACGTTGGTCTCGACGACGCGCCACACGTCCTCGACGTCGTCGGCCGCGAACGGCAGCTCGGCGCGCTCGATGACGCCGGCGTTGTTGACGAGCAGACCGAGCCCGCCGTGCGCGGTGAGCGCGTCCTCGACGCGCCCGACCGCGTCGGCGACCGCACCGGCGTCGACGAGGTCCGCGACCGCGACGGTCACGTCCGCACCCAGGGCGCGCGCCTCGTCGGCCACCTCGTCGAGCCGCGTCCGCGTGCGCCCGACGAGGCCGAGCGCCCAGCCGTCGCGCGCGAGCGCGAGGGCGAGCGCACGGCCGATGCCGCGGCCGGCGCCCGTGACGAGCGCGCTGCGAGGGACGGGCCGGGCACCCGCGGGGGTGGACGGCTCGGCGTCGGACGTGGCGGCGGACGTGGGGGCGGGCTGCGCGTCGGTCACGCGACCATCGTCGCCCACGACCCGCCCCGGCGCGGTTCCACGACCCGCCGGACCCGGCTCACACCGCGGAGACGACCGCTCGCAGCTTCTCGAGCTCGACGCGCCCCCGGTACCGCACACCGTCCACGAGGATCGTGGGCGTGCCCGGCACGTCGAACTCGATGCCGCTCTCGTAGTCGGCCTGCACGGGCCGCGCGTACCGGTCGGCGGCCTCCCCCACGACCTCCTCGGGGTCCAGGCCCAGCTCGCCCGCCCACCGCACGAGGTCCTCGTCGCCCAGCGCGTCCTGGTGCGCGAACAGCAGGCGCTGCATCTCCCAGAACCGGCCGTGCCCCCCGGCGGCCTCGGCCGCGAGCGCCGCCGCGAGCGCGTGCGGGTGCACCTGGAACAGCGGGAAGTGCCGCCACACGAGCCGGACCCGCCCGTCGGACTCCTCGACCAGCCGGCGCAGCACGGGCTCGGCGTCCCGGCAGTACGGGCACTCCAGGTCCCCGTACTCGACGATCGTCACGGGTGCGTCGGGGTTGCCGAGCACGTGCCGGTCGGGGTCGGTGCTCACCTCGGGCGACGGGGCCGCTGACGACGTCATGCGCCCAGCGTGCCGCGCGCGCCGCCGCGACGCACGCCGACCGACGCGCCGGCCCCGGGGCGCGCGCAGGGCCGTCAGACGCGGCGCCCGCGCAGCGGCGGG
>NZ_BCRB01000060.1 GCF_001552375.1 Cellulomonas iranensis NBRC 101100 = JCM 18110 | reverse complement strand
CCGCGGGGGCCGACCGACGAGGTCGGCCCCCGCGGGTGCGTCAGAGGCGCTGCGGGTCGTCCCAGTCGTCGCTCGAGGCGATGGCCTCGTCGTCCGGTCCGAGCTCGGACGCGCGCAGCGAGCGCGGTGCGCGTGCGGCGTCGCCCCCGGACCGGGCGTCGGCGGCGTCGAGGTCGGCGTCGGCGGGCTGCCGCTCGGCGATGCGCTGGAGCGCGGGGTCGGAGGCCAGGTCGCGCGCACGGTTCGAGGTCATGCACCGGTTCTACCCCGAGGGTGACGGCGCGCGCACCCGGTGGCGCGGTCCGCGCCCGCGTGTCGGCCGCGGGCGTCCGCGTGTCGGACGCGCGCCAGGGACGTCCGACCTCGGCACCCGCGGCGAGCGCGGCGAATCGTTTCGTGCCCTTCGGGCCGTCGAAGCGCATCGATAGCGTGACGCGCGGACCCCGGCCCCGGCGACGCGGCCCGGTCCGTCCCCGCCGGGCCCGCCGGCGGCGACCGCCACCGTCGCGGCACGGCCGCGCCACGGCCGCCGTCGTCGCGCCACGCGAAGGAGCAGCGGATGCGCGTCCCACCCTTGATCGCCCCCCTCGCCGCGGCCGGGGCCGCGGTCGCCCTCGCCGCGGGAGCCCTCACCACCGGCGTCGTCACCGCGGCGCCCGCCGCGGCCGCCACCGGGTACACGTGGGGCAACGTGCAGATCGGCGGCGGCGGGTTCGTGCCCGGCATCGTCTACAACCAGGGCGAGAAGGACCTCGTCTACGCCCGCACCGACATCGGCGGCGCCTACCGTCTCGACCCGACGACGCGGCGCTGGATCCCGCTGCTCGACCACGTCGGCTGGGACGAGTGGGGGCACACGGGCGTCCTGTCGCTCGCGACCGACGCGCGCGACCCCGACCGCGTCTACGCCGCCGTCGGCACCTACACCAACGACTGGGACCCGCAGAACGGCGCGATCCTGCGCTCGGCGGACCGCGGCGAGACGTGGCAGCGCACGATGCTGCCGTTCAAGGTCGGCGGCAACATGCCCGGGCGCGGCATGGGCGAGCGCCTGCAGATCGACCCCAACGACAACCGCGTGCTGTACCTCGGCACCGAGAACGGGCACGGCCTGTGGCGCTCGACCGACCGCGGCGTCACGTGGTCCGAGGTCACGAGCTTCCCCAACCCGGGCAACTACGCGCAGGACCCGACGTCGGACAACTCCTACCTCACGCAGAACCAGGGCGTGGTGTGGGTGACGTTCGACCCGACGAGCAGCACGGCGGGCTCCCCGACGCGCACGATCTACGTGGGCGTGGCGGACAAGGAGAACAACGTCTACCGCTCGACCGACGCGGGCGCGACGTGGCAGCGCGTGCCCGGCCAGCCCACCGGGTACCTGCCGCACAAGGGCGTGTTCGACGCGCGGGGCAAGCAGCTCTACGTCGCGACGTCCGACACGGGTGGCCCGTACGACGGCGGCAAGGGGCAGGTCTCGCGGTTCGACGCGACGACGGGCACCTGGACGGACGTCTCGCCCCTGCCGCTGTCGTCGTCGGACCTCTACTACGGGTTCTCGGGCCTGACGATCGACCGTCAGGACCCCGACACGATCATGGTCGCGACCCAGGTCTCGTGGTGGCCGGACGTCATCTTCTTCCGCTCGACCGACCGCGGCGCGTCGTGGACCCGGATCTGGGACTGGGCGTCGTACCCCGAGCGCTCGCTGCGGTACTCGATGGACGTGTCGGCGACGCCGTGGCTCACGATGGGCCGCACGCAGGCCGTGCCGCCCGAGCCGCTCGTCAAGCTCGGCTGGATGACCGAGTCGTTCGAGATCGACCCGTTCGACTCCGACCGGTTCCTCTACGGCACGGGCGCCACGGTGTACGGGTCGGACAACCTCACCGACTGGGACACCGGGGGCACGGTCGACATCGAGGTCCGTGCGCTCGGCATCGAGGAGACCGCGGTGCTCGACCTCGCGGCACCCCCGGGTGCGGTCGAGCTCTACTCCGGGCTGGGCGACCTCGGCGGGCTCGTGCACACCGACATCGACGAGGTGCCGGACAGCATCTACACGCAGCCCGTGCACGGCTCGGTGACGGGCGTCGACTTCGCCGAGAGCAAGCCGTCCACGGTCGTGCGCGTGGGCTACGCCGTCGACGGCGAGGTCGAGTCGCACATCGCGGTCAGCACGACGTCCGGGTCGACGTGGTGGGCGGGCCAGGAGCCCGCGGGCGTCACGAAGTCCGGCACCGTCGCGGTGTCCGCGGACGGTGCGCGCATCGTCTGGAGCCCCGAGGGCACGGGCGTGCACGTGTCGACGACCCTCGGGTCGACGTGGACGCCGTCCACCGGGGTCCCGGCGCAGGCGCAGGTCGAGGCCGACCGCGTGAGCCCGACGACGTTCTACGCCTACTCCGCGGGGCGGTTCTACGTGTCGACGGACGGCGGCGCGACGTTCGCGCAGTCCGCCGCGACCGGTTTCCCCGCCGAGGGCAACGTGCGGTTCGGCGCGGTCCCGGGCAAGCAGGGCCACGTGTGGCTCGCGGCCGAGGACGGGCTGTACCGCTCGACCGACGCCGGTGCGACGTTCGCGCAGGTGCCCGGCTTCGAGGACGGCGGCGCGGTCGGCTTCGGCAAGGCCGCGCCCGGCGCGTCCTACCCCGCGATCTACACGACGTCGCTCTACCAGGGCGTGCGGGGCTTCTTCCGCTCGACCGACGGGGGCGCGACGTGGGTGCGCATCAACGACGACGAGCACCGGTACGCGTGGACGGGCGCCGCCATCACGGGCGACCCGGACGTGTTCGGGCGCGTGTACGTCGGGACGAACGGCCGCGGGATCGTCGTGGGCGAGTCGGACGGCACCGTGCCGTCACCCACGCCGACGCCGTCGCCGACCTCGACGGCCACGCCGACCCCCACCCCGACGCCCACGCCCACGCCCACCGTGACGCCCACGACGACACCCACGGTCACCCCGACCCCGACGGCGAGCCCGACGCCCACGAACCCGGCCGCGTCGTGCGCGGTGCGGTACACGGCGTCGAGCTGGAACACCGGGTTCACGGCGAGCGTGCGCCTCACCCACGCCGGCGCCGCTCCGCTGCAGGGCTGGACGCTGCGGCTGACGTACGCGCACGGCGAGCAGCTGCAGCAGGGCTGGAGCGCGACGTGGTCGCAGCAGGGCGCCGTCGTGACGGCCACGAACGCCGCGTGGAACGGCGCGCTCGCACCGGGGGCGTCGGTCGACGTGGGCTTCAACGGCACGCACACCGGCACCGCCGCGGCCCCGACGGCGGCGACGCTGAACGGCACCGCGTGCACGCTGTCCTGACGGTGGTCGGCCGGACGGACCCCGGCCGCTGACCCCGCACCCCCGGTGGGTGGCGTCCGGCATCCGGGCGCCACCCACCGGTGCGTCGACGCCCACCGACAGGCCCGCGAGGGCGTCGTCGCACGTCACGTCGTCGCACGTCACACGGGTGACGTGTGACCAAGGTCCCACGAGACAAACATCACATGACTGGCCGGTGGATCTGTCTCGACGTCGACCTAGCATCGCGACCGTGGCACCCGTTCGCAGCAGCACGGCCGACGTCGACGCCCTCCTCGTGGGAGGGGGCGTCATGAGCGCGACCCTTGCGTCGCTCCTCACGACGCTCGAGCCCACGTGGCGCGTCGAGATCCACGAGCGCCTGGACGCCCCGGCGCTCGAGAGCTCCAACCCGTGGAACAACGCGGGCACCGGGCACGCCGCGCTCTGCGAGCTGAACTACACGCCCGAGCGGCCCGACGGCTCGGTCGACATCAGCAAGGCCGTGCGGATCAACGAGCAGTACGAGCTCTCGCGCGAGCTGTGGCACCACCTCGCCGCCGCGGGCCGCCTGCCCGGCGCCGAGCGCGCGGTCACGACCACGCCGCACATGTCGTTCGTCCGCGGTGCGAAGGACGTCGAGCACCTGCGCAAGCGGTGGGAGGCGCTGCGCGCCCACCGGCTGTTCGCCGACCTCGAGTTCACGACCGACCCGGCGGTCATCGAGCGCTGGGCTCCGCTGCTCATGGCGGACCGCACCGACGACGAGCCCGTCGCCGCCACGCGCGCCGCCTGGGGCACCGACGTCGACTTCGGCTCGATCACCCGCGCGATGCTCGCGGACGCCGTGACCCGTGGCGCCGAGCTGCGCACCAGCAGCGAGGTCACGCGCCTCAAGCGCCTGCGCGACGGCCGGTGGCGCGTCACGATCGCCGACCGCCGGTGGAACGGGCGCCCGCCGCGCACCGTGACGGCGCGCTTCGTCTTCGTCGGCGCGGGCGGCGGGGCGCTGCACCTGCTGCAGCGCTCGCGCATCAAGGAGATCCGCGGGTACGCGGGCTTCCCCATCAGCGGGCAGTTCCTGCGTACGACCAACCCGGAGATCGTCGCGCAGCACGGCGCCAAGGTCTACGGCAAGGCCGCCGTCGGCGCACCGCCGATGTCCGTGCCGCACCTCGACGCCCGCGTCGTCGACGGCGGCAGCGCGCTGATGTTCGGCCCGTACGCGGGCTGGAGCATGAAGTTCCTCAAGCGCGGCTCGTGGACCGACCTGCTGCGCTCGGTGCGTCCGGGCAACCTCGTCCCGATGCTCGCGGTCGGCCTGCGCAACCTCGACCTGCTGACGTACCTGATCCGCGAGGTGACGGCGAGCGACGCCGACCGGCTGCGCGCGCTGCGCGCCTACATGCCGTCGGCGCACCCGCGCGACTGGGAGCTCGTGACCGCCGGCCAGCGCGTGCAGGTCATCAAGCGCGGCCCCGGCGGCGGCGTGCTCGAGTTCGGCACCGAGCTCGTCGCGTCGGCCGACGGCTCCATCGCGGGCCTGCTGGGCGCCTCCCCCGGTGCGTCGACCGCGGTGGCGACCATGCTCGACCTGCTGGACCGCTGCTTCCCCGAGCAGGCGGACGCCTGGCGCCCGCGGCTGCAGCAGATCATGCCGAGCCTCGGCGGCGCCGCGTGGGACACCGCGCTGGACCAGCTGGTCGACGACGGGACGCTCACCGGCGGACACTGAGTCCGTGACGACGCACGACACGCAGCCCGACCCGTACCCCGACGACCTGCCGGTCGCCGTCAGCGCGCCCATGCGGCACGCGAAGGTGCGCGCCTTCACCGACCACACGACCGTCGGCCAGGTCGTCGTCGACGACGACGGCGCGGTGACCATCGGGTGCGCGTGCGGCATGACGCTGACGAACGGGCCCGGGTGGTCGCTCGACGAGCACATCCGGCTGCACCGGGCCGAGGCGCGGTTCCTCGCGCTCTCGGCGGTCGCGCCCGAGGGCATCCCGCGACTCGTCGCCGCCGCGGACGTCCCGCAGCAGCACTGAGCCCGGCGCGCCCGCCGCGGCACCGACCGCCGCGGGCGGGTCGTCGTCAGCCCGCGGCGGCCTCGCGCGCGGCGACGCGCGCCTGCACCTCGGGGCGGCGCAGCGGCGGCACGGTCGCCGGCGGGCGTCGTCGCTCGGGCAGCGCGTCCAGCAGGTGCGCCGTGATGTGCGCGATCTCCGCGACCGCACGCTCGAACGGCTCGCGCGTCGCGTCCGAGAGCTGCTGCACACCCGTCACCTTGCGGACGTACTGGCGTGCGGCGGCCTCGATCTCGTCGTCGGTGGCGTGCGGCTCGAGGCCGCGCAGGGTCGTGATGTTGCGGCACATGCCGCTCGACGCTACGCCCGGCCCGCGCCGCCGTCGAGACCCGCGGCCGCCCGCTCGAGCGCGAGCAGGGTCGCCTTGGCGGCGTCGCCGCCCGCGTACCGCCCGGGCGTGCCGTCGGACCGCACCACGCGGTGGCACGGCAGCAGCAGCGGCACGGGGTTGCGCGCGCACGCCGTCCCCACGGCGCGCACGGCGGCGGGGCGCCCGGTCGCGGCCGCGACCTGCGCGTACGAGGCCGTCGCGCCGTACGGCACGTCGGGCAGCGACAGCACGACCTCGCGGCGGAAGCCGGTGAGCAGGCGCAGGTCCACCGGCACGTCGAACGTGCGGCGTCGGCCGGCGAAGTACTCGTCGAGCTCGCGCAGCACCGGGTCGAGCCGCCGCCCGCCGGCGAGGACGCGGGGGCTGACGCGTGCGGCGATCTCCTGCAGCGCGGCGTCGTGCCCCTGCACGTCGAACGCGACGCGCAGCACGCCGCGCTCGCCCGCCGCGACCAGCAGCGACCCGACGGGCGAGTCGACCACGCGGTACGCGACGTCGAGCAGGCCGTCGCGCGCGGCGCGCTCGACGAGGTCGGCGTGCAGCAGCGCGAGGGTGCGGCCGTCGGGCTCCGCCGCGGGCGCGGCCTGCGGTGCGGTGGTCATCGTGCGTCCTCCTCGTCCGTGACGGCGGCGCCGTAGGTGCGGCGCAGCGTGGCGACCCCGTCGGCCCCGGCGCGGCGCGCGGCCGCGTCGGTGCCACCGACCAGCGCCGCGACGTCGGTGTACGGCAGGCCGCCCAGGTGGTGCAGCACGACGACGCGCCGCTGCTTGGCGGGCAGCGCGGCGACCGCGCGCCACAGGTCGAGGTCGCGCGCGCCCGGCTCGTCGGCGCGCGCGACGAGCGCCGTGCCCGTGGTCAGCGCGGGGTCCTCGACCGGGACGGCGTGCCGTGCCCGCCGCCGCAGCTCGTCGAGGCAGCGACGGCGCGCGATCGTCACGAGCCACGCCTCGACGTTCGCGTCGGCGGGCAGCTCGGGCCACGCGCGCAGCGCCGACAGGAACGTCTCCGACCACGCGTCGTCGGCGTCGCGGCCCGCGAGCATGGCCCGGCACACGCGCAGCACGGTCGGGCCGTGCACGCGCACGACGTCCTCGAACGGTCCGGTCATCCCCACAGTGTGCAGACGTCGCCGCAGCACCGGGCGTGAGGTGGGCCCTCCGTCCCTCGCACGATCCCCGAAGGAGGCGCATCGTGGAGAGAGGACGGGCCGACCGACGTCCGTCCACGGAGGTGGTCCTCATGCGGACCGACGGACCGGTCCTGGTGGCTCTCGCGCACTCGGCACGCAGCGAGCACACGCTCGCGTGGGCGACGGCCGAGGCGGTACGACGCGGCACCGAGCTGCGGCTCGTGGCCGTCGTCGATCCCGTGTCCGAGGTGACGGCGTGGTCGTGGGCGGTGGTCCCGCCCGCGGTCGACGTGCACGCCGAGGCGAGGTCGTACCTCACCGACCTCGCGGACCGGGTGCGGGCGCGACCCGACGCGCCCCCCGGCGTGACGTTCGAGGTGCTCGACGGCTCGCCCGCCGACGCGTTGCGCCGCGTGTCAGAACGCGCGTCGCTCGTCGTGGTGGGCGCAGGCTCCCGCGGCGGCGGGCACGTCGCACGCGTCGCCGCTCAGGTCGCGGCGCACGCGCGCTGCCCGGTGGCGGTGGTGCGGGACGCCCCGACCCACGGGGCGGACGGCGCGCCCGCTCCCGTCGTGGTCGGGGTCGACGGGTCGGCGGCCGCGATCGCGGCAGCGCACGTCGCCGCCGACGAGGCCGCGGAGCGCGGTGCCGCGCTGCGGCTCGTGCACGCACGCCCGACGATCCCCGCCCCGTACGGGCCCGTGCCCGTCGAGCTGCCGCCCGCCGACGACGCACCGGCACGGCGCGCCGCGGACGAGCTCGTCGCACGCCTGCGCGCGCGCCACCCCGACCTCGAGGTCGACGTGCGGCTCGTCGAGGACGACCCCGCGCACGCGATCGTGGCGGCGTGCGGCGACGCGCAGCTGGTCGTCGTGGGGTCGCGCGGGCTCGGGGCGTTCCCCGGCATGCTCCTCGGCTCGGTGAGCCACGACGTCGTGCGCGACGCGCCGTGCACCGTGCTGGTCGTGCACGGCGCGGAGGTGCCCGCCGCGTAGCACGGGCGCGTCCGTGGGGTGCGGCGGCGCCGCACCCCACGGACGGCCGTCACGCCGAGGCGCGTCGCCGTACCGCGACGAACGCGGCACCGGCCGCGAGCAGCACGACGCCGGCACCGAGCGGTAGCAGGACGCCCGCACCGGTGACCGCCAGGGCACCCGCTGCCGTGACGGTGAGCGGCGCCTGGGCGAGCACGTCGCCCCGCGCGTCGCGCACCTGCACGTGGTGCAGCCCCGTCGGCAGGTCCGTCGGGACGGTCACCGTGAGCGTCGCGCCGCCGTCGACGAGGTCGGCGACGGCGAGCCGCCGGTAGGTCGACGCGATCCCGACCTCGGCCTGCGCGCCCGGCACGCCCGCGACCGTGACGGTGAGACGGTCGCCCGCGCGGGCCGTGGCGGCCGACAGCGTGACGCGCGGCGACGCCGCCCCGTCCGGGCCCGCCGTGGGCGCGGGTGCGGCGGTCCCGGTCGGCGACGGCACCGGCGTCGTGGGCGTCGGTGCGGGCGTCGGGGCCGCCACGAGGCCGTCGAGCGCACCGCGCAGCGCGGCCACGGCACCGTCCACGGTGGCCTGGTGCGGCGTCGGCGACCCGAGCACGAACGCCGCCCGTGCGAGCGCCGCGTCGAGGGCCGCGAGCGAGTCCGCCGTGAACGCGTCGCGCCGGACGCCGTCGGCCTCCGCCACGAGTGCGGCGAGCGGCGCGGTGTCGGCCTCGACGGCCGGCTCGACCGCGACGAGCTGGACGTCGTCGATCGTGCCCCACGCGCCGCCGCTGAGGTTCAGCTGCGCCGAGACTGTCACCTGCCGGTCGGCGCCCACGCTGATCGGCGCGGTCTGCGGCGTCTGCCACGCGAGGTACCCGTCGAGGCGGAAGTCGGCCGTGACGGTCGAGATCCCCGACTGGGCCTCGATCCGCATCGTGTCGGTCGCGCCGGCGTTCCCGCCCTGGACCTTCGCGGACAGGCGGTACTCGCCGGGCGGCACGTCGGTGACGGTCTGCCCGATCGTGAACGCGAACGGGTTCGCGGAGTAGAAGTGCGTCGAGCGCGTGCCCTCGTACGGGTCCTCGGCACGCCCGATCGTGTACCCGGTGCCGGTGCCGGTCCAGGACGCGGCGCCGGCCTCGAAACCGGGGTTGCGCACGAGGTTCGTGCCCGAGGTCGCGTCCGACAGCACGACGACGTCGACCGCGGCCGGGTGGCCCCCCGAGGTGACACCGGTGAAGACGTACGACCCCGGCCCGCCGATCCACGCGCCGTCGCCCTGCCACGTGACCTGCTGCGTCTCGGACGTGCCGTCGGTGTACCCGACCTCGACCTCGGCGGGCAGCGTCACGGCCTCGCCGTCGACGACGGTGACGCGGGGACGCTGCACGGCGTCGAGCTGCCGCGGCGCGACCGAGCCCGTGCGCGCGTACTCGTAGACGCGCAGCGACTCCAGGGGCGTGCCGTCGAACGCGAACAGCGCCTGGTTGTCCCAGCCGGAGCCGCCGAAGTCGTCGGCCCACTCCCCCTCGGGCAGGCGCCCGTCAGGGTCGTAGAACTCCTGCGAGTAGGTCGTCGCCCAGCCCGACCCGTGCTGCTGCCAGAGGTCCCAGCTGGCCTCGACCTGGTCGGGCGGCCCGACCGGGAGCCACGCGGGCTCCCAGTAGAACGTGCCGAGCCCGCGGCCGCCCGACACGTCCGCGACGGCCTGCATGACGTCACGCACCGCGAGGGCCTGGCCCTGCACCGAGGCGGCGTACTGCGTCGGCGCCGTGCGCACGGAGTTCGGGTAGCCGTCACCGTCCTCGAGCGTGTACGCCCAGGACGTCTCGGCGACCGCGACCTCCTTGTCGTAGGTCGTCGCGACCTGGTCGAGGACCGCGGTGAGGTTCGCGAGCGAACCGTGCCAGAACGCGTAGTACGACGACAGGAACACGTCGTAGTCGACGCCGCGCCGGTCGAGCTCGCGTGCGACGGCGGCGTACTGCCCCGCGCGGTCGGGGTTGGTGAAGTGGACGGCGACCTTGACGTCCGGGCCGAGCGTGTCCCGCACGGCCCGCGAGCCGGCCTGGAACAGACCCGCCGTGCGGTCCCAGCCGCTCTCGCCCGCGACCTGGCCGTTGGTGGTCTCGTTGCCGACCTGCACCATGCCGACGTCGACGCCCGCGTCGCGCATCGTGCGCAGCGTCTGCGCGGTGTAGTCGTACAGCGCCTGCTCACGGTCCGGCAGGGCCAGGCCGCGCCACGCGCGGGGCGACGGCTGCTGGCCGGGGTGCGCCCAGAAGTCCGCGTAGTGGAAGTTGACGAGCACGCGCATCCCGGCGGCGGTCGCGCGGCGGCCGATCTCGGTCGCCCGCGCGGCGTCGACGTTGCCGGCGCCGTAGCCCTTCGTGGCGTCGGTGCTGAGGAACGGCTCGTTCCACACGCGGACGCGGACCCAGTTGACGCCGTGGTCGGCGAGCACGGCGAACAGGTCGGCCTCGCGGCCCTCGTCGTCCTTGAACGTGACGCCGCTCTCCTCCAGGGACAGGACGGTCGACACGTCGACGCCGTTGATCCAGCCGTCGCGCATCCCGTCGACGCGGGGCACGGTGATGCCGGCGGCGACGGGCCCGTCAGGTGCCGCGGCCGCGGTGCCGGCCAGCCCGGCGACGGCCAGGACGGCCGTGAGGACGGTCGCGGTGACCGCTCCCGGTCGTGGACGTGATCTCATCTGCACTCCCCTTCGAGTGGTGGTCGGCCTTCGAGTGGTGGTCGGACCGCGGCGCCACGGACGCCGCGGGTGGTGCAGGTCGCGCGGGCGGCGCTCGGCGAGCCGGCGTCAGCCCTTGACGGAGCCGGCCGACAGCCCGCCGACGATGTACCGCTGCAACGACAGGAACAGCGCGAGCACGGGCAGCGAGCCGACCGTCGCACCGGCCGCGAACAGGCCCCACCGCGACGTGAGCTGGTTCGACACCCACTGGTACATGCCCACGGCGAGCGTCCAGTTGCCCTCGCCGGTGAGGACGATCTTCGCGAGGATGAAGTCGCCGAACGCCGAGATGAACGCGAGCAGCCCGACGACCGCGAGGATCGGCGTGACCAGCGGCATCACGAGCCGCCAGTAGATCTGCGCGTGCGTCGCGCCGTCGATCTTCGCGGCCTCGTCGATCTCCATGGGCACGGTGTTGAAGAACCCGTACATGAGGAACGTGTTCGCGCCGAGCGCGCCACCCAGGTACACGCAGATCAGCGCGAGCTTGGAGTTGACCCCCAGCGCGGGCACGACCTCCCCCAGCGCGACGAGCAGCAGGAAGACGGCGACGAACGCGACGGTCTGCGGGAACATCTGGATGATGAGCAGGGCCGTCAGCGAGGTGCGCCGCCCGCGGAACCTGAAGCGTGAGAACGCGTAGGCCGCCGCCGCGCCCATGAGCACGGCGCCGAGCGCCGCGGCACCACCGATCAGCAGCGTGTTGCCCGCCCACGTCCAGTACAGCGTGCCGCCCAGCGCGCGGTAGTTCTCGACGCCGACCGAGCGGAACAACGCACCCGACCCGGCGAGCGACCCGCGCCGGTCGAGCGACGCCGACAGCGCGTAGACCAGCGGGAACGCGGCGTAGAACACGATGACGACGGCGACGGGGTACTTCCACCCGACCTCCGCCCACCAGCGGGCGCGGCGCGCGCGGGTGCGACGCTCGACGGGGACCTCAGAGGTGGCCACGGCTACATCTCCTCCAGCTTGCGGGTCTGCCGGAACGCGAGCGCCGAGACGACGCCGATGACGACGAACACGACGATCGACAGCGCGCTCGCGAGCCCGTAGTCGGCGCGTCCGCCGGACACCCCGGAGATCTGGTAGATCGCCGAGATGAGGATGTCGGTCGAGCCCATCGGGACGCTCGCGCCACGGAACGCCGGGCCCCCGCCCGTGAGCATGAAGATGATCGTGAAGTTGTTGAAGTTGAACGCGAACGACGCGATCGCCAGCGGTGCGGTCGACACCAGCAGCAGCGGCAGCGTGATGGAGCGGAACTGCCGCCACCGGCCGGCGCCGTCGACGCGGGCGGCCTCGAGCGTCTCCGACGGCACGGCCTGCAGCGCACCCGTGGTGACGAGGAACCAGTACGGGTAGCTGAGCCACAGGTTGACCCAGAGGATCGCGAGCTTCGCGAGCCACGGGTCGCCCAGCCAGTTGACGTCCGCCCCGAGCAGGAACCACTCGTTGACGACGCCGAACTCGGCGTTGAGCATGCCGCGCCACAGCAGCGCGGACATGAACGCCGGGAACGCGTACGGGAGGATGAAGACCGTCCGCAGGACCTTGCGCCCGCGGACGCGGGGGTCGTTGTAGATCATCGCGAACAGCAGCCCGAGCCCGAAGCTCGTGAGCACGGTGAGGATCGCGAACGCGAAGGTCCACACGCCGACCTGGAGCAGCGGACCGGCGTACGCGCGGTCGGTGAACGCCCGCACGAAGTTGTCGAACCCGACGTTGACGTACCACCCCGCGGCGAGGCGGTCGCCGTCCGCGCTGACGAAGTTCCCGCGGTCGTCGGGTGCGTAGACCGCGCCCGTCGCGGTGTCGGTGAGCGTGCGCGCGGCCGCGTCCCACACGAGGTCCGAGGTGTAGACCGCGGCCGTCGCGCCCTCGCGCGTGCGCAGCGACCCGTCCTCGGCGTCGTCCGAGACCGGCACCCGCAGGCTCACGACCCGCTGCTGCAGGTCGGCGTCGGTGAACAGCGTGGCCCGCGGCACGACCTCCCAGCCCGGGACGTGCGTGGGCACGCCCCGGTCGTCGAGCGCGGCCCCCGGCACCGGGCTCAGGGGGTCGTCGGCCGTGCCGACCCGCACCTCGCCGTCCTGCGACACGGCGAACCCCAGGACGTCGCCGTCGCGCACGACCGCCAGCGGGTAGGTGGGCGAGTCGTCGGCGCGCCGCTCGTCCTGGATCAGCGCTGCGTCGACCGCCTGCTGCATCGAGCCCAGGTGCCCCGTGCCGTAGTTCGTGAACGCGACGTAGCCCGTGTAGAGCAGCGTGAAGACCTGGAACACCGCGAGGAACACCAGGCCCGGGTACAGGTACTTCAGCGGGCGGGTCCGCCGCGCGAAGTAGATCCAGTCGGCCGCGGCGAGCAGCACGACGAGCACGCCGAGGACCACCCACGAGCGCGCGTGGTACGCGGACAGGACCGCCGCACCGCCCACCGCGTTGACCACCATCATGAGCAGGAGCTTCACCAGGAAGCCCCACCCCGGGCCGCGCCAGTCGCGCGCGGCGGACTCTCGCGGCGCGACGGGGGTGCTCCCGGGGCGCTCCGCGCCCGGCTGACCGACGGACATCTGTGCTCCTCGTGTCGACGACCTGGGCGGGGGCGGGGCGCGGTGGCGCCCCGCCCCCGGGTGGGTGGGTGTCAGTCGGCGATCGCGGACTCGATGTTGGCGACCATGGTGGTCCAGGTCGCCGCCGGGTCCTCACCGTTGATCAGGGCGATCTGCGCGGGGTTCCAGAAGTCCCACACGGCCCCCATCTCGGGGATGTTCGGCATCGGCACGCCGTTCTGCGCCGACGCGAGGAAGCCCGCGATGACCGGGTCGTCGGCCACCGACTCGGCGACCGCCGTGAGCGCAGGGATGCGCGGGTCGGCCTCGTACAGCGCCTGCTGCGCCTCGTCGCTCGCGACGTAGCTAGCGAGGAACTCGTTCGCGAGCAGCGCGTTCTTCGACTGCGCCGACAGGTAGAAGCCCTGCACGCCGACGAACGGCGACGCGGTCTGCCCGCCCGCGGACGGGATCGGGCTCACGAGCACGTCGACGCCCGCGTCACGGAACGTCGGGATGGTCCACGGCCCCTGCACGATGAACGGCGACTGACCCGTCGCGAACAGCTCGTTGCTGATGTCGTAGTCGATCGTGTCGGTGAAGTAGCCGGTGCCGGCCTTGCCGTTGTCGTGGATCCACTGCGCGTACGCGAGCCCCGCGTCACCGCCGAGCCCGACCTCGCTGGTGTACGACCCGGACTCGTCCTGCACGAAGACGGGTGCCCCGAACGACGTCTGGAACGCGTACGACGTGTACATGTCGCCCTCGGCACCGTTGGTGTAGAGGATGAACGGGCGCTCCGCGAACCCGGCGTCGGTCGCCATGCGGATCATCTCGTCCCACGTCGTGGGGGCCGTCGACCCGACGAGCGCCGTGTTCTGGATGAGCGCGACGGCCTCCTGCGCGTACGGCAGCGCGTACAGCTGGCCGTCGTACGTGAACGCGTCGAGCGTGACCTGCTCGAAGTCCGCCGCGCGGTCGCCGAGGTCGATCGTGTCGACCACGCCGGACTCGACGAGCTCGCCGAGCCAGTCGTGCGCGCCGACCGTGATGTCGGGGCCCTCACCGGTCGGCACCTGCGCGAGGAAGTCGGCGCGCAGGTCCTCGAAGTTCTTCTGCACGACCGTGACGGTCGCGCCGCTGTCGGCCTCGAAGCTCGCGGCCGCGTTCTTGATGGCCTCCGCCCGCTCGGCGTCGGACCAGATCACGAGCTCGGGACCGCCGCCGCCCGTCCCTGCGGTCGGTGAGGCGTCACCGTCGGACGACGAGGGCGTGCCGCTGCACGCGGCGAGGAGGGCGGCCGACGCGACCACGGCGACGCCGAGCGCGAGGTGCTTGCGCATCTGAGTTCCTTCCGGGGAGGGGCCGCCGCGCGCGTCGTGGAGCGATCGCGACGCTGCGACCTCGGTGGTGTGCTGGTCCGCCGTCCCGACGGGACGGCGGTGCGTGCTCGTGGGTGCTGCGTGCGGCCGGGCGGCCGCACGACGCGCGCGGGTCAGCGACCACCCCCCTGCGCGTCGCGAGCGGTGCGGAACACCGCGACGTCCCCCGCGCCGACCTGCGCGACACCGGCGGCGACCGCGTCGGTGAGCAGCTCGGTGCCCTGGACGTCGACCTTCACGGCCTCGTCGCGGTGGTTGACGACGACGACGTAGTCGGCGTCCTCGGCGCGGCGCGTCACGACCTCGAGGCCCTCGGGTCGCCCGGGCGGCACGACGCCCGCGTCGGCGTACACGGCCGCGAGCACGGGTGCGAGCGCGTCGACGCCGAGCGCCGTGCTCACGTACCAGCCCGTGCCGCTCCCCCGCGCGTGCCGCGTCACGGCGGGCATCCCGTCCGCCGGGCCGCCGCGGTACGTGCCGCGCACCTGCGCACCGTCCAGCACGAGGTGCTCGGTCCACGTGTCGGTGCCCACCGCCGTGCCGTCGAGCGCGACCTCGCAGGTCTCGCCCTCGCGCAGCGGCAGGAACTCCTCGACCGCGACCCCGAGCGCGGCGCGCAGCGGCGCTCCGAAACCGCCCTCGTGCACCGCGTCGTGCTCGTCCACCACGCCCGCGAAGCACGACACCAGCAGCGTGCCGCCGTCCTCGACGTACCGCGTGAGGTTCTCCCCCGCCGCCGCCGTCAGCAGGTACGACGCGGGCGCCACCACCAGGCGGTAGCGCGAGAGGTCGTCGAGCGGGTGCGCGAAGTCGACCGTCACGCCGTCGCGCCACAGCCGCTCGTAGTAGGTGCGCACGCGCTCGCGGAACCCGAGCGCGTCCGACGGGCGCCACTCGAGGTCCTGCGCCCACAGGGACTCCCAGTCGTACAGGACGGCGACGTCGGCGTGCACGCGCGACCCCCGGAGCTCGGCGACGCGTGCGAGTCGCGCACCGAGGTCGACGACCTCGGTGAACACGCGGGACGCCGTGCCGGCGTGCGGCAGCATCGCCGAGTGGAACTTCTCGGCGCCCGAGCGGGACGCGCGCCACTGGAAGAACATGATCCCGTCCGCGCCGCGGCCGAGGTGCGTGAACGCGTTGCGGTGCATCTCGCCGGGCCGCTTGGCGACGTTGCGCCCCTGCCAGTTGACGGCCGACGTCGAGTGCTCCATGAGGATCCACGGCCGCCCGCGGGCGACCGACCGGGTGAGGTCGGCCGACAGCGCCAGGCCGACGTGCGCGTCGGGGTCGGGCGACCACAGGTAGTGGTCGTCGGAGACGACGTCGACCTCCCGGGCCCACGCCCACAGGTCGGTGTTGTACGACTGGTGCGCCATGAAGTTCGTCGTGATCGGCTGCGTGGCGTGCGCGCGGATCGCGTCGCGCTCGAGGCGGAAGCACGCGCGCAGCTGGTGGTCGGTGAACCGCGCGAAGTCGAGGCGCTGCGCGGGGTTGGCCGTCGACGCGGTGGCGGCGGGGGCACCGACGTGCTCCCAGTCGCGGTACACCTGGCCCCAGAACGCCGTGCCCCACGCGGCGTTGAGCGCGTCGAGGCTGCCGTGGCGCTCGCGGAGCCAGTCGCGGAACGCCGCGACGGACACGGGCGAGTAGTCCTCGCCCACGGGTGCGCCGTACTCGTTGTGCACGTGCCACAGCACGACGGCGGGGTGGTCGGCGTAGCGGCGCGCGAGCTCGGTCGCGACGCGGACCGCGGCGGCACGGTAGGCGGGCGAGCTGGGCGACACCATGCCGCGCGACCCGAAGCCGAGGGTCGTGCCGTCGCGGGTCACGACGCGCGACTCGGGGTAGGTCGCGTAGAACCAGGCCGGCGGCGACGCGGTGGGCGTGCCGAGGTCGACGGCGATGCCGTTGCGGTGCAGCAGGTCGAGCAGGTCGTCGAGCCAGGCGAAGTCGTACTCGCCCTCGCGGGGCTCGAGCAGGCCCCACGAGAAGATGCCGACGCTGACGAGGTTGACGCCCGCGTCGCGCATGAGCGCGACGTCGTCGTCCCACACGTGGCGCGGCCACTGCTCGGGGTTGTAGTCGCCGCCGTAGGAGATCCCCTCCGTCGGCCAGCCGAGCTCTGCCACGTGACCCTCCGTCGCGTCGTCGCGCCCGCGCCCTGTGCACGGTCACAGCCTGTGAACGTGCACAGGTAATCACGCGGGCACGCGCCCCCACAGGGGGGCCGGGGCATCGTTATCCGACTGTGACCGTGCACAGGATGCGGTCCGAAATCCCGGCCGCACGCGCCGCGCCGCGTCTAGAGTCGACATCCGTGGACACCACGACCTCCGCCCGGCGCCGCCCCACCATCCGTGACGTGGCCGCGGCCGCCGGCGTCTCGCGCGGCACGGTGTCCCGCGTCATCAACGGCGGCCACTGGGTGTCCCCCGAGGCCCGCGAGGCCGTCGAGCGCGCGATCGCCGAGACCGGCTACCGCGCCAACCAGCACGCCCGGTCGCTCGTCACCGGCCGCAGCAACTCCCTCGCGTTCCTGCTGACCGAGCCGCACCACCTGCTCTTCGCCGACCCGACGTTCTCGATCCTGCTGCGCGGCGCCGCCGAGGCGCTCAGCGAGCGCGGCATGACGCTCATCCTGCTCGTGGCCGGCACGCCCGACGAGCGCGAGAACGTCGCGCAGTACGTGGGTGCCGGGCACGTCGACGGCGTCCTGCTCATCTCGTCCCACGCCGACGACCCCCTGCTCGACACGCTCGTCGAGCAGGGCATCCCGACCGTCGCGTGCGGCATCCCCCTCGGGCACGCCGACCAGGTCGGCTCGGTGTCCGTGGACGAGCAGGCCGGCGCGCGCGAGATGGTCGCGCACCTGCGCGCGCAGGGCCGCCGGCGCATCGCGACGATCACCGGCCCGCTCGACACGCCCGGCGGCCGCCTGCGGCTCGAGGGCTACCGCACCGAGCTCGGCGACGCCTACGACGAGCGGTACGTCGTGCACGGCGACTACACCGCCGAGTCCGGGGCCGCAGGCATGGACGTGCTGCTCGACCGCGTCCCCGACGTCGACGCGGTGTTCGCGGCGTCCGACCTCATGGCCGCCGGCGCGCTCGGCGTGCTGCGCCGGCGCGGCCTGCGGGTGCCCGACGACGTGGCCGTGGGCGGCTTCGACGACTCGGGCCTCGCCGCGACGCTCGACCCGCCGCTGACGACCATGCACCAGCCGTTCGACCGCATCAGCGCAGCGATGGTCGCGATGCTGCTCGACGTCGTCGGGGGCGCACCGCACACGGCCGTGACCATGCCGGCCGAGCTCGTGCGACGGGCGAGCGCCTGACGCCCCGGCGCGCGGGCCCGTGCCGGCGCCGGGTCGGCAGCGCCGCCCCGGCGCCCGGCCTCAGCTCGCGCGACCCCGCAGGAACGCGCGCATGCGCTCCTTGCCGACCGCCGCGATCGCGCTGAGCGGGATGCCCGCGGGGCACACCACCGCGCACTCGCCGAACGTCGAGCACGGGCCGAAGTCGTGCTCCATCTGGTCGACCATCGCGACCGCGCGCGCCCCGCGCTGCTGCCGCGTCTGCGGGAGCGCCGCGAGGTGCGTGAGCTTGGCGCCCGTGAACAGCGACGCGGACCCGTTGGGGCAGGCCGCGACGCACGCACCGCACCCGATGCAGGCGGCGAAGTCGAGGGCCATCTCGGCCGTCTCGTAGCTCACGCGCGTCGTGTCCGCGTCGGGCGCCGTACCCGCGTCCACCGCGACGTGCCCGCCGGCCTGGATCACGCGGTCGAGCGCCGAGCGGTCCACCACGAGGTCCTTGACCACGGGGAACGCGGCCGAGCGCAGCGGCTCGAGACGCACGACCTCGCCGTCGGCGAACGACCGCACGTGCTGCTCGCACGACGGCGTGTTCGCCTGCGGACCGTGCGGGCGGCCGTCGACGTTGACGCCGCAGCACCCGCAGATGCCCTCGCGGCAGTCGGACTCGAACGCGACGGGTTCGCGGCCCTGCTCGACGAGCTGGTCGTTGAGCCGGTCGAGCAGCTCGAGCAGCGTCATCTCGGCCGTCGCGTCGGCGACCTCGTACGTCTCGAACGCGCCGGGCGACGCGGCGTCCCGCTGCCGCCAGACCTCCAGGGTGAGCTTCACGCGTAGTTCCTCGTCTGCAGCGGCACGGCCTGGAACGTCAGCGGTTCGTCGTGCCGCACGAACCGCGCGTCGGGGGCGTCGGGCGCCGGGGACTCCCACGCCGAGACGCGGCACCACGTGGTGTCGTCGCGCAGCGCCTCGCCGTCGGGGGTCTGATGGTCGGCGCGGAAGTGCGCGCCGCAGCTCTCGTCGCGGTCGAGCCCGTCGACGCACAGCAGCTCGGCCATCTCGAGGTAGTCGGCGACGCGGCCGGCGCGCTCGAGCTCCTGGTTGAGCTCGGTGCCCTCGCCGAGCACGCGCACGTCGCGCCAGAACTCCTCGCGCAGCGCGCGGATCTCGGCGATCCCCTGCGCGAGGCCCTCGGGCGTGCGCGTGACGCCGGCGTACCGGTAGAGGATCTCGCCGAGGCGGCGGTGGAACCGGTCGGGGCCCTGCGTGCCGCCGGTCGTCAGCAGGCGCTCGGTGCGCGCGCGCACCGCCTCGACCGCGTCGAGGACGGCCGGGTCGTCGTGCGGCAGCACGCGCGTGCCGAGCAGCGGCGCGAGGTAGCCCGGCACCGCGTACGGCAGCGTGAACCAGCCGTCGACGCACGCCGACAGCAGCGAGTTCGCGCCGAGCCGGTTCGCGCCGTGGTAGCCCCAGCCGACCTCTCCCCCGACGAACAGCCCGGGGACCGACGTCATCATGTCGTAGTCCGACCACAGGCCGCCCATCGCGAAGTGCGCGCCGGGCGCGATGCGCATGGGCGTGCTGAGCGGGTCGTCACCCGTGGCCTGCTCGTACATGTGGAACAGGTTCGAGTACCGCGCGACCACCGTCTCGCGCCCGAGCCGGGCGATCGCGTCGGCGAAGTCGAGGTAGACGGCGTTCTTCAGCGGCCCGACGCCGAAGCCGGCGTCGATGCGCTCGCGCGCGGCGCGTGACGCGACGTCGCGCGGCGTGAGGTTGCCGAACGTCGGGTAACGCCGCTCGAGGTAGTAGTCCCGCTCGCTCTCCGGGATGTCCTCGGGGGCGCGGTCGTCGTCGGCGCGCGCGGGCACCCAGATGCGGCCGTCGTTGCGCAGCGACTCCGACATGAGGATCGTCTTGGACTGCCACTGGCTCATGAGCGGCAGCGCCGTCGGGTGGAACTGGATGAACGCCGGGTTGGCGAAGTGGGCGCCGCGCCGGTGGGCGCGCCACGCCGCGGTCGCGTTGGAGTTCTTCGCGAGCGTGGACTTGCAGTAGATGTTGCCGTAGCCGCCCGTGGCGAGCACGACCGCGTGCGCCGTCACGGCACGCACGGCACCCGTGACGAGGTCGCGCACCACGATCCCCTGCGCACGCCCGTCGGCGACGACCAGGTCGAGCATCTCCTGGCGCGTGTGCAGCGTGACGGTGCCGCGGGCCACCTGCCGCAGCAGCGCGTTGGCGCCGGCGACCTGCAGCTGCTGACCCGTCTGACCGCGCGTGTAGTAGGTGCGCGAGACCTGCACGCCGCCGAACGAGCGCGTCGCGAGCTCGCCGCCGTACTCGCGCGCGAACGGCGCCCCGATCGCGTTCATGTGGTCGATGACCCGGACCGACTCCTGGCCGAGCCGGTAGGCGTCGGCCTCGCGGCCCCGGAAGTCGCCACCCTTCACCGTGTCCTTGACGAACCGGTGCACCGAGTCGTTGTCGACCTTGCGCGCGCGGGCCGCGTTGATGCCGCCCTGCGCGGCGACCGAGTGCGCGCGCCGCGGCGCGTCGTGGATGGTGAAGCACTCGACGTCGTACCCGAGCTCGCCGAGCGCCGCTGCGGCGCCCGCGCCCGCGAGGCCGGTGCCGACGACGATCACGGTGAACTTGCGCCGGTTGGCCGGTGCCACGAGCGGGTAGTGCAGGCGTCGGTCGGCCCACGCCTGCTCGGCCGGGACGTCGGGCACGCGGCCGTCGACCGGCGCACCCACCGTGCGCACGTCGTCCGGCGTGAACGAGGCGGTGGCCGCGCGGGTGGTGGTCGGGTCCGTCACGGTGTCCTCCGAGGTCACGACACGAGTCCCGTCAGCACCGCGACCGGGATGAGCAGGTTGCCCACGAGCACGAGCAGCCCGACGCCTCCGGCGACCGCCGCGCCGGTGGCGCGCAGCCGACGGCCGGTGGCGCCGAGGTCGTTGACGACGCTCCACAGGCCGTGCGCGAGGTGCAGGAACAGCGTGCCGATCGCGAGCATGTAGAACGCCGCGACGACGGGCCGCTGGAACGAGTGCACGAGGTTGGCGTACGCGCTGCCGTGCACGAACTCGGCGCTCGCGGCGGGCTGCGTGCCCGTCGTCAGGTCGAGGACGTGGAACACGACGAAGAACAGCAGGACGGCACCCGTCACGAGCATGCTGCGGGCCTGGAAGCTGCGGAACGTGCGCATGCCCTGACGGCGGTGCGGCCCGCGTGCGACCCGCGCCCGGCGGCGCAGCACGACGGCCGCCCACACGTGAGCCACGAGGCTGAGGGTGAGGACGGCGCGGAAGATCCAGATGAACCAGCCGTGCGGCACGAGCGGCGCCAGCAGGTCGCGCTGCAACCAGTGCGCGTAGGCGTCGAACTCCTCGGGGCCGAGGAAGACCTTGAGGTTCCCGACGAGGTGGAACACGACGAAGACGCCGAAGATCGAGCCGGTCACCGCCATGACGACCTTGAGGACCCAGGTCGCCGGCACCGGCGGGCGGGTCGTCGCGGGCCGGGCCGCCGCGGGGACGCGGTCGGGCTCGGGGCGCGTGCTGGTGGGTGCTCCCGCCACTGCTGACCTCCGTGTCACGGGCGCCTCGTGGGGGCGGGCGCCCAGCGGCACGACCTTCCCACTCCCCCCGCACCGGCTGGTGGGACCGGAGTCCCTCGCTGGGACGGGGGTCCTGGGTGCGTCGGGGCTGGGCGTGGAGGTGACGTGCCGACCTCGGGCGAGCGACGGCACGCGTGCCGCTAGGTTCCGTTATCTTCGATCCGACCTGCACGGCGCGCCTGTCCCGACCCGTCGTGACGCCGGTGCACCGCACGCGCGGACCGGGCGCCGACCGACCGCCGGGCAGCCGGGCCTGTCCACGGGGCCGACGCCGCTCCCCCCACGGGCGCCTAGGCTGCTGCGGTGCCGATGACCGTCGAGACCCGCACCCCCGCCGACCTCACCCCCACCGAGCTGTACGCGCTCCTGCGCCTGCGCGTCGACGTGTTCGTCGTCGAGCAGGCGTGCGCCTACCCCGAGCTCGACGGTCGTGACCTGCTGCCCGGCACGCGGCACGTGTGGGCGCACGAGGACGGCGAGCTGCTCGGCATCGTGCGCGTGCTCGACGCCGACGGCGACCGGCCGGTGGTGGGCCGCGTCGCGACCGCGCCGGTCGCGCGCGGCCGCGGCGTCGCCGGAGCGCTCATCGAGCACGCGATCGGGCTGTGCCCCGCGGGCGCACCGATCGAGCTGCACGGGCAGGCCCACCTCGAGCGGTGGTACGAGCGCTTCGGGTTCGCTCGGACGGGCGCGACGTACGACGAGGACGGCATCCCGCACGTGCCGATGGTGCGCACTCCCCCGGTGCGCTGACAGCCGGGAGGCGACGACACGGTCGCGGCTCGCAGCATCTTCCCGGCCGGGTGCGTACCGCCGTGATCCATACCGGCACGTCGCGCCACGACGACGCAGGGGGCCGCCCGTGCGGGCGACCCCCTGCGCGTGCGCGGTCGGGTCCGCGCGCCGTGCGTGCTCAGCGCGTCAGGACGCCGAGCAGGTCAGCGTCGGCCACGTCCAGTCGCCGTTGTGCTGGACCGTGAAGCCGAACGAGACCGTCTGGCCCGCGGCGAGCGCACCGCTGCCGCTCGGGCGCATGGTCATGACGTTGCCGCTGGAGTCCCACGTGGGGCTGCCGTTCCAGGTCGCGATGATGCGCTGCGGCTGGCGGACGGTCACGGTCGACGACCAGCCGCTGATCGCGGTGTTCGCGCGGATCGTGACGGTGCCGTTGAAGCGGTCGTTCCACTTCTGGCCCTCGGAGTAGGTCGCGGTGCAGCTGCCGGTGCCGGGGTTCTGGGTCGGCGTGGGCGTGGGCGTCGTGCCGGGCTGCGTGGGCGTCGGCGTGGGGTTGCCCGGGTTGGGGACCGACGTGCCGCCCTGGTTCAGCTGGTTGAGCACGCTCGTGTACGCGGCCTTCTTGTTGCCCGAGCCGTCGAACAGCAGCGGCGTGCCGCTCGCGCGCCACGAATCGGTGTCCCGCACGCCCCACACCGTGATGCCCGTGCAGCGCGCGACCGAGAGGCATGCCTGCACGACGCCCTGGTACTGCTGCGCCTGCGAGCTGCCCGAGCCCTCGATGTCGAGCTCGGTGATCTGCACGTCCACGCCCAGGTCGGCGAAGTTCTGCAGCGTCGTGTGGTAGTTCGACGGCACCGGGTTGCCGGAGTTGAAGTGCGCCTGGAAGCCGACGCAGTCGATCGGGACGCCGCGGGCCTTGAAGTCCTTGACCATGTTGTAGACGGCCTGCGTCTTGGCGTGCTGCCAGTT
>NZ_BCRB01000059.1 GCF_001552375.1 Cellulomonas iranensis NBRC 101100 = JCM 18110 | reverse complement strand
GCGCGCGCCGCCACGCGGCCGCCCGGCCCGCAGCCGTCCAGCCCGCAGCCGGGCGCGACGCGGCACCCGCCGCCACCCCCGCCGACGCCTCCGACCCCGCCCCGCACGGCGACGACGAGTGGGACCTGCCCGCGCAGCACAACCGGTTCTTCGCCGGCTGGGTGCGGCTCGCGACCGCCAAGCCGTGGATCACCGTCGTCGTGACCGTCGGCGCCATGGCCGCGCTGGCGTTCCCCGCGCTCGACCTGCGCCTCGCGCTCCCCGACGCGGGCGTGCAGCCCACCGGGTCCTCGCAGCGCGTCACGTACGACCGCATCTCGGAGCACTTCGGCCCCGGCGCCAACGGCCCGCTCGTCGTCACCGGCAGCATCGTCACGAGCGACGACCCGCTGCAGCTCATGCAGGACGTCGCCGACGAGCTGCGCGCGCTCCCCGGCGTGCAGGACGTGCCGCTCGCGACGCCCAACGCGTCGATCGACACCGGCATCGTGCAGGTCGTCCCCACCACGGGGCCGACGGACCCGAAGACCGCCGACCTGGTCAACGCGATCCGCGACCTGCGGCCCGAGATCAAGGAGAAGTACGGGTTCGACCTCGCGGTCACCGGCTTCACGGCCGTCGGCATCGACGTCTCGGCCAAGCTCGGCGCGGCCCTGCTGCCGTTCGCGGTCTTCGTGGTCGGGCTGTCGCTCGTGCTGCTGACGATGGTGTTCCGCTCGGTCGCGGTGCCCCTCAAGGCCACGGTCGGCTACCTGCTGTCCGTCGCGGTCGCGTTCGGCGTCGTCACGAGCGTGTTCGAGCACGGCGTCGGCGCCGACCTGCTGCACGTGTCGCGGCTCGGCCCCGTCATCTCGTTCATGCCGATCGTGCTCATGGGCGTGCTGTTCGGCCTCGCGATGGACTACGAGGTCTTCCTCGTGTCCCGCATCCGCGAGGACTACGTGCACTCCGGCAAGGCGCGCGCGTCGATCGCGACGGGCTTCGTCAGCTCGGCCAAGGTCGTCACCGCGGCCGCCGTCATCATGGTCGCCGTCTTCTTCGCGTTCGTCCCCGAGGGCGACATCAACATCAAGCCCATCGCGCTCGGGCTCGCGGTCGGAGTGGCGGTCGACGCGTTCGTCGTCCGCATGACCCTCGTGCCCGCCGTGCTGCAGCTGCTCGGCGACAAGGCCTGGTGGATGCCGAAGAGCCTCGACCGCGCGCTGCCGTCGTTCGACGTCGAGGGCGAGTCGCTGCACCGCGAGATCACCATGCGCGCGTGGCCCGGGTCGGACGACGTGGTCGTCGCGGCGCGCGACCTGCGCCTGGCCGTGGCCGACGGTGCCGACCTCGTGCAGCTCGACGTGCGGCGCGGCGACGCGCTCGTCGTGCACGCCGAGGACCCGGCGCGCCTGGCCGCGCTGCTGCTCACCGTCACCGGGCGGCTCGAGCCAGCGGCGGGCGACCTCAAGGTCGCGGGCTACCTGCTGCCGGTCCGCGCCGCGGCGGTCCGCCGCCGCGCGGGGTACGTCGACCTGCGCACCGAGGGCGTCGACGCGCTCGCCGCCGCCGTCGCCGAGGGCCCGACGGTGCTCGCGGTCGACCGCACCGACGTCGTCACCGACGTGCGCGAACGACGTCGCGTCGCCGCGCTGCTGGCCGACGCGGCGGCCGGCGGCACGACCCTCGTGCTCGGCACGGTCGGCCCGCAGCCCGCCGACGACCTGCTGCCCGACGGCACCCCCGTGACCACGCTCGCGCCCTCCGCCGGCGCCCTCGGATGAGCGCGCAGGAAGGACCTGTCATGACCCGCACCTCCCCCGCCCGCCGCTGGCCGGCCGTGGTCGTCGCGATCGCCGCGCCGCTCGCGCTCGTCGTGCTGCTGCTCGCGGCCGCGTGGGCCCCGGCCGACGCGCTGCCGCGCGTCAAGGCCGCCGTCGTCAACCTCGACCAGCCGGTCACGGTCCAGGGGCAGTACACGCCGCTGGGTCGTCAGCTCGCGAGCGCCCTCACCTCGGGCGACGACGTGAGCGCGAACTTCGACTGGGTCGTCACCGACGAGGACGACGCGACCGCCGGCCTCGCCGACGGCACGTACGCCGCGGCCGTGACGATCCCCGAGAACTTCTCGTCCGCGGCGACGTCGTTCACCGCGGCCGTGGGCGGCGGGTCGGCCGAGGCCGGTACGGACGACGCCACGGCCGGTGCCACGGGCACGGACGCGCAGGGCGAGGCACCGCAGGCCGCGGCGGCCGGCATCGAGACGGGCACGCCCGCGTCGACGCCGCAGCAGGCGACGGTCCAGGTCACGACGCCCGACTCGGCGACCGCCGTCGACCAGGTCGTCGCCAACGCGGTCGCGACCGCCGCGACGCGCGTGCTCGGCGAGCAGCTCACCACGACGTACGTCGAGAACGTGCTCGTCGGGTTCTCGACGCTCAAGGACCAGCTCGGCCAGGCCGCCGACGGCGCGACGCAGCTCGCTGACGGCACGCGGCAGCTCGCCGACGGCACGGGGCAGCTCGCGACGGGCGCCGACGGTCTCGCGGGCGGCGCGACGCAGCTCGCCGACGGCGTGCACCAGCTCGGCAGCGGTGCGAACCAGCTGGTCGGCGGGACCGCACAGCTCGCGGGCGGCGCGCGCCAGCTCGCGGGCGGCGCGGCGCAGCTCGCCGACGGCGCCGGGCAGTCAGCGGCCGGGGCGCGAGAGCTCGCCCAGGGTGCGCAGGACCTCACGACCGGGACCGGGCAGCTCGCCGCGGGGCTCGCGCAGACCTCGGCCGGCGCCGGCGACCCCGCTCAGGGGCTCCCCGCGCTGTCCGCGGGCACGCGCGGTGTCGCCGACGGCACGGCCGCGCTCGTGGCGGGGCTCGAGAAGAACCTCGCCGACGCCCGGGCGGGCCTGCCGCAGCTCCAGGCGGGGCTCGACCAGGTCGACGGGCTCATCGCCGACCTCGGGTGCGCGCCCGACGCGACGACGCCTCCGTGCTCGGACCTCCTCGCGCAGCGGGCGCAGCTCGAGCAGCAGCTGGTCGCCGCGCAGGGCGCGGTCGCGGTCATCCCCTCGCTCCTGCCGGAGCTGGCCCCGCTCGTCGCGGGCGCCGACCGGGTGGCCGACGGGGCACAGCTCGCGGTCCAGGGTGACGGCACGCCGCAGAACCCCGGCCTGGTCGCGGGCCTGCGCCAGCTCGCCGACGGCGCCGCGAAGCTCGACGGCGGTGCGCGCCGGCTCGCCACCGGTGCCGACCAGCTCGCGGGCGGCCTGGACCAGCTCGCGACCGGCACGTCCGGCCTCGCGTCCGGCGCGTCCGGTCTCGCGTCGGGGGCGTCGCAGCTGCAGGGCGGCACGTCGCAGCTCGCGGCGGGTGTCGCGCAGCTCGGCGGCGGCGCCGACCAGCTCGCCGACGGCAGCGCGCAGCTCGCCGACGGCGTGCGGCAGACCGACGCGGGGGCGGGGCAGCTCGCCGACGGGTCGGCGACGCTCGGCTCGGGCCTCACGCAGGCGGTCGACCAGCTGCCGACGACCCCCGAGGACGAGCGCGCGACCCTCGCGCAGGTCGTGACGGCCCCCGTCGCGGCACCGTCCTCGACGGTCACGGCGCCGCTGGGTCGCGTCTCGACCCTCGTCGCGGTCGCGCTGTGGGTCGGTGCGCTCGTGCTGTTCCTCGCGTTCCGGCCGCTGCCGGCGCGCGCCGCCGGCTCGACGCGCCCGGCGCTCGCGCTGGCGCTGAGCGCGCTCGGCGTCCCGGCCGCGGTCGCGCTGGTCGCGGGCGTCGCGACCGGTGCGCTGGCGGGGGCGATCACGGGTCAGGGGGTCGGGCGGACGCTCGCGCTCGCCGGGCTCGGCGGCCTCGCCGCCGTCGCGCTCGCGGCGTTCCACCAGGCGCTCGCCGCGTGGTTCGGCACGGTGGGGCGCGGCATCGCGCTGGTGGCCGGGTTCGGGTTCCTCGTCGCGGGTCTCGCGGCGACCGTCCCGTCCTGGGTCGCGACGTCGGTGGGCTGGCTGCCGGTCGGTGCGGTCGCCGACGCGCTGGGCGGCGCGCTCGGCGAGTCGAGCGCGTCGGTCGCGGGTGCGGTCGTGGCGCTCGCGCTGTGGGCGGTCGGCAGCGTGCTGGCGAGCACGGCCGCGGTGGCCCGCGCCCGCAGCGCGTCGGGCGCCCGGGTGGTCGCCGCGTACGCCTGAGCCTGACGACGGATCGCGACGGGTCGGCACCCCGCACGGGGTGCCGACCCGTCGCACGTCCGGGCCCTGATGCCCGTCGCGCAGCCGCCGCACGTCCAGACCCGTCGCCCGTCGCGCAGCCGCCGCACGTCCAGACCCGTCGCCCGCGCGGCCGATCCAGGTCCACGCCGCCGCGCATCCGACCCGTGGGCTGACCTCCCCGCCGCCCGCCTCCCCGGTGACGCGACCGCCCCGTGAGACGTGGCCACGACGAGACCGGGCCGATGTCGTCTCCCCCCGGCACCGGACGCACTCCGCCCGGTGTCGTCGACCGCTCGTCCCACCGGCCGGGACGGTGGCGCCCCGCCGCCGTCCCGGTTCGCGGCACGACGGCCGGCAGCCTCACAGCACGACGGCGCATGGCGCGACGGCCCACAGCACGACACGCTCACGGCACGACACGCCCGAAGCACGACGCGCCGGCACCCCCGCGGGGTGCCGGCGCGTCGCACGTCCGGGCGCGGCCTCTCAGCGGCGCCGGACCGCCAGCACGCGCTGCAGCACGACGAACGCGAGCAGCACGACGCCGATGAACACGCGGGTCCACCACGAGTCGAGGCCCTCGCGCGCGATGAGCACCTGGATGAGCCCGTAGACGAGCACGCCCGCTCCCGTGCCGAGCACGAACCCGACGCCGCCCGACAGCAGCGTCCCGCCGATGACGACGGCCGCGATCGCGTCGAGCTCCATGCCGATGCCCGTGAGGTTGAACCCGGACTTCGTGTAGAGCGCGAACAGCACGCCGGCGATGCCGGCGCACGTGCCGGAGATGACGTAGACCCACACGCGCGTGCGCGCGGGGCGCAGGCCCATGAGGTTGACCGCCGCGCCCCCGTCGCCCGCGCCCAGGCCGTACACCGACCGGCCGAAGCGCGTGTAGTGCAGCACGAGGAACGCGATGAACAGCACCGCGAGCGCCACGAGGATGCTCGCGTTGATGCGCCACAGCTCGCGCCCCTCGCCGAACTTCAGGCTCCACGCGGCCAGGCCGGAGAACTCGGCGTCGTCGATCTTGAGGGAGTTGACGCTGATGACGTTCGCGAGGCCGCGCGCGAGGAACATGACCGCGAGCGACGCGATGAACGGTTGGATGTCGAACACCTGCACCATGACGCCGATGAGCAGGCCGCACGCCGTGCCGATGAGCACGGCCACGGGCAGCACGACCACGAGCGGCAGCCCCGCGGTGAACATCTCCGCGATCGACAGCCCGACCAGCGCGACGACCGCACCGACGGACAGGTCGATGCCGCCGGTGAGGATCACGAACGTCATGCCGACGGCGAGCACCAGCAGGTAGGAGTTGTCGACGAGCAGGTTCGACAGCAGCTTCATGCTGATGAAGTCGACGCGCTCGGTGGAGTACCGCTCCTGCCCCACGCCCAGCATGATCGCGAGCGTGAGGACCGTGCCGAGCACGGGCAGGAACCGGCGGTCGAACCCGCTCAGCGCGCGGCGCGCGCGGCGCACGACCGTGCCGGCGGGCCGGTCGGTGCGGACCATCTCGTCGGTGCTCATGCCGTCACCTCCTGGGCGGGGGTCGTCTCGACGGGGGCGGCCGGGGCGTCCGACCGGTCGGCGCGTCGTCGCCCGCGCAGCATCGCGCGCAGCGTCGGCGACGCCGCGACGCAGACCGCGATGAGCACGATCGCCTTGAACAGCGGCGTGGTCTGCGACGGCAGCTGGAAGATGATGACGGCCCGCTCGAGCGTGCTGAGCAGCATCGCGCCGACCAGCAGCCCGCCGAGGTAGAACCGGCCGCCGTCGAGCTTGGTGCCGCCGAGCACGACGACCATGATCGCGTCGAGCTCCTTCATGAGGCCGATGTTGTTGGCGTCGGCCGCCATGGTCGGTGCGCCGTACACGAGGCCCGCGAGGCCCGCGAGCACGCCCGCGATGACGTAGACGGTCCACGTGGTGCGCCGCGAGCGGACGCCCGCGAGGCGGCTGGCCTCGCGGTTGATGCCGATCGACTCGAGGAACATGCCCAGCGCGGTGCGCCGCACCAGCAGCACGACCAGCACGAACGTGACGACCGCGATGACGACGGGCGTCGGGACGCCGAGCACGAACCCGGACCCGATGGACTTGAACGGCGGGCTCGTGACGGTCGTGATCTGCCCCTGCGTGATGAGCATCGCGATACCACGCCCGGCGACCATGAGGATCATCGTCGCGATGAACGGTTGGATGCCGAGCCCGGCGACCATCGCGCCGTTGAACATCCCGCCCAGGCCGCCGACCGCGAGCCCCAGCAGCACCGCGGTCAGCACGGTGCCGGGCGCCGACGGGTCGGCGGCGTTGTCGAGGTAGGTGAGCGACACCGCGAGCGCGATCGCCATGACCGCGCCCACGGACAGGTCGATGCCGCCCGTCGCGATGACGAGGCACATGCCGAGCGCGAGCAGCAGCGGCGTCGCGCTGTTGCGCATGAGGTCGACGAGCTGGCCGAACAGGTGGCCGTCGCGGACCGTGACGTCGAGGAACCCCGGGCTCGCGACGCCGCACGCGAGGATCAGCAGCACGAGCGCGAGCAGGGGCCAGAACAGGCCGTGGTGGGTGACCTCGCGCCAGACGTCGGCGCCGCGCGACCCGCGGGCGGGTCCGGCGGCGCGCTGGCCGGGGGCCGTGGTCGGGCTCATGCGCGTGCTCCGCTCTCGGCGATCGTCTCGAGGATGGTGGCGGTCGTGACGTCGTCGGCGTTGACGAGCTCGTCGACCTTCTGACGGTCCCGCATGACGACGAGCCGCTGGCTGAGCCGCAGCACCTCCTCGAGCTCGGAGGAGATGAAGACGACGGACATGCCGTCCTGCGCGAGCTCGGTGACGAGCTTCTGGATCTCGGCCTTCGCGCCGACGTCGATGCCGCGCGTCGGCTCGTCGAGGATCAGCAGGCGCGGCGCCGTGGCCAGCCACCGCGCGAGCAGCACCTTCTGCTGGTTGCCGCCCGACAGGTTGCGGATGAGCGCGTTCGGGTGGGGCGGGCTGATCTGCAGCGCGGTGATGTACCGGGCGACGACGTCGTCGAGCTGGCGCCGCGGGATGCGCCGCCACGTGCCGCGGCGGGCCTGCATCGCCAGCGCGATGTTCTCGCGGACCGTGAGGTCCCCGACGATGCCCTCCTTCTTGCGGTCCTCGGTCGAGTACGCGATGCCGCGTGCGAGCGCCGCGAGCGGCGACGTCAGCCGGGTCAGGGCGCTCTGCACGCGCACGTCGCCCGTGTCGGGGCGGTCGGCGCCGGACAGCAGCCGCGCGAGCTCGGTGCGGCCGGACCCGAGCAGGCCCGCGACGCCGAGGATCTCGCCCGCGTACAGGTCGACGTCGAACGGCTGCACCGAGCCGTTCTTGCCCAGGCCGACGGCCGTGAGGAACGGCGTCTCGCGGTCGGAGTGGATCGTGATGGTCGAGCGCGCCTTCTCCTCGATGCCGGCGAGCGCGTCGCCCGACTTGCCGATCATCGCGGCGATGAGGTCGCGGCGCGGCAGGTCGGCCACCCTGTGCTCGCCGACGAGGCGCCCGTTGCGCAGCACCGTGATGCGGTCGGAGATCTCGTAGATCTGGTCGAGGAAGTGCGAGACGAACAGCACCGCGACGCCGTCGTCCTTGAGGCTGCGCACGACGCGGAACAGCTCGGCGACCTCGGCGTTGTCGAGGCTCGACGTGGGCTCGTCGAGCACGAGCACCTTGGCGTCGACGACGAGCGCGCGCGCGATCGCGCACAGCTGCTGCACCGCGATGGTGTGCGACGACAGCATCGAGCGCGGGTCGACGTCGAGGTGCAGGCGGCGCAGGTACTCGGCGGCCTTGCGGCGCGTCGCGCGCCAGTCGATGAACGGCCCGTGGCGCACCTCGTGGCCGAGCATGACGTTCTCGGCCACCGTGAGGTTCGCGCAGAGGTTGACCTCCTGGTAGACCGTGGAGATCCCGGCGGCCTGCGCCTGGCTCGGGCCGTCGAGGCGGACCTCGTGGCCGTCGACCTCGATGCGCCCGGAGTCGATCTGGTAGACGCCCGTGAGCGCCTTGATGAGCGTCGACTTGCCGGCGCCGTTCTCGCCCATGAGGGCGTGGACCTCGCCCGGGAAGAGCCGGAACGCGACGTCGTCGAGCGCCTTGACGCCGGGGAACGCGATCGAGATCCCGGTCATCTGCACGACGGGTGCGGGGGGTGCTGCGGACATCGGTGTCCTTCCTGCGCGGGCCTGCACGGGCCCGGCCCGGGCGGGTGGTGTCCCCCGCCCGGGCCGGTGCTGCGGGCGTCAGTAGGCGCGGGCGTCCACGTCGGCCTGCGTGATCGTCTGGTCGAACGCCTTGTCGATCACGATGGTCTCCTTCGGCACGTCCTCGCCGTCGGCGACCTTCTTGATGAGGTCGGCGAGCTGGTCCCCGAACACGGGGTTGCACTCGACCACGTAGTTGAACTTCTTGTCCACGAGGGCCTGCAGGCCGTCCCGGACGCCGTCGACGGACACGATCTGGATGTCCTTGCCGGGGACCTTGCCCGCGGCCTCGATGGCCTCGATGGCGCCGAGGCCCATGTCGTCGTTGTGCGTGAAGATCATCGTCATGTCGGGGTAGGCCTGCAGGGCCGCCTCGACGGCCGTCTTGCCCTCGGCGCGCGTGAAGTTGCCGGACGCCTTGCCGATGATCTGGTCGCCGACGACCTCGCCGAAGCCGGCCTCGCGGTCGACCTGCGCGCCCGAGCCGAGCGTGCCCTGGAGCTCGAAGATCTTGGCGTCGGGCGCGTTCTCCTTGACCCACTCGCCGGCGGTGGTGCCCTCCTGCTTGAAGTCGGCGCCGATCCACGTGACGTACGGGTCGTCGACGGTCGTGTCGACCGTGCGGTCGACGAGCACGACCGGGATGCCGGAGTCCTTGATCTCCTGCAGGACCTCGTCCCAGCCGGTCTCGATGACCGGGGAGAACGCGATGACGTCGACGTCCTGCGCGACGAAGTCGCGCAGCGCCTTGATCTGGTTCTCCTGCTTCTGCTGCGCGTCGACGAACGTGAGGTCGAAGCCCGCGTCCTTCGTGAGGCTGGCCTTGACGGACTCGGTGTTGGCGGTGCGCCAGCCCGACTCGGCGCCGAGCTGCGAGAAGCCGACGCGGATGGTGTCGCCCGAGCTGCCCCCCGAGCTGCCGGAGTCGCCGCCGGCGCCGGTGTCGCCGCCGCCGCAGGCGGCGAGGGCCAGGATCGTGATCGCCGAGACGGCACCGGCGATCGCGGTGCGCGTACGCGTGTTGCCCTTCATGCAGCTCCTCCTCGAGCAGCGTGGCCGTCGTCGTCGACGGCCCGTCCGGGTGTGTGACGGGACGAGTGTGAACGTTCTCAACAGGTTCCGTCAACGCGTTCGTGTTGCGTTTCGGTCACGGGTGTCGTCGCAGGCCACGGCGCTGGACACCCGCACGGGTCATGGGATGTGAGCGATCACATGGAGGTCCGGGTCGGACGACCGTCCTGACCTGCGCCGATCAGCCGTCGGCACCGCGCTGCGCCGGCTCGGGCGCCGTGACGGCCACCGCGCCGCGCACGGGCGGCAGCACCACGCGCGCGGGGTCGCGCGGCGGGGCCGTGCTCTCGCGCACCAGCAGCCGCGGCGACACCGCGACCGCCGTCGACGTCGCCACGCCGTCGCGCGCCGCGAGCAGCAGCTCGACGCACCGGTACCCCAGCTCGTCGAGCTCCTGCGCGACCGTCGTCAACGGCGGCACGAAGTGCGCCGACCCGTCCCCGTCGTCGTACCCGACCACCGACACGTCGTCCGGCACGCGCACGCGCGCGTCGGCCAGCGCGTGGATCATGCCCAGCGCGAGCAGGTCGTTCGCGGCGAAAACCGCCGTCGGCAGCGTCGTGCGCAGCCGCCGCACGCGGTCCACGAGCTCGCGCCCGGCGAGGTACCCGACCTCGGCGCTCCAGTCGTCGGCCCACAGCGTGCGCGGCGCGAGCCCGGCCGCGGCCATGGTCTCGCGGAACCCCACCGCACGGGCGCGCGCGTCGACCCACGGCGCCGGGCCCGCCAGGTGCAGCACGTCGCGGTGCCCCAGGTCCAGCAGGTGCTGCGTCGCGACCTTCGCCCCCGCCTCCTGGTCGATCGCGACCGCGAGCGTGTGCTCGGGCCCCACGCGCCCCGCGACGACCACCGGCACGTCGGCGCGCGCCTCGAGCACCGCGGCCGCCGCCTGGTCGTGCGACGCGACGACGACGATGCCGTCGACACCCTGGTCCAGCAGGTGCTCGATCGCGGCGGCGACCTCGTCCTTGTGCTGCAGGTCGACGGTCGCGAGCGACACGAAGAGGCCCTTCGACCGCGCCGCCTGCTCGATCGCGAGCAGCGTGCGCGTCGGCCCGAACAGGTGCGAGCCCGACGACACGACGCCGAACACGCCCGAGCGCCGCGTCTTGAGCGACCGCGCGGCGATGTTGCGGCGGTACCCGAGCCGCTGCATCGCGTCGAGCACGCGCTCGCGCGTCTCGGTCGCGACGTTCGGGTGGTCGTTGATGACGCGCGAGACGGTCTGGTACGACACCCCCGCCGCGGTCGCGACGTCGGTGATGGCAGGGGGCCGGGGGCGCGCGCTCACGCCGCACCTCCGGGGAGCGCACGAGCACCGCGCACCGGGCCACCTCCGAAACCAGGCAGACGCGCACGCCGGGTGTACGCGTCAGTGCACAGTAGACCGCGCGGCGCCCGTGGGGCTCGCGCGGCCACCGTGACGGGCCCGACCAGGCTCTGCTTCACCCGCGGCCGGGGCAGCGGGTGACACGGCTGTCGGCGCCCGGTAGCCGACGGGCCGGGGCACCGTCCTGCCGACCGGCCGTCGAGCACGCCGACCGACGAGCCGCCGGACCGACAGCCGACGGACCGACGGGCTCACCTCCGGCTGGGCGCCCCGGTGCCGACACGTGTCACGCGCCGCCCGGCCAGGTCGTCACCCCGAGGTGCGGACGCACGGCCGTGGCGTGCCGGCGCTCCCGGCCCGCGCCACGTCGCGCCGACGCCCACCCCCGGTGGCAGGGTGGGCGGGTGCGGTCGGGAGGTGACGACGTGGTCGACGGGTACGCGTTCGCCAACGGGTTCGTCAACGTGCTCGCGACGCTGCCGACCGGCACGCGGGTCGCGACGGCGGGACGCTGCGGCGGCATGGCGTACTCGGTGCTCGACCACGCGCTCGCCGGGCGCGACGTGCCCGCGTGGGGCCCCCACCTGTTCGCGCCGGACCGGGTCCCGCCGGACGGGCACGTGGTCGCGGACCACCTCGCGCGGCGGCAGCTCGACTCGTTCCGCACGCCGTCGGCGCTGCGCTTCCTCACGTGGTCCGTGCTGCCGGACGCGGACCTCGGCCCGCTCGCGGGCGTCCGCACGCGCACGCGCCGCGAGCTGCGCGGCGTGCTGCGGTCGCTCGCGCAGGGGCGGCCGGTCGTGCTGGGGATGGTCGTGGCGCGGTCGCTGCTGCGCGCGGGCGACAACCACCAGGTCGTCGCGACGGGCTTCGCGCGCGACGGCGACGCGGTCACGCTGACCCTCCACGACCCGAACTCGCCGGGTCGCGCCGTGACGCTCGTCGAGACGCCCGACGGGTGGCGCGCGAGCAACGGCCGGCTGTGGCGCGGGTTCTTCCGGCACGCGTACGCACCGCGCACGCCGCCGCCGCTGCCGAGCGCCTCGCGCCGTCCGCGTGCGGCCGTGCGGGCGGGGGCGCCGGTCGGGCTCGTGCACGTCGCGACGGGGCTGCTGCTCGTCGTCGACGGCGACCGGCCCGCCCTCGCGATGGCCGCCTCGACCGGCTCGTCGTGGGTGCCCACGCTCGCGGTCGGCGCGGCGCGGGCGCTCACCGACGGCGACGCGGTGCACCTCCGCGTGGCCCCGCCCGTCGACGGTGCCGCCGGGCACCTGCTCACGGCCCCGCCGGTCTCCGCGGCGTCGCGGGCGGGTGCGGCCACGGCCGAGGACGGCCAGCACCTGACCGTCGTCGACGCGGAGCCCGCGCTCACGGGCCAGGACGACGACGCAGACGCACGGCGGGGAGACGACGCGGACGCACGGCGGCGAGACGACGACCCGGACGCCCAGCGGCGAGACGACGCAGACGCACGGCGAGACGACGGCACCGACGCACTCGACGGCCGCGCCGGGCACGCACCCATGCCCGGCGACGAGGTCGCCGACCGCGTCGAGGGCGCGATCGCGCGCTGGACCGTCGTCGTCGACGGAGGTGGCGCGTGGCGCGAGGGCTCCCGCGTCCGGCTGGTTCACGCCGCGACGGGTGCCCTGCTCGCCGGCAGCCGCGCGGGTCCGACGACGACGTTCACGCCCGACGCGTCGACGTGGTGGACGGTCGCCGCCCCGCCCGCCTGACGCCCGACCGCCCCGCGGCCTCGCTACCGCCGGGCACGGCCCTCACCGTCGAGCGCGGTACTTCGCCACCGAGCGCGGGTGGAACGAGTGGCGCACTCGGCGGGGATCTACCGCACTCGGCGCGGCGATCCGTGCGGATGCCGACGACGCGTGGTCAGGACGCCGCGGCGGCGACCCGCAGGACGTCGGCGAACCACGGCGTGACCTCACCCGCGTCGACCAGGGCCCGGGCCTGCGCGGGCGTGACCCACGCGGTCTCGACGACCTCGTCGGGGTCGGGCGCCAGCTCGCCCTCGACGCGCCCGACCACCACGTGGTCGTGCTCCCACTCGACGTGGCCCGACCCGGCGTCGGGTGCGCGGTACACGAACGTGCCGACCTCGTGCGCGTCGACCAGGTCGACGCCCAGCTCGTCGCGGACGCGCGTGGTCGCGCTGGTCAGCAGGTCGGAGCCGGGCGCGGGGTGCCCGCAGCAGGAGTTGGTCCACAGCCCGCCGAACCGCACCTTGGCGTGCGCGCGACGCTGCAGCAGCAGCGCGCCGTCGGGTCGCGTCACGAGCACCGAGAACGCGCGGTGCAGCCGACCCGGCGCGGCGTGCGCCTCCGCGACGGTCGTCCGCCCGCCGGCCGTGCCGTGCTCGTCGACCAGCTCGACCAGGTCCGTCTCCGCCACCGGCACCACCTTCGTCCACCCGCCGCGGCGGGTCGCCGCGCTGTGCGGCCCGGCGCCACCGTCCCCGTTCCGCGGGAGAGGTGCAAGTCGGACCGGCGGGTCAGGCGCCCGTGCGGCCGCCGGGAGAGCGCACCGCGGCGAGCGCGGCGCGGACCGCGACGAGGCCGAACCCGAACAGGACACCCCCGACCGCGACCACGACGGCCGCGGCGGGTGCCGCGAACGCGCACACCACCGTGGCCACCCCGGTGATCGCGACGACGACGCCCGCGTCGCGGTAGGCCGGGCCCTGCGCGGCCCGGAACGCCTCCGCACGGCGCGAGGAGAAGCGGCCGCCGGGGGCGGCGAGCGGCAGCACGCCGCCCAGCACGACGAGCAGGACGCCGACGGCGGCGCCGACGGCCTGCTCCCAGCGGAAGTCGTGCCCCGTGTAGAGGGACAGCACGCCGAGGTGCACGACGAGCAGGACGACGGAGAGCCCTGCGGACGTCCACCCGAGCACGCGACGCACCCGCTCGGGCGACCGCTCCTGCAGCGCCGGCGTGAGCGAGCCGAGGTGGTGCTCGACCCACGGCCCGAGCGCGAACAGGGCGGCGAGCAGCGAAGCGGTCGCGGGCAGCAGGACCGCACTGACCCCGCGCGGGACGACGCTCGCGCCGTGCCGGCCCGCGGCCTCGCGCGTGACGACCTCGGCCGCCATGTCGGGCCACGCGAGCATCGACGCGACGACCATCGCGAGGACGGCCGCGGCCGTGATGGCGGCGCCCGGACCGTGCCACGACCAGACGGGTGGTGCGGGCTCACCTGACGTGCTGGTCATGGCGCCTCCTCGGGCGGTGCGGTGGGTGCGGCGTCGGTGGGTGCGGCATCGGCGGCCGGGCCTGCCGGGTCGTGGGTGCCGGACCGAAGACCCTGCAGCAGGAGGATCGCCTCGTCGAGCAGCGTGAGCTGCACGCGGTACTGGATCTCGGTGCCGCGACGCCGGGACTCGACGAGTCCGGCGTCGCGCAGCACCCGCAGGTGCCCGGAGAGCGTCGACGGCACGACGCCGAGCGCGTCGCCGAGCGCCCCGGCCCGCACGTAGTCGCGCGTGCGCAGGTACCGCAGGATCTCGCGACGCGTCGGGTGCGCGAGCGCGTCGAACACGCCGCCCGCCCGCCCTTCGTTATTTCGCGTCACACCGAAATAGTACTGCCCTGACCCCGCCGCGTCAGGCTGTTCGGCGGTCACGGCACCGACGGACGACTCGTCGTCCCGACGGACAGCGGCACGCACTTGTCCGTGGTCCGTGGAGCTGTCCGTCGACGCCGGGGCGGCTCGCACGATCAGGGCAGGGTGAGCTCGTCGCGGTCGACCTCCGTCAGCGTCGCGACGGACTCGATCGCGCCCTCACGCAGGAAGCCGCACGCGTCGGTCGGCCACGTGACGCGGACCGCGCGGCCGTCGGCGTCGACCAGGTACAGCACGGGGACGGCCTGGAACATCGCCATGCACGCCTGGTCCGGACGCGCTGCGACGTCGGGTCGGCGCAGCTGCGCGAGCAGCGGGCCGAGGTCTCCCTCGAGGCGGACCGCGTCGATGCGGACGCCCGGCGACGTCGGCTCCGGCAGCTCGGTCGCCGACGGTCCGGGCGCCGCGGGGGCGCCCTCGACCACCCCGGGCAGTGCCGGCGCCTCGACCGTGCTCCCGGGCGGCACCCGTGCCCCCGCCGCGTCCCCGGGCACGGCCGGCCCGTCGTCGCCACCCCCGGGCACGGCCGGCCCGACGTCACCGTCCCCGGGCACGGCCGGCGCGCCGAGCTCGGGGACCAGCTCCGGCGCCGGCCCCGGGACGAGCGCCAGGGCCGCGAGCCGGCACTCCACCGCGGCCACCGGCTCGAACCCGCGCGGGACCGCACCGGCACGCGGCGCCGCGGGCAGCCCCTCGCCGTCGCCGGCACCGAGCGCCACCACCACCTCCTGCACGGCGCAGTCGGCGGCGTCGACTACCTCGGCGGCGCCCCCGCGCCCCATCTCTCCGCCCGGCGGCTCCCCGCCCGGCGGCGCAGCCCCGGCGCACCCGCCCAGCAGCACCACGCCGCCGACCAGCCGACCGACCACCGTCCACGCTGCCCGTCGTGTCCTCATGCCCCGACTCTGTCGCGGCACCGCCCGTGCTTGCGCGCAGACGCACGACGACGGCCCCGGTCCCCTCGCGCGAGGGGACCGGGGCCGTCGGTGGTGCGGGGTGGGTCAGGCGGGGGCGAGACCCGTGCCGGCGTCGCCGCTGCGCGCACCCGAGGACGGGGCGGGCGGGACGTCGGTGCCGGAGCCCGGCGTGCCGGACGACGCACCCACGGCGACCGGCTCCTTCTCCTGCGTGCCGCGCGGCACGCCACGGAACGTGAACTCCCCGAGCAGGCCCTCGCCCTCGGCGTCGACGACCACCAGCTCGCCGCCCTTGAGCTCGCCGAACAGGATCTTCTCGGACAGCGTGTCCTCGATCTCCCGCTGGATCGCGCGGCGCAGCGGCCGGGCGCCGAGCACCGGGTCGTAGCCCTTCTCGGACAGCAGCTTCTTCGCGGCGGGCGTGAGCTCGATGCCCATGTCCTTGTCGCGCAGACGCTTGTCGAGCTTGGCGATCATCAGGTCGACGATCGCGAAGATCTCGGGCTGCGAGAGCTGCGGGAAGACCACCACGTCGTCGACGCGGTTGAGGAACTCGGGACGGAAGTGCGTCTTGAGCTCGTCGTTGACCTTGGCCTTCATGCGCTCGTACGACGTCGACAGGTCGCCGCCGGCCTGGAAGCCGGTCATGACGCCCTTGGCGATGTCCCGCGTGCCGAGGTTCGTGGTCATGATGATGACGGTGTTCTTGAAGTCGACCACGCGGCCCTGCGAGTCGGTCAGTCGACCGTCCTCGAGGATCTGCAGCAGCGAGTTGAAGATGTCCGCGTGGGCCTTCTCGACCTCGTCGAACAGCACGACGGAGAACGGCCGGCGGCGCACCTTCTCGGTGAGCTGTCCACCCTCGTCGTACCCGACGTACCCGGGGGGCGAGCCGAAGAGCCGCGAGACGGTGTGCTTCTCGGAGAACTCCGACATGTCGAGCTGGATGAGCGCGTCCTCGTCCCCGAAGAGGAACTCGGCGAGCGCCTTGGCCAGCTCGGTCTTCCCGACGCCCGTGGGGCCCGCGAAGATGAACGACCCACCGGGGCGCTTGGGGTCCTTGAGGCCCGCGCGCGTGCGGCGGATGGCCTGCGACAGCGCCTTAATGGCGGCGTCCTGGCCGACGACCCGCTTGTGCAGGTTCTCCTCCATGTGGAGCAGCCGGCTGGACTCCTCCTCGGTGAGCTTGAACACCGGGATGCCCGTGGCGTTGGCCAGCACCTCGGCGATGAGCTCCTCGTCGACCTCGGCGACGGCGTCCAGGTCGCCGTTCTTCCAGGCCTTCTCCTTCTCGGCGCGCTTGAGCCCGAGCTGCTTCTCCTCGTCGCGCAGGCGCGCGGCCTTCTCGAAGTCCTGCTCGTCGATCGCGGACTCCTTGTCGCGACGCGTCTCGGCGATCTGCTCGTCGAGCTCGCGCAGCTCCGGCGGGGCCGTCATGCGGCGGATCCGCAGGCGCGCACCGGCCTCGTCGACCAGGTCGATCGCCTTGTCCGGCAGGAACCGGTCGTTGACGTACCGGTCGGCGAGCGTGGCCGCGGCGACGAGCGCGGAGTCCGTGATGGACACGCGGTGGTGCGCCTCGTAGCGGTCGCGCAGACCCTTGAGGATCTCGATCGCGTGCTGCAGGTTCGGCTCGGAGACCTGGATCGGCTGGAAGCGCCGCTCCAGGGCCGGGTCCTTCTCGACGTACTTGCGGTACTCGTCGAGCGTGGTCGCGCCGATGGTCTGCAGCTCGCCGCGCGCGAGCATGGGCTTGAGGATCGACGCGGCGTCGATCGCGCCCTCGGCGGCGCCCGCACCGACGAGCGTGTGGATCTCGTCGATGAACAGGATGATGTCGCCGCGCGTGCGGATCTCCTTGAGGACCTTCTTCAGGCGCTCCTCGAAGTCGCCGCGGTAGCGCGAGCCGGCGACCAGCGCGCCGAGGTCGAGCGTGTAGAGCTGCTTGTCCTTGAGCGTCTCGGGGACGTCGCCGCGGACGATGTCCTGCGCGAGGCCCTCGACGACGGCGGTCTTGCCGACGCCGGGCTCACCGATCAGCACCGGGTTGTTCTTGGTGCGGCGGGACAGCACCTGCATGACCCGCTCGATCTCCTTCTCGCGCCCGATGACCGGGTCGAGCTTGCCGTCGCGGGCCGCCTGCGTGAGGTTGCGGCCGAACTGGTCGAGCACGGCCGAGCCGGACGGCTGGCCCTCCGCCGGGCCGCCCGAGGCGACCGGCTCCTTGCCCTGGTAGCCCGAGACGAGCTGGATGACCTGCTGGCGCACGCGGTTGAGGTCGGCGCCGAGCTTGTTGAGGACCTGGGCGGCGACGCCCTCGCCCTCGCGGATGAGCCCGAGCAGGATGTGCTCGGTGCCGATGTAGTTGTGGCCGAGCTGCAGCGCCTCGCGCAGCGACAGCTCCAGCACCTTCTTGGCGCGCGGCGTGAACGGGATGTGCCCGCTCGGCGCCTGCTGGCCCTCGCCGATGATCTCCTGCACCTGGGCGCGGACCGCCTCCAGGGAGATGCCGAGCGACTCCAGGGCCTTGGCCGCGACACCCTCACCCTCGTGGATCAGGCCCAGGAGGATGTGCTCGGTGCCGATGTAGTTGTGGTTGAGCATCCGCGCCTCTTCCTGGGCGAGGACGACCACGCGACGGGCTCGGTCCGTGAATCTCTCGAACATGTGCACTCCTCACGAGCGGCGTGCCCCGGCTGCGCCGTGCGTCGGTGGTGCGCACGGAGCCGACAGAGCGGCGTGTTTCGATGCTAACGGCGGGGTACCCCCACGACGTCCCGTGTTCGCCGCAGGCGGAGAGGTGAGGGCGCCTCACCTGCCGGTGGTCGTCGCGGTCGCGTGCCGCCCGCTCGACGAGCACCCCCGCGCCCCCTTCTCCCGGCACCGGTGCCAGTCGGCGAGATGGTTCAGCGAGATGGTTCGGCGAGCCGGGAGCGGCGTGCGGCGGATCGAGTCGTGGACGACCGCGCGCGCCGATCGGACACCCTCGCCGTGCTCAGGATGGTCGACCGGCGCGACCGGGGCCGTGCTGCGACCCGGCGTACCAAGGACGACGCCGCCTGACGCCACCGGGCCGAGGTCATCGCGCCCGACACGCCCGCGGCCCTTGCGAGGAGATCACCACTCCACCTACCGACGGCGGCAGTCATCGGTCGACGCGTTCCACCTCATCCCGTGCGCCAACCAGATCGTGACGACCGTCCGACCGGCCACGCCCGCGAGGCCCACGACCGTCGCTGCAGCGCCTGGACGACCCGACCCGACCTCTCGAGCAGGCGTAGCCCGTCAGGGACAGCTCCGGACGCTCCCGTCCACGATCTCGCTGATGGCTGCAGCGGACGGCATGCACACGCTGCGCGGGGTCGCGAAGGTCGTCGCGACACATGGACCGAGCCGCTCGTCCCGGCCCTGGAATCTTGGCGGCCGACCAGCGAGGCCCGCTCGTCAGCGGCGTCACCCACGCCCACGCCCACGCCGAAGTCGCGATCACCACAATCAAGAGCACCAGGCACACCCCCGCGACTTTCGCGACTTCCGCGACGAACACGGCCACCACGGCTTCGTCACCGTCACCGCCATCATGGAGAACACCACGTGAACACCTATCAACGGGCCGAGCTCCACTGCGAACCGCGAATCGTCGGATTGATCGGGCGCTGCGCAGCCCTCGACCCGCGTCACCACGGGAGCCCGCCCCTACCGGGAGTCACGGAGACGGCGGTGGCAGTCTCGCACCTCACCCTTTCGAGTGACTCGGGAGACTGCGCGATGCTGCTAACGTTATGTTTCGTATTGGAATCTGACGGTGTGATCGTCAATCAGGGGGGCGATATTATGCCATTTTTTCGCACGAGCCTCGCGCTAGGCGGGACCGCCCTTCTGGTATTCGCGGGTGTCGCACCTCCAGGAGCAGGCGCGAGCAAGAGCGGTGTCGCCGATTTCGTTGACGCTGTCGCCGCCGTCGCCCCCGAGGTGTTCACAGAGGACACCCTCGCGCCCGGGGATCGCCGCCGTGACGTCGAGATCGACGCTGACGAGACGATGACGACGGCAGAGCTCACCTTTTCCGGCCTGTCGGTCGGCCTCCCCGTAGGAGAAGGTGCCCAGGTCGACCGGCTGCCCTCGGGGGACGTAGCCGTCATCGGCGACACGTCGACCTTCGGCGCTGTGGAAAAGGCGGACGGATCTGTTCAGGTCGTCTTCACCGCGAACGACGCGACGTCACCGACAGAGTTTAGCTTCGACATCCCACCCGTTGACGGTGCGTCGTTCAAACGGCTAGACAACGGGGCCGTGTGGTATGTCGACGCGGACGATTCATTGATCGTCGGCGCGGCGCCGCCGTGGGCAAGAGACGCAAACGGCGATGAAGTCCCGACCCACTTCGAGATTCGCGACAACTCACTCGTCCAGATCGTGGAGCACCGGTCCTCTCACACCGCCTACCCCGTGGTCGCGGACCCCTGGCTCGGTATTGATTTGTTTAGCAAGATCACCCAGGACACCTACAACGGCCAGTTGCGTGTTAACCTGTGGAAGTCGACGTGGGGAAATGTCACACACGCCCCCAACGCTGCGGGAATCGAGATCATGCTCTCGTCAGGATGGGCAGAGGCGACCGCCAAAGCGCCACGTCTAAACGAGAAGGCAACCTTGCGGCAGCAGTACGAGTGCCATGTCTGGGGCGGCTTCTACAACATTGCAACTGGCGAGTGGAACCTTGAGAAGTTCCGGCCGACTCGCACCACGACGTGGGTGTGGGGCGTCGCGAGGCATCGCTGCAACTGGACCACCGCCAATGAACTGTGATGGCGCGACAAGAGTCCGCAGGCGCACGATCGGTGCGCTGCTCCTCATCGTCTCGGCAGTCGGAGCCACCTTGCTGCTGCTGCGCCCATGGGCGGTGTGTGCAGACGACGAGACGTCGGGTGCGTGCCCCGTCCTGGAAGACCACGCGGCGGTCGACGCAGGGGCATGGCTCGCCGTCGCATTGACCGGGATCGCCGGGGGCGCGGTACTGACCTTTCCGGCCTCAGGCGGGGGACGGGGCGTCCTGCGGCGTTGACGACGGCGCAGCCCGAAGCCGGGTAGCGCCGTCACCGGCCCGCACAGGACGCCGGTGACGCGCACGCAACGACCACCCGGGCCAGCCATCGCGGTGAGCGCAACAGCTGGGTTGCCTGCACCACGCCAACGGGTGCGGCCAGACCATCGGCCGACCAAGCGACCTGGCGACGAGACTGCCCTCGAGGTCGACCCTCGGCCTCCCGCAGCAACACGACGTGCTTCTGCGGGCGCGCGTCCCTTACGTCGGGGCGGCCGCAGACCCGGTGGCGCGCCTGTGGCTGAAGGTGGGGAACCGCCCTCAGCACCCGGACGTTCTCGTTCTCGCCGGACCCCCGTCCGGTACGTTGACCTGGACCGTCACGTCAGGCGGCGCCGCGCAGCCCGCGCTCCCGGAGGACCAGCATGAGCGAGCCCAGCCCCCTGCAGCCGCCCGCCCCCGCGGCCGCGTTCGCGCTCGAGGCGCCGGCACCCGTCGCGCCCGTCGCGGCGACCGACGCGCCCGCGATGGCGCCGCGCGTCGACCCGGCCGCGCTGCCGGGCCTGGACGCGAAGGTCGCGGCCTACCTCGCGGGCCTGGACGCCGTGCAGGCGGGCTCGCCGGAGTTCGCCGCCAAGGGCGACGACGTGCGCCTCATGGGCGACACCGACATCCGCCAGGCGGCGGACACGTCGAACCGGCTGCTGCAGGTGCCGGTGCGCGAGCTGCGCGAGGGCGGCGTGTCGGGCACGTCGCAGGTCGGCAAGTCGCTCATGGACCTGCGCCGCACGGTCGAGGACCTCGACCCGTCGGAGAAGACGGTCGGGCGCAAGCTGCTCGGGTTCCTGCCGTTCGGCGACTCGCTGACCGACTACTTCCGCCGCTACGAGAGCTCGCAGAAGCAGATCGACGCGATCGTCAAGGCGCTGTACCGGGGGCAGGACGAGCTGCGCAAGGACAACGCGGCGCTCAACCTCGAGAAGCAGCACCTGTGGGACACCATGGGCCGGCTCAACCAGTACATCTACGTCGCGAGCGCGCTCGACGCGCAGCTCTCCGCGAAGATCGCGCAGGCCGAGGCGACCGACCCCGAGCGTGCGCGGGCGCTGCGCGAGGACGTGCTGTTCTACGTGCGGCAGAAGCACCAGGACCTGCTCACGCAGCTCGCGGTGTCGATCCAGGGCTACCTCGCGATCGACATCATCATCAAGAACAACGTCGAGCTCATCAAGGGCGTCGACCGCGCGACGACCACGACCGTCGCGGCCCTGCGCACCGCGGTGCTGGTCGCGCAGGCCCTCAACAACCAGAAGCTCGTGCTCGACCAGATCTCGGCGCTCAACACCACGACGTCGAACATGATCGCGTCGACGTCGAAGATGCTGCGCGAGCAGTCGGTGACGATCCAGCAGCAGGCCGCGAGCGCGACGATCGGGCTGCCGCAGCTGCAGCAGTCGTTCGCCGACGTGTTCGCCGCGATGGACTCGATCGACACGTTCAAGGTGCAGGCGCTGGACTCGATGGCGCAGACCGTCGGTGTGCTGGAGACCGAGACCGCCAAGGCCAAGCAGTACCTGGACCGGGTGTCGCGCTCGGACGGCACGGACGCGTCGAGCGGCTCGCTCGACCTGGGCCTGCGCTGACGGCACGAGCGCGCACGGGGGCGAGCCCGGCGACGGTCACGGCAGCGGTCACGGCGGCGGGCGGACGGATGAGCACGACGAGCGGGACGGGGGTCGGCCGATGAGCGCGCTGGGCGACCTCGTGGCGCGTCTGCTCGGGCGCTCGCGCCCGCCCGCGGCGGTGGTCGAGGAGGACCCCGTGCCGACGGCCGAGCAGATCGCGACGGCCGTGCGCGACGTCGAGGCGCGCATCGAGGGCCGCGTGCCCGCCGCGGTGACCGCGCGCGTGCACCGCATCACGGGCACGGTCGAGGACATGGTGCCGCGGCTCGACCGGTTCGGCGTCGGGGACCGGCAGGCGTACACCGTGGTCGCGACCGCGACGAGCTACCTGCCCGAGGCCGTCGACGGGTACCTGCGGCTGCCGCGCGACTTCGCGGACCGACGCGTGGTGTCGCGCGGGCGGACGTCGCTCATGGTGCTGTGCGACCAGCTCGACCTGCTCGCGGTCACGCTCGAGAAGATCTCCGACGCGGTGTACCGCGCCGACGCGCAGGCGCTGGTCGCGCACGGCGAGTTCCTCGCCGAGAAGTTCGGGCAGTCGTCGCTCGACGTGCCCGGGGCGGGGGCGTCGTGACAGCGCCGGCGACGCGCGGCGTCACCGCGGCGCTGGACGCGCTCGTCGCGGCCGGCACCGCGGCGGGCCTCGACGCGGGTGCGGTGCGCGACGAGGGCGAGCGCCTGGCCGCCGCGGTCGCCGAGTCCGCACCCGGTGCCGCGCCCGCGTGGCTCGCCGCGACGGACCGCGACGCGGACGACCTCACGGCGTTCTTCACGGCGGCCGGGTCGGCGCGCCGGTGGCGGCACGCACCGACCGACCTGCTGGGTGCGCTCGTGGCGGGCGGGTCGCCGCACGCCGTCGCGTACGCCGAGGCGCTCGCGCAGCTGGTGTCGAGCGCGTGCGACCTGGGCAGCCCCGCGCTCGAGGTGGTCGCGGCCGCGTCGGTGACGGCGGCCGTGCAGCGCGCCGCGGTCGGGGCCCCGGCGGGGTCGACGTCCCCGGCGTCCGGCGCCGCGCCCGGCGGCCCGGTCCCCTCGTCGCCGTCCGCACCGGTCGGCGCGAGCCCGGCGGGGCCGGGTCGCT